>JAFSRS010000038.1 GCA_017445985.1 Oscillospiraceae bacterium | reverse complement strand
GAACACGATCAGCCAGATGAAGGAGTTAATCACCCAGTGCTATAACCACCCCTCCATCGTCTGCTGGGGCGTCAGCAACGAGATCACGATCTCCACCAAGGACAATAAGGACATGCTGGATAACCACCGCGTCCTGAACGATCTCTGCCACAAGATGGACCCGACGCGCTTTACGACCCTGGCCTGCTACGCGATGTGCGGCCCCTTCAACCCCGTGGCGCACATCACCGACGTGGTCAGCTGGAACCTGTATCTGGGCTGGTACGTGCCGGGCCTGTTTCTCAACGACCTGTGGATGGACTTTTTCCACACCGTCTACCCGGACCGCTGCCTGGGCTACTCCGAATACGGCTGCGAGGGCATGCCGAACCTGCACTCGAGCCGCCCGAAGCGGGGCGATCACAGCGAGGAATACCAGGCGAAATACCACGAGTATATGCTCGAGTGCTTTCAGCGCCACCCCTGGCTGTGGGCCACCCACGTCTGGAACATGTTCGACTTTGCCGCCGACGCCCGGGACCAGGGCGGAGAGCCCGGCATGAACCACAAGGGCCTGGTGACCTTTGACCGCAAGACGCGCAAGGACAGCTTTTATCTCTACAAGGCCTGGTGGTCGGACGAGCCCTTCGTCCATATCTGCTCCAAGCGCTTTGTCGACCGCACGGAAGAGAAGATCGAGGTCAAGGTCTACTCAAACCTCAACGCGGTGACGCTGTTTGTAAACGGCGACAAGCTGGAGACGAAGCATGGTGAGCACGTCTTCACCTTTACGGTGCCCATGAGCAGCGAAACGAAGATCCGCGCCGTCAGCGGCGAGTGCGCCGACGAGGCCGTGTTCCGCAGGGTCTCGAAGCCCAACCCCGCCTATGTCCTCAAGGACGCGGGCGACAAGGGCGCCAACTGGACCAACAAGGAGTAAGCCGATGAAGCAGCAGGTCTTCAACCCCTATCTCCCCAGCTGGGAGTACGTCCCGGACGGCGAGCCGCACGTCTTCGGCGATCGGGTCTATGTCTACGGCAGTCACGACGCCTTCGGCGCGCCGATCTTTTGCGTCAACGACTATGTCTGCTGGTCGGCCCCGGTGGACGACCTCTCGGACTGGCGCTGTGAGGGCGTGATCTACAAAAAGACCCAGGACCCGGGCAATCCCCTCGGCATCCGCAGCCTCTACGCGCCGGATGTGACCCGGGGGCCGGACGGGCGCTATTATCTCTACTACGCCTTCGATTTCCTCGGCGAGATGGGCGTCGCGGTCTGCGATACCCCGGCGGGGAAGTATGAGTTTTACGGCAAGGTCCGCCACAAAAACGGCAGGGTCTGGGGCAAGCAGTCGGGCGAGCAGTTCCCCTTTGACCCCGGCGTGCTGACGGACGACGACGGCCGCGTGTGGCTCTATTCCGGCTTTGCCACCAAGGTGCCCTTCGTCGCCTCCCGCTGGCACGATCTGCGCAACGACGGCGGCGTGGTGATGGAGCTGGAGCCGGACATGGTGACGATCAAAACCGAACCGAAGCTGCTCTTCCCGACCAGGGATAAACCCGGCGCCTTCCCCCACGCCTTTTTCGAGGCCAGCTCCATCCGAAAGGTGGACGGGAAATACTGCTTTGTCTATTCGTCGCAGTATAACCACGACCTCTGCTACGCCATGTCGGACCGTCCCGACGGCGGCTTTGAATACGGCGGCGTGCTGGTGGATCTGGGCGATCTGTACTTAAACGGCAACGAAGACGAGAGCCACGCCAATAACTACCTCGGCAACACCCACGGCGGGCTGCTGAACATCGGAGAGGACTGGTATATCTTCTACCACCGCCAGACAAACCGCAGCTCCTATGCCCGCCAGGCCTGCGCCGAGAAGCTGGAGCGAACGACGGACGGCGGCTTCAAGCAGGCGGAAGTGAGCTCCTGCGGCCTCAACGGCGGTCCGCTGAAGGGAAAAGGGCGCTATGAGGCCCGCATTGCCTGCAACCTCTGGGCCAATGGCCACGCCACCGGCCGCGTGGACGGCGCGAACCCAAAGAAGCGGCTCCGCGATCATCCCTATTTCACCCAGTCCGGCAGAGACCGGGAGGAACACGGCGACCAGTACATCGCCAACATGCGCGACGGCGCAACGGCAGGCTTCAAATACTTCCTGTTTGACGGGACGGAAACGCGTATCCGCGTCGAGGGGCGCGGCAGCGGCAGCTTCCTGGTCTCGGACGGACGGAAAACCGTGGCCGACGTGCCTGTAAACGGCGAGGGAGCATTTCGTATCGACGAGGGCGTTCATCCGCTCTTCTTTGAATACCGGGGCGAAGGCCCGGCAGATTTTCTTTTCTTCGAGATCAGATAGAGGAGGACAAAAGCATGGAAAGCACACAGGCCGTCAACCGCGCCAAGCAGTGGCAGGTCGCGCTGTTTCCCTTCAATAACGCCGCGACCAACGTCTATTTCGCCTTTTACACCTATTTCACCTACTACGCGATCATGTACCTGTCCGGCTCCACCGCCGACGCACTGGGCGGGACGGTAGCCAGCGCCGCCGTCGTTCTGGCGATCAGCACCTTCAACAGCCTCTTCGCGCCGCTGATGCGCGTGTTCGACGGCATCACCGACCCGATCTGCGGCTCGCTGATGGACCGAACGCAGACCCGCTTCGGCAAATTCCGCCCCTTCATGGTCGTCGGAAACTGCCTGCTCGCCCTGAGCCTGCTGCTGATGATGGTCTTCTTCCGCGGCCTGCCGGACAGCCTCGGGACGCTGCGCTGGGTCGTGTACATCGTCAGCTACATCGTCTACGTCATCGGCTACACCGCCCAGTGCGCCTGCACCAAGGCGGGGCAGACCTGCCTGACCAATGACCCGAAGCAGCGCAGCCAGT
>JAFSRS010000037.1 GCA_017445985.1 Oscillospiraceae bacterium | reverse complement strand
TAAAAAAAGCTAACATTTTAGAACTTTATTTAAAATATTTAAAAGATATATTAAGTGGTGATATAAAGATATAGAAAATATATCTTTTTTGTTGTAAATTTTATCTATTTATGATATTGCCCCTACGTCGAATCGTCGAATTTCGCGTTGTGTTTCCACCCCGGAAAGGATCTCTGCCATGAACGAACGGTATTGCACGACCGGACAGTTTGAGAAGCTGGGACACGGCTTCCGGCAGCATTGCGGGCCGACGGCGCTCACGAACCTGGTGCTGACGCTGCGGCCGGAGGCGACGTCCGGCGCGGGCGGGGCTGAGACGCCGGAGGACCTGTTTCTGCGGCTGGCCCGGCTGGGACAGCGGCGGCTGAATTACGTGAACCTCAAGCTGCCCTTTCGGCTTGGCGGGACCTCGGACCTGCTGTGCCGGAGCTATCTCCGGGCGGCGCTGCGGGAGAGCGGCCTCAGGGACGCGGAGGCCGGTCCGCGGCGCCGGGCCACGCCCCAAAGCCTCCGCGCCGCGCTCCGCCGGGGCAGCCTGGTCTATCTCCAGCTCCGCCGTCACCCGCGCTACGGGAGCCACCATCTGCTGTGCTACGGCCTGGACCCGGACGGCAGCCTCCGCCTGGCCGACGGCTGGACGGACGAGCCTGTGCGCCTCGCTCCCGGCGAGCTGGGCCGGGCCTGGATGATCGAGATTTCGTTAAGTAACAAGTAACAGGGAACGGGCGTTCGCCAGTCGGTTACTTGTTACTTTATTTTCACCTTGCATTACGGAAACCAATATGATATAAAATATTGTTATAATGTAGTATTATTCATCATGGGGGACAGCCATGTCTGACGAGCATATCATGCCCGCCGCGCGAAAGCGGGGGACGTTATGGGGCGCGCTCTTGCTGAGCGCCGCTGCGCTGGCGCTGAACCTGGGGCTGAAGGCGCTGTCGGGCGCGCTGGGGCTGCCCCTGTATCTGGACTCCGTCGGCACCGTGCTGGCAGCGGCGCTGGGCGGTTATCTGCCCGGCATCGCCGTCGGCTATCTGACGAACCTGCTGCTGGGCCTGCGCGACGGGATCAGCATGTACTATTCCGTCATCAACGTATTCCTCGCCGTGGCCGCGGTCTGGCTGAGCGAGCAGGGCTATTTCCGCAAGATCGGCGGGCTGCTGCTCTCCATCGGCTGCTTCGCGGTGATCGGCGGCGGGATCGGCTCCATGCTGACCTGGCTGCTGTACGGCTTCGGCTTTGGCGAGGACGCCGTGGGCCTGCTGGCCCAGAGCTTCTACAGCTCCGGCGTCGGGGAGCCCTTCCTGTGCCAGCTCTGCGCGGGGCTGCTGATCGACCTGGTGGATAAGGCGCTGGTGGTTCTGATCTGCGCGGTCACGCTTCGGCTGCTGCCGCAGCGCGTCTGCCTGCGCTGCCGCCCCTACGGCTGGCGGCAGGCCCCGCTGAGCGAGGAACAGCGCCGGGAGATCGTGCGTCACGACACCCGGAGGATCAGCCTCCGCGTCAAGATCGTCCTGATCCTGGCAGTGATCACGCTGCTGGTGGCGGCCTCCGCCATAGCGATCAATTGGGTGCAGTACCACAAGAGCATTCTGGATTACCACAAGCAGCTTGGCGTCAGCATCTCCCGGCTGGCCGCCGGGACCATCGACCCGGAGCGGGTGGACGACTACCTCGCCGAGGGCGAGGCCGCGGAGGGCTACGCCTACACCGAGCAGCGGCTGGACTCCATCCTGCGCAGCTCGCCCCAGATCGAATATCTCTACGTTTACCGCATCCTGCCCGACGGCTGCCACGTGGTCTTTGACCTGGACACCCCGGAGCTGGAGGGCGCCGACCCCGGGACGCTGATCGACTTTGACGAGTCCTTTGCTGATTACATCCCGATCCTGCTGCGGGGCGGGACCATCGAGCCGCTGATCGCGAACGACACCTACGGCTGGCTGCTGACCGCCTATGAGCCGATCTACGACGCGGAGGGGAACTGCGTGTGCTACGCGGCGGCGGATATCTCCATGGGCCAGGTGACCCAGGAGGAGATCACCTACCTGACCCGTGCCGTCTCGCTGTTCTTCGGGATCTTTTTCCTGATCCTGGCCCTGGGCCTGTGGATGGCGGAGTACAGCGTCGTGCTGCCGATCAACTCCATGGCCCTGACCGCCGGGACCTTCGCCTATGACAACGAGAAGGCCCGCAGCGAGAGCGTGGAGCACATCGCCGCGCTGGACATCCACACCGGCGACGAGATCGAGAACCTGTACAAGGCCCTCGCCAAGACCACCGAGGACACGATCCAGTACATCCGCGACGTGCAGGAGAAGAACGAGACGATCTCCCACATGCAGCACGGCCTGATCCTGGTCCTGGCCGACATGGTGGAGAGCCGCGACCAGTGCACCGGCGACCACGTGCGCAAGACCGCGGCCTACGTCAAGATCATCGTGGAGCAGATGAAGCGCGAGGGTATCTACGACGACGCGCTGACCGAGGCGTTCATGCAGGACGTGGTGGACGCCGCGCCGCTGCACGACGTGGGCAAGATCGAGATCTCCGATCTGCTGCTGAACAAGCCCGGCAAGCTGACCGACGAGGAATTCCAGAAGATGAAGGAGCACACCACCGCGGGCGGGGAGGTCATCTCCCACGCCATCGCGCTGGTCACGGACACCGGCTATCTGGAGGAGGCCAAGAACCTCGCCACCTACCACCACGAGCGCTGGGACGGCAAGGGCTACCCCACCGGCCTGGCAGGGGAGGACATCCCGCTGGGGGCGAGGATCATGGCCGTCGCCGACGTGTTCGACGCGCTGGTGTCCCGCCGGAGCTACAAGAAGCCCTTCTCCTTCGAGCAGGCGGTGGACATCATCCGCAGCGAGTCCGGGACCCACTTCGACCCGCAGGTGGTCCGCGCCTTCCTCGACGCCCTCCCGGAGGTCAGGCGGACGTCTGAGCTGAATATGGAAGTGTAAGAGTTGATAGTTGTTAGGGCAGCACCGCACAATTCTGGTGCGCGGATCGCGCAGTCAGAATTTTCGTCAGATCGTCTAAAAACCGCAGGCAATACTTTGTGTATTGCCGAGGATTTTTGGGCGATATGACGGAATATTAGGCAAGCGAGACGTGTGCCGAGAATTGTGCGGTGTTGCCTTAGTTGTTAGATGTAGGGGCCGCCGCCCTCGGCGGCCCGTCTTCCTATTCGCGTCAGGCTAACGGG
>JAFSRS010000036.1 GCA_017445985.1 Oscillospiraceae bacterium | reverse complement strand
CGGAATGCGACGTCCGGGCATGGCGGAACGCGGAGCGATCAGGGGATCGCTCCCTACGACGTGGCAACCGTCGTAACCTGCGGGCGACCACACAGGGTCGCCCCTACGAACATGATCTCACCAAATCCCAATTTACATTGGAACGATATTTGTCTACAGTCTGCCGGGCGGCCGCGAGGCCGCCCGGTGTGTTTTTTGTCCTTCCCCCTGGGGGGAAAGCACATCTCACGTCGGCAGGAAGCTCGATTTACACCAGCGTCGGGATGATCGCCGCGAGGCGCTCGGCGAGCTGGGCGTGGCCGCGCTTCGACAGGTGCATGTGGTCGATGCCGTTGAACTCGCAGCCGTCGGCGTCCAGGTAGGCCGCGCCGTTGCGCTCGGCCACCGGGGCGAGGAAAGCGGACAGGGCTTCGCTCTTCTCGATGCAGCCCTCGCCCATAAAGTCGTCGTGGAAGCCCTTTCCGATGTGCGGCGGGCAGACCACCAGGACGTTCGGGGCCTTGCCGCCCCAGCAGTCCACGGTCTTGCATTTCAGCAGCAGCCGCTCCATGCCGAGGGAGATCACCGCGGCGTTGGCGCAGAAGCGCTCCTTCGTGTCGTTGGTGCCCAGCATGATCACCAGCAGGTCCACCGGCTCGTGGGACATCAGGATCGAGTAGGCCACGCTCAGCGCGTCCATCGACTCGTGCAGGGGATCGGTGAAGGCCGTCGTGCGCCCGCTCAGGCCCTCCTCCAGGATGAGATAGTCCTCACCCAGCGCCTTTTGCAGCAGGCAGGTCCAGCGCTCGTCCTCGTTGAACCGCGCGCCGCCGTCGGCGCAGTCAGCCGGGTCCGCGCAGTAGCCGTGGGTGTTGGAATCGCCGAGACAGACAATGTGCTTTTTCATGATGATGCTTCTCCTTCCGCTTGTTCCTCCGCCGGAGTGAAGGTCATGTATACGTAATGCTTCGTCGGATAGTCGTTCAGGGCCATTGCGTAGTGCATCCGGGACAGCGGGACGATGTTCTCCGCGATCGTCTCCCCCGTCTGCTGCCGGGCCGGACAGACGATCCAGTAGTCTCCCCCGCTCTTCCCGACGATCACGACCCAGTGGTGCTGGGAATAGCCGGGCTTCGTGCTGTGGACCGAGCCCACCACGGGGATGCCCCGTTCCAGGCAGTCGTCGATCACGCGGTAATATTCGGAGGCCTTGATCGGGTACTCGTCGAACATGTAGACGCCCTGGTAGGTCACCCCGTCCGAGCCGGTAAAGGTCATCCACGAAAAGTTGATGCACTCGTCCCAGCCCATGGACCAGGTCGAGCTTTCGTCCGTCCCGCGCAGGAGGTTGACCGCCATCGCCGCGCTGGATGCCTTGCAGGTCCGGTAGCCCTGGTGGATGTAGCGCACGGAGCCCAGGTTCTCCCAGAGCGGACCGGTTTTTGAGGGCGCACTTTGGTGCGGGGTGCGTCCCAGCGCCGCGAGCCTGGCCTCAGCCCGCTCCTCCAGCTCTGCCGCGGAGGTCCGCACGAGGGCGTAAAGGCCGGCGCCCTGTCCGCTGTGGACCGTTTCGGACTTCGCGGCGGCGGGCTGCGTCAGGAACAGCGCCCCGGCCAGCAGCAGCGCGGCCAGACGGACGGGCAGGCGGTTCATTATTTTATTTCTTTCGTTTCTCATAACTGATTCAGTATACAATGTTCCGCCCGATTCGGCAAGCGTTTTTTCCGAATCTGTCACAATTTCGAGCTTTGCTTGACTTCCCGGCGAAATCGTGATACTTTACAGTATCAATATATTTTATATAAGTATGGATCGGGGGCTTCGCGATGCTGACTGTCAGGCGGGCGGAGCCGCGGGACATCCCGCGGCTGTTGGAGCTGCTGCTGCAAGTGAATATGGTGCACCACGAGGGGCGGCCCGATCTCTTCCGCGGGCCGACGACCAAATACTCCGAAGCGGAGCTGGCGGCGCTGCTGGACGACGACAGGAAGCCGGTCTTCGTCTGTTCGGACGAGACCGACCGCGTGCTGGGTCACTGCTTTTGCCAGCTGCTCGGATTTCCGCAGGGCCACAGGCTGATGGAGCCGGTGCAGACGCTCTACGTCGACGACATCTGCGTGGACGAGTCGGCGCGGGGGCGCGGCGTCGGGCGGGCCTTATATGAGTTCATTTTGGGCTTTGCCCGCGAACAGGGCTGTTACAACGTCCAGCTCACCGTATGGAGCTGCAACCCCGGGGCGCAGCGCTTCTATGAGGCCATGGGGATGGACGTACAGAAGCTGGGAATGGAGACGATCTTATGATGGACATGACCGAAGCCCGCGCCGCCATCGACGCGGCGGACCGGGAGCTTGCCGCGCTGTTCCTGCGCCGCATGGAGGCGGTGCGGGCCATCGCGGAGGAAAAGCGCGCAAAGGGTCTGCCGATCCTGGACCCGGCGCGGGAGGCGGAAAAGCTGGACCGCGCGGCGGAATGGTTTTCCGACGAGGCGCTGCGGCCCTACTTTCTGGACCTGCTCCGGGAGACCATGCGCGTCTCCCGCGACTATCAGCGCGCCCTGCTGGGGCGGGAGGAGGATGCGGTATGATCCTGCCTGTTTCTCTGGGCGACCGGAGCTATGAGGTGCGCGTCGAGCGCGGCTGTCTGCGCCGCGCGGGGGAATCCATGAATCTGGACCGCCGGGTGCTGATCGTCACGGACGAGGGCGTCCCCGCGGAATACGCCGAGGCCGTCGCGGCGGCCTGCCGGGAGGCCGTGCTCGTCACCGTCCCCCAGGGCGAGGGCAGCAAAAGCCTGGCGACGCTGGAGGAATTATTGCTCACCATGCTCCGGCACGGCTTCACCCGCTCCGACGCGGTCTGCGCCGTGGGCGGGGGCGTGCCGGGGGACCTGGCGGGCTTCGCCGCGGCCTGCTTTATGCGCGGCATCGACTTTTACAACGTCCCCACTACGGTGCTGGCCCAGGTGGATTCCTCCGTCGGCGGCAAGACCGCCGTGAACCTGGGCGGCGTGAAGAATATCGTCGGGGCCTTTCACCAGCCCCGCGCCGTGCTGATCGACGCGGATACCCTGTCCACGCTCTCCCAACGGGACGTCTCCGCCGGGTTGGCGGAGGCGGTCAAGATGGGTCTGATCGCGGACGCGGCGCTGTTCGCGCTGTTCGAGCGGGAGGACCCGATGGCGCATATCGAGGAGATCATTTTCGCCGCGCTGCGGGAGAAGGCCCGGGTCGTGGCCTCCGACGAGCGGGAGCAGGGCCTTCGGAAGTGCCTGAACTTCGGGCACACCGTGGGCCACGGGATCGAGTCCGCCGCGGCGGGAGCGCTGCGGCACGGGGAGTGCGTCGCCATCGGGATGCTGCCGATGTGCGCGCCCGCCCTGCGGCCCCGGCTGCGGGCGGTTTTGGAGCGGCTGCATCTGCCGACGTCCTGTCACTATGACCCCGACGCGGTGCTGGACGCGGCGCTGCACGACAAGAAGGCCGGGGCCGGCGGCGTGGATTGCGTGCTGGTGGACGCTCCCGGCGCGTTCCGGCTGGAAAAGCTGACGCCCGAACAGCTCCGGGCGCGGATCGTGGAGGTGTTGGAGCCGTGAAAAACAGCTTTGGAACGAGCGTCACGCTGACTCTGTTCGGCGAGAGCCACGGCCCGATGCTGGGCGCGGTGCTGGACGGGCTGGCCCCCGGCCTGGAGCTGGATGAGGGCTTCATCGCCCGGCAGCTCGGCCTGCGCCGCCCGGCGGGGCGCATCTCCACCGCGCGGCGGGAGGCGGACGAATTTCAGATCGTGAGCGGGCTTTTCGAGGGACACACCACCGGGACGCCGCTGACGATCCTGATCCCCAACGCCGACGCCCGCAGCCGGGACTACGCGGCCACCCGCGCCCTGCCCCGGCCCGGCCACGCGGATTATACCGCTTACATGAAATACCACGGCTTTGAGGACTACCGCGGCGGGGGCCACTTCTCCGGGCGCGTCACCGCGGCGCTGGTCGCCGCGGGCGCAGTCTGTATCCAGGCCCTGCGGACGCGGGGGATCTGGATCGGTACCCACGTGGCCCGCTGCGCCGGGATCGCGGACCGGGACTTCGGCGCCGATTGGAAAGCCGACTTCGCTTTGCTGGAAAACGAGGCCTTCGCGGTCCTCGACCCGGCGGCGGGCGAAGCCATGCGGACCGCCATCGAAGCCGCCGCCAGGGACGGCGACAGCGTGGGCGGCGTGCTGGAGACCGCGGTCCTCGGCCTGCCAGCGGGGGTGGGCGAGCCCTGGTTCGACACGCTGGAAGGGCTGCTGGCCCACGGGCTGTTCTCGATCCCCGCGGTCAAGGGCGTGGAGTTCGGCGCGGGCTTCGGTCTGTCTGAGCTGCGCGGCAGCGCTGCGAACGACGCCTTTTTCATGGACGGCGATACGGTCCGCACCCGCACGAACCACAACGGCGGGATCAACGGCGGCATCAGCAACGGCATGCCCCTGCTGTACCGCTGCGCGGTCAAGCCCACTCCCTCCATTTACAAGACACAGCAGACCGTGGACATGCTGCGCGGGACGGACGCAGAGCTGTCCCTGCGGGGGCGTCACGACCCCGCCATCGTCCATCGGGCGCGGGTCGTCGTGGACAGCGTGAGCGCGCTGGTGCTCTGCGACGCGCTGGCGCTGCGGTACGGAACGGACTGGCTTGCGAGGCAGGAGGCAGAAGGTAGGAGGTAGGAGGTTTATGCGGTTTGGGTTGATTGGAGAACATCTGCCCCATAGCTTTTCCAAAGAGCTGCATGAGGCCTTGGGGCGGTATTCCTATGAGCTGATCGAGCTTACGCCGTCCGAATTGGGGCCGTTTCTGCGCTCCGGCAGCTTTGACGGGGTGAACGTGACGATCCCGTACAAGGAGGCCGTGATCCAGTATCTGGACGCGCTCTCTCCGCGGGCGGCGGCCATCGGCGCGGTGAATACGATCGTGCGGCGGGACGGGCGGCTGTTCGGGGACAACACGGACTTCGGCGGCCTGCAAGGGCTGATCCGTCGGAGCGGGATCGTTCTGTCCGGGAAGAAGGTGCTGATCCTCGGCACCGGCGGGACCAGCAAGACCGCGCTGGCCGTGGCGGCGGCGGAGGGAGCCGGGACCGTGCTCCGCGTCTCCCGCGGCGGGCGGGACGGGGCGCTCTCCTATGAGACCGCCTATTCCGAGCACGCCGACGCGCAGATCGTCATCAACGCGACACCCGTCGGGATGTATCCGAAAACCGACGCGGTCCCCGCGGACCTGTCGCGTTTCTCTGCCCTGGAGGGCGTGGTGGACGTGATCTACAATCCGCTGCGGACCCGGCTCTGCCAAATGGCGGCGGCGCGGGGCGTCCCGGCGGCAGGCGGGCTGTACATGCTGGTGGCGCAGGCCATGCTGGCAGCGGAGCAGTTCAGCGGCACGGCGGTGCCGGATCCCGAGTATGAGCGCATCTACCGCGAGCTGCTGAACCGCAAGCGGAGCCTCGTGCTGATCGGCATGCCCGGCAGCGGCAAGACTACGGTGGGGAAACTGCTGGCGGAGCGGCTGGGCCTGCCCTTCGTGGACGCGGACGAGGCCATCGTCCGGCGGGCGGGCCGCTCCATCCCGGAGATCTTCGCGCAAGACGGAGAAGCGGGCTTCCGGGCTCTGGAAACCGAAACGCTGCGGGAGCTGTGCGCGGCGGGCGGGCAGGTCCTCGCCACCGGAGGCGGCGCGGTGCTGCGCGAGGAAAACCGCGCCCTGCTGCGGCAGAACGGGCTGCTGATATGGTTAGACCGCCCGCTGGAACAGCTCGTCCCCACCGGCGACCGCCCGCTGGGCGACAGCTTTGAGAAGCTGCGGGCCCTCTACGAGCAGCGCCGCCCGATCTACGCCGCCGCGGCGGACGTGATCATTCCCAACGCGGGCAACGTTGAGCCCGCGTTGAACGCGATCCTGAAACAATTCGCGCCGCCTTAACGGGCCGTCTGTAGGGGCGCTTCACGAAGCGCCCGAACCTTACGATTTTCGAAACGGGTCGTTTCCCTGTAGGGGAGGGGCTTGCCCCTCCCCGGGCTTCCGGCTGCGAATCGTTACGGCGGGGGGGGCAAGCCCCTCCCCGACAGGATGAATTGGAACAAACTGCGCTTTGTACCGGCGGGCGCTTCGTGAAGCGCCCCTACGAAAAGTTTTCGACAGGAGGATACCAATGAAGCTGCTGATCATCAACGGTCCCAACCTCAACCTGCTGGGGCTCCGCGAGCCGGGGCTTTACGGGCGGGAGACCTACGACAGCCTTTGCGCCCGGATCGCGGAGCACGCGGAGGCCCGGGGCGCGGAATGTGAATTCTACCAGTCCAACCACGAGGGCGACCTGGTGGACGCAATCCAGGGCGCGCTGGGCGACGCGGACGGGATCGTCATCAACCCCGGCGCCTACACCCACACCAGCATTGCCCTGCTGGACGCGGTGAACGCAGTGAAAATCCCCACCGTGGAGGTCCATATCTCCGACGTGAACGCGCGTGAAGATTTCCGGAAGATCAGCTACATCCGCGCGGGCTGCGTCGCCTCGGTGATCGGCCACGGGACCAACGGCTATCTGGAGGCGGTGGACCTGCTGCTCGACCGGCTCGAGGCGTGACCGTCACGATCTCCCCCGGTACGCCCCGGGGCTGTATCGTGGCCCCGCCCAGCAAGAGCATGGCCCACCGGCTGCTGCTCTGCGCCGGGCTGGCGGAGGGCGAGAGCCGGATCGGGGGCGTGGCGCTGAGCGAGGACGTGGCGGCGACGCTGGACTGCCTGAAGGTCATCGGCGCGGACTGGACGCTCGACGGCGACACGGTCACAATTCGGGGAACAGACGTCCGGGGCTTTCGCGGCGGGGTCCTGCCCTGCCGGGAGAGCGGGAGCACGCTGCGCTTCTGTCTGCCCCTCTGCCTGCTCAGCGGCGCGTGTGCCGAGCTGACGGGCGAGGGACGGCTCCCGGAACGCCCGCTGACCGTATACGAGGTGGTCTGCCGGGAGCGCGCTCTGCTCTTTGCGCGAGACGGAAAAGCCGTCCGCGTCCGGGGTCCGCTTCCACCCGGTGATTACGTACTCCCCGGCGACGTGAGCAGCCAGTTCGTCAGCGGCCTGCTCTTCGCCCTCCCTCTGCTGGACGGCGACAGCACGATCACGCTGATCCCCCCGGTGGAGAGCAGGAGCTATCTGGCCCTGACCGTGGACGCGCTGCGGCAGTTCGGCGTCACAGTGGAATGGGATAACGATACGCGCTTCCACGTCCCCGGCGGGCAGCGCCCCGGCGCCCGCAAGCTGAACGTGGAGGGCGATTGGAGCAACGCGGCCTTCTTCCGGGCCATGGAGATCCCCGTCACGGGCCTTGACCCGGAGAGCCGTCAGGGGGACCGGGTCTGCGAGGAGTATTTCACCGCCCTGCGGAACGGGACGGACGAGCCGCCGGACCTCTCCGACTGTCCCGACCTCGGCCCGGTGCTGTTCGCCTACGCCGCGCTGCACGGCGGCGGGCGTTTCACCGGCACCGCGCGGCTGCGCATCAAGGAGAGCGACCGGGCCGCGGCCATGGCGGCGGAGCTGGCCCGCTTCGGTGTACAAACGATCCTGGAGGAAAACGCCTTCACGGTCCCCCCCTCCCCGCTCCACGCGCCGGCGGAAGCTCTGGACGGCCACAACGACCATCGGATCGTGATGGCGCTAGCGGTGCTATGCACGAAGACCGGCGGCACGATCCGGGGCGCGGAGGCGGTGCGGAAGAGCTTCCCGGACTTCTTTGAACGTCTGAGATCACTTGGAATCGAGGTACGATATGATGCAATGGATCAGTGACAGCAACATTCTGATCGTCGGGCTGGGCCTGATGGGCGGCAGCTATGCCCGCGCGCTCAAGCGCCTGGGCTTCCGCGTCACCGCGGTCAGCCGCTCCCAGAGCTCCATCGACTACGCGCTGGCGGAGGAGATCATCGACGCGGGCGCGGCCACGCCGGACCCGGCGCTGATCGGCAGCGCGGACGCGGTGATCCTCTGCCTCTACCCCGGCGTCCTGCTGGACTGGTTGGAGGAAAACCAGCGCTTTTTAAAACCCGGCGCGTTGCTCACGGACGTGACCGGCGTGAAGAGCTGCGTCGTCTACGACGTCCAGGACCTGCTGCGGCCCGATCTGGAATTCATCGCCTCTCACCCGATGGCGGGGCGCGAGGTCTCCGGGGTTGCCAACAGCGACGCGAGTATCTTCCAGGGCGCGAACTTCCTGATCACGCCGACGGAGCGCAACAGCGACGCGGCCATCGACTGGTGTGAGGGCTTGGGGCGGCTGCTGGGTTGCCGCCAGATCTCGGTGGTGACGCCCGAGGAGCACGACGAGATGATCGGCTTCGTCAGCCAGCTCACCCACTGCATTGCCGTCGCCCTGATGACCTGCAAGAACGACCCGATGCTGAGCAGATTCACCGGTGACAGCTTCCGGGACCTGACGCGGATCGCCCACATCAACGATGAGATGTGGAGCGAGCTGCTCCTGCGGAACAAAAGCGCCCTGCTGCGGGAGATGGACGCCTTCGCCGCCGAGTTTCAGGCCCTCCGGGACCTGATCAGCGCCGAGGACCGGGAGGGCATCCGCGGCAAGATGCGCACCAGCACCACCCGGCGGGACCGCTTCAACTTACCAAACAACGGAACGGAGGATTGATGGATATGAACATGCAGTTCCAGCGCAAGCTGAGCCTTCCCCACGAGGTCAAGGAGCTCTACCCGGTGACGGCGGAGATCGCCGCCGTGGTGGAGGACCGGATCAAGACCCTGCAGGCGATCTTCCGCGGTGAGGACCCCCGGCTGCTCCTGGTGATCGGCCCCTGCTCCGCTGACAACGAGGACGC
This sequence comes from Oscillospiraceae bacterium, assembly GCA_017445985.1. GTDB lineage: Bacteria > Bacillota > Clostridia > Oscillospirales > Oscillospiraceae > RGIG7114. The sequence continues at coordinate 8,739 of JAFSRS010000036.1, read as the reverse complement.
GGTGCTCGACTACATCGGACGCCTGCGGCGGGTGCAGGACCGGGTCTCCGAGAAGATCTTCATCGTCCCCCGCATCTACACCGGCAAGCCCCGGACCACCGGTGAGGGCTACATGGGCCCGCTCCACCAGCCGGACCCGGAGCAGCGGACCGACATGTTCCGCGGCCTGCTGGCCGTCCGCAAGATGCACATGCGGGCCGTGGCGGAGACCGGCTTCTCCTGCGCCGACGAGATGCTCTACCCGGAGAACCATATCTACCTCGACGACCTGCTGGCCTACGTGGCCGTCGGGGCCCGGAGCGTGGAGAACCAGCAGCACCGCCTGGCCGCCAGCGGCCTGGAGGTCCCCGTCGGCATGAAGAACCCCACCGGCGGCGACGTGAGCGTGATGATGAACGCGATCCTGGCGGCCCAGCGGCCCCACACCTTCATCTATCGCGGCTGGGAGGTGGACACGCCGGGCAACGACTACGCCCACGCGATCCTGCGCGGCTTCGCCGACCGGCACGGCACCCCGCTGCCGAACTACCACTATGAGGACCTGGTCCGGCTGTCCGACAGTTACGCGAAGCTGGGGCTGAAAAACCCCGCGGTGCTGGTGGACTGCAACCACGCGAACAGCGGCAAGAACCCGCTGGAGCAGCCGCGGATCGCCCGGGAGGTACTGGGCTGCTGCCGCTGGAACGCCGACGTGGGCCGCCTCGTGAAGGGCTTCATGATCGAGAGCTACATCGAGGACGGGAACCAGAAGATCGGCGAGGGCTGCTACGGCAAGTCCATCACCGACGCCTGCCTCGGCTGGGACAAGACCGAAAAGCTGATCTATGAGCTGGCCGAGCTGTGGTAAAACGAATATGACTTATGCCTGTGCCGCCGAAAAATTTTTCGGCGGCACAGGCATTTTTATATTGATATCTAGGTTTACATAACTTTTAAGCTTAGCGTGGTTTCGGCGCCGCCGTACTCCCGCGGCAGGGCGATGGAGAGCGTGACTTCTCCCGCCTCGCCGGTGGTGCGGAGATAGGTCCCGCCCATGCCTCCCGCGATGAAGGCGCGGTCGGGGCCGATCAGCTCGGCGGGGCCCTCGACGCGCAGCGGAAGGGGCTCGTTCCAGAAGGGCAGGGTCTCGCCGTGGTCGCCGCAGACGCGCAGGCGGACGGAGACCACGTCGTAGCAATCGCCTTCGCAAAGCTCCGTATGGCTGGGCGCCGCCTTGATATGGACGCCCTCCGTGGGGGCGCAGACGCGCTCCGCGACGACCTCCCCGTTTTTGACCGCCTCGAAGCGGAAGCCGGAGTAGCGTTGGCCCCAGTCGCCGATATACTTGCCGTAGAGCCGGTAGGCGTCCTCGAAGCTCATGCCGTAGAGGGCCATCGCCGCGGCGGCCTTGGTCCGGATCTCCCGCGGCAGATGGAACATGCCGAAGCGGGCGGCGGCGTTCAGAATGTCCTTCACCAGCTTCTCCTGCGTTTTCGTGAAGCCCTCCGGGGCGAGGCGGTCCCCGATGAAATCGTCGATCAGGATCGGGCCGTGCTTCAGGTTGCGGAAGGGGCTGTCCTTCGCAGCAAACTCCCGCAGCAGCGCGCCGTTCTTGTACATCCGCACGCTGTCGGCGTTCGTAAAGACCCACACGTCCCCGCGCAGGCTGGCGGCGTGCTCGCCCACATCCATCTGGCTGCCGATCTCCAAAACGGGCCGCTCGTCCTGCTGGCTGGCATAGACCGCCGCGGCCATTTTGGGGTTGCGGAACATGTCCAGCACCCCGTGGTAGCAGATGCGGTCCCCGCTGCCGAAGTCCCGGTGGGTGTTGTAGTCGCTCATGCACCAGCCGATGCAGCCGGAGATATCGCGCTCCCCCGCCACGGCGTCCAGCACGCGGGCGTGGCGGAGGGCGTGCTCCTGGCGCTGGACCTCGTCGTCAAAGCTCTTGGTCGGGAACATGTGCCCGTTGTACTCGCTGATCAGGTAGCCCCTGCTCAGATCGGGCGTGACCTTCTCCCGCTTTTCGCAGCCCGCGTTGGTCCCGTCGTGGAGGAAGTCGTTGTAAGCGTAAACGTCCTCCAACAGGTTGCTCTGTTTCAGATAGCGGACGCCGCTGGTCTGCCGGTCCGGGTCGAGACGGTGGGCGGCGGCGTTGGTCTCGGCGTAGAGCGCGTCGTCGTCCTGGCTCTCGTTGATGCGGACGCCCCAGAGGATCACCGAGGGATGATGGCGGTACTGCCGGACCATGTCCTCCGTGTTGCGGACGGCCTGGGCTTTCCATTCCTCATCGCCTACGTGCTGCCAGCCGGGAATTTCAGTGAACACCAAAAGGCCCAGCTCGTCGCAGCGGTCGATGAAGTGCTGGGACTGGGGATAGTGAGAGGTGCGGACGACGTTCAGGGCCAATTCGTTTTTCAGGACCTCGGCGTCGTGGCGCTGCTGGCTGGCGGGCATGGCGTAGCCCACGTAGGGCCAGGACTGGTGCCGGTCCAGGCCGCGGAGGCGGAGCTTTCGGTCGTTCAGATAATAGCCGTCGGCGCGGAAGCCGCTGCGCCGGAAGCCGAAGCGGACGGCGTGCTCGTCGAGGACCTTTTCCCCGTCCAAAAGCTCTGTTTTCAGCTCATAGAGCCGGGGATGCTCCACGTCCCAGAGGGCGGCGTCCGGGATTTTGAAAGCCGGGCTCTCCCCCGCCGGGTATTCCCCGCAGGCATGGATCGTACCGGTTTCGAGATCGCGGACGGAATAACGCAGCGTCAGGCCCTCGGCGGGGCCGTCCAGCTCCACGACGGGTTTGAAACTGCCCTCGAAGCGCAGCGCGGCGCGGGCTTCTTTTTCGGCGGGGATTGTCAGCGCGACGGGGACGAAGGCCCGGGGCCAGACGTCGGCGATCCGGGTCTGCTCCGTCACGTCCAGCCAGGCCTCGCGGTAGAGCCCGCCATAGGTCATGTAGTCGATCACGAAGCCGAAGGGCGGGAGGTTCTGGTCCTCCCGGCTGTCCAGGCGCACCACGATCCAGTTGTCCTTGCCGAAGTGCAGCGCCGGAGTCAGCTCCACGGTGAAGGCCGTATAGCCGCAGCGGTGCTCCCCGACGCTCGTTCCGTTGCAAAAGACCTCCGCCCGGTGCGCCGCCGCGCCGAAGCTCAGGAACACACGCTTGCCGATCCAGTCCCAGGGGACGCGGAGCTTGCGCCGGTAGCCGCAGAGCATCTGGTAGCAGGCTTCGTCAAAGTAATGGAACGGCGTCTCCCGGACCGTGTGCGGGAGCCTTACGTTATGTAAACCATTTGTGAAAGCCGGATCAAAAAGATCATCAATAAAGACTTCGGTAAATTGCCAGTCGTTGTTGAGGTATTGCCTCATCGTATCATCTCCTTTTTATGAAACATCCACGGCCCGCAAGGGTCGTGGATGTTCTGATGAAAAAGACTGATATTAGTCCTCCGTCCCGTTGCGCGGGAGGATGCACTTCGCCGGGCAGACCGTGACGCAGGTCATGCAGCCGGTGCACTTCTCCGGGTCGATGACGGGGAGGTCCTGCTCCATGTGGATGGCCCCGGCGGGGCACTTCTTGGCGCAGAGGGTGCAGCCCAGGCAGCCGGCGGTGCAGACCTTCTTGACGATGGGCCCCTTGTAGTGGTTGGAGCACTTCACGACCACGGGCATGCTTTCGGCGCGGATGGCGATCAGGTGCTGCGGGCAGGTGCGGACGCAGATACCGCAGGCGATGCACTTGGCGGGGTTGACGCGGGCCAGGGTGTCGATCACGTGGATCGCGTCCTCCGGGCAGACCTTTTCGCAGTCGCCGTAGCCCAGGCAGCCGTAGGCGCACTTGCCGTCGCCGGAGAAGAGCAGCTTCGCGGCGGCGCAGGTCTGCTCGCCCTGGAAGCGCTCCTTATGGCCGGTGACGTTGCAGTCGCCGCGGCAGTGGACGAAGGCGCTCTGCTTGACGATGGCGCCGGCCTCACGGCCCAGCACCTTGCCGATGGCCGCCGCGGCCGCGGGGCCGCCGGGGGCGCAGAGGTTGATCGGGGTGTTCTCGTCCTCGACGATGGCGGCGGCGTAGCCGTCGCAGCCGGGGTAGCCGCAGCCGCCGCAGTTCGCGCCGGGCAGGCACTCGCGCACCTTGGGGATGCGCTCGTCCACCTCGACGGCCATGACCTTGCTGGCGACGGAGAGCATCACGGCGCAGATCACGCCGATCACGGAGACGACGAGGATGGCGGTGATGATAGGTGACATATCTCTCTACCTCCCCTTAACCGAAGATGTTCTCGATCACGCCGGTGAAGCCGAAGAAGGCCACAGACAGGATCGCGGCGGCGATCAGCGTGATGGGCATGCCCTTGAAGGACGGGGGCGCGTCGTTGTCCTCGATCCGGGCGCGGACGCCGGAGAAGAGGACCATCGCCATCATGAAGCCGAGGCCGGAGCCGAAGGCGTTGAACAGCGCCTGGGCGTAGCTGGCCCCGAAGCCGGTGGCGGTCATGTAGCTGTCCACGTTGTCGATGCAGACGCCGAGGACGGCGCAGTTCGTGGTGATCAGCGGCAGGTAGACGCCCAGAGAGGCGTGGAGCGCGGGGACGTACTTTTTCAGCACGATCTCGACGAGCTGCACCAGCGCGGCGATCACGAGGATGAACACGATGGTCTGCATGTAGCCCAGGTCCATCTTGTCCAGAATGAAGTGCTGGATCGGGAAGGTGACGGCGGTGGCCAGGAGCATGACGAAGATGACCGCGATGCTCATGCCCACGGCGGAGTCGAATTTCTTGCTGACGCCCAGGAAGGGGCAGATGCCGAGGAACTGCTGGAGAACGTAGTTGTTGACAAAGACGGCGGTCAGGATGATGGCCGCGAATACCTTGATACTCATGCCTCAGCGCCCTCCTTCTCGCAGTTGTCCTTCTTCCCGCCGCAGGCGGAGGCCATCGGGCAGCCCTCGCAGCCCTGATCAAAGTCCTTCTTGACGGGCTTGTTCTTGAACCACTTGTTCACCGCGGCGATCAGGCAGCCGAAGACGAAGAAGCCGCCGGGGGCCATGGTCAGGATGGAGATGTGGTTGTCCTTGAGGACCGGGATCTCGATGCCGTACCAGGTGCCGTTGCCGAAGATCTCACGGATGGAGGCCATGACGAACAGGGTCAGCGTGAAGCCGATGCCCATGCCGATGGCGTCAAGAGCGCTGTCCAGCACGGAGTTCTTGTTGGCGAAGGCCTCCGCGCGGCCCAGGATGATGCAGTTGACGACGATCAGGGGCAGGTAGATGCCCAGGGCCTTGTAGATGTCGTAGGCGTAGGCGTTCAGGACCATCTGCACCAGGGTGACGAAGGTGGCGATGGTGACGATGTAGCAGGGGATGCGGACCTTCTCGCTGATGACGTTGCGGAGCAGCGAGATCACGACGTTGCTGCCCAGCAGGACCGCGGTCGCCGCCGCGCCCATGCCGAAGGCGTTGCTGGCCTGGGTGGAGACGGCCAGCGTCGGGCAGGTGCCCAGGACCAGGACCAGCACCGGGTTTTCCTTGATGATGCCGTTGGTCAGCGTTTGCAGTTTACCCATTGTGTCGTCCCTCCCTTCACTGGGTCACCAGCGCGTAGGCCTCGAAGACCGCGCGCATGGAGTTCAAATAGTGGGTGGAGGAGATGGTCGCGCCGGAGACGCCGTCCACCTGATCCATCGTGTCGAGGGTCTTGCCGACCCACTGGGCCCGGTAGGGCTCGTCCGCGGTCTTGGAGCCCATGCCCGCGGTCTCGGAGTGCTGCTGCGTTTTCGTTTGCACGACCGCGCCGTTGGCGTCGAGGCCCACGACGAGCTTCATCGTGCCCTTGCCGCCGTAGCCGTTGCCGGTGACCATAAAGACGTAGCCCGCGCCGTTGTCGGCCTTGAATACCTGGGTGACGACGCTGCCCTCGGGGGCGGTCCAGTCCAGCTCGGTGAAGCTGTCGGCCTCGGGGAGCACCTCGGCGCGCAGCTCGGAGGCGATGCGCTCCTCAGTCGCCTTGATGATGGGCTTGGTCAGAGAGTTGAAATAGCCCAGCAGGCCGGAGCAGACGAGACAGATGATTGTCAGCACCGCGATCGGGAGCACGAAATCGGTCTTTGCGGAAGATGTTTTCGTCATTTCACGTCACCTCCCAAAGGCTTGCTGCGGGTCCACTTGCTGATGTAGGGGGTCAGGATGTTCATCAGCAGGATGGAGAAGCTGACGCCCTCCGGGTAGTTGCCGAAGAAGCGGATGATGCAGGTGATCAGCGCGCAGCCGACGCCGAACACGGCGCGGCCCGCGGCGGTGCTGGGCGTGGTGGCGTAGTCCGTGGCCATGAAGATCGCGCCGAGGAAGAGGCCGCCGGCGAGGATTTCCGCAATGGCGAACTCGAAGCCGCCGCGCAGCAGGGCCAGCACAAAGACGGTGCAGATGAAGCAGACCGGGGTGTGCCAGGTGATGACCTTGCGGACCAGCAGATAGACGCCGCCGATCAGCAGCGCCAGGGCGCTGGTCTCGCCCAGGCAGCCGGGCACCGCGCCCAGGAAGAGCTGTATGGGGCTGTAGCCGTCCAGGGCCAGGCCGTTCTTCAGCCCGACCAGCGGGGTCGCGGAGGAGACCGCGTCCACCAGGTTCGGGCTCTTCCAGGCCGCCATCGAGGCAGAGAAGGCCAGGAACATCACGATACGGGCCGTGATGGCGGGATTGGCGAAGTTGTGGCCGATGCCGCCGAAGAGCTGCTTGACCACGATAATCGCCACCGCGCTGCCGACGAGGACCATCCAGAGCGGGATGCCGACCGGCAGGTTCAGGGCCAGGATCAGGCCCGTGACCGCGGCGGAGAGATCGGAGACCGTGATCTTGCGCTTCATACCCTTCTGGAAGAGCCACTCAAAGAACACGCAGGCGGCGACGCAGAAGGCCTCCACCAGCAGCGCGCGCCAGCCGAAAAACAGGACGCTGGCGATCACCGCGGGGATCAGGGCGATCAGCACGTCGCGCATGATCGTCGCGGTGGTGTCCTTCGCGCGGATGTGGGGGGAGATCGATACGATCAGATTATCCATTTGCGCTCTCTCCCTTCTTCTCGGCCTTTTCGGCTTCCTTCTTCGCCTTCGCGTCGGCCTCGGCCTTGAGCTTGGCGTTGTACTTGCTCAGATCCTGCTTGGCCAGCTTGTTGACCTGGACCAGCGGGCGGCAGGCCGGGCAGATGAAGGCGCAGCAGCCGCACTCCATGCAGAGGTCCACGCGCAGCACCTTCAGGTCCTCCGGCTTCTTCAGACGGAAAGCAGTCTCGATGTCCGCGGGGCTCAGGTGCAGCGGGCAGTGGTTGACGCAGCGACCGCACTTGATGCAGTCGGTGGGCTCCGGCAGGACCGCGTCCTCGGCGTTCAGCGCCAGGATGGAGCCGGTCCCCTTCGTCACGACCTCTTCGTCGCTGGGGACGCTCATGCCCATCATCGGGCCGCCCATGATGATCTTCCCCGGCTCCACGGAGTAGCCGCCGGTGAATTCCACCACGTCGTGCACGCTGGCGCCGATGGGGGCGATCACGTTCATCGGGTGCTTGATCGCGCTGCCGTCCACCGTGACGTACTTCTCCACCAGGGGCTTGCCGGTGGCGACGTACTCCGCGATGGTTTTCAGGGTGCTGGTGTTGATGACCACGCAGCCCACGTCGATGGGCAGCTTGCCCGCCGGGACGATCCGCCCGGTCAGGTTGTGGATCAGCACCTTTTCGCCGCCCTGCGGGTAGAGGGCGGGCAGGGCGCAGACCTGGACGTAGTCCTTGCCACGGTTGAGCTCCGTCAGGTGCTTGATGCTCTTGGGCTTGTTGTCCTCGATGCCGACGAGGATCCTTGCCTTCGGGTAGAAGCGGTGGAGCAGGTCGAAGCCCTCGCTCAGCCGCTCGCCGTCGTCGAGCATCGTGCGGGTGTCCGCGGTGATGTAGGGCTCGCACTCCGCGCCGTTGACGCAGATATACTCCACCTTCTCCGGGTCCACCTTCAGCTTCACGCTGGTGGGGAAAGTCGCGCCGCCGAGACCGACGACGCCGCTCTCGCGGACCGCGTTGATGAAGCTGTCAAAATCCGTGACCTCCGGGGGCGCGATGCCCTCCCAGGGCGTCTGCTCCCCGTCCGGCTCGATGACGATGACCTTGCAGGTGCCCCCGTGGAACAGCAGCAGGTCGTCGAACTTCTTCACGGTGCCGGAAACGCTGGAATGGATGGGCGCGCCGACGAAGCCGCCGGCCTCCGCGATCTTCTGACCCACCTGGACCTTTTCCATCAGCTTGACCAGCGGCGTCGCCGGGCGGCCGATGTTCATGGACAAGGGGATCCGCACCAGGGCGGGCGGCGGCATACGGACCGGCGCCATGTCCTTGGTGTTCTTCCGGTGCGGCGCATGCACACCGGGCAGGAGTCGTATGGACATAGGGTGATTCCTCCTGTTCCCTCTCTTGATTTTACCGAGTGTACATTATATCAAGGGACGCCGGTAAAAGCAAGATATGTTTCTTCATAATTTGTTAAAATTTGGCCCGATTTAGGAAAATTCTCGGACGAGCGGGAGGGTTGGGACGTATCGGACGTTTGGGAAGGGCGAAAAAAAGCGTGTCGGAGCCTTTTTCCCGTAGGGGAGGGGCTTGTGTCAAGACCCACATGGTTTACACATTGTGCAAAGACATGGTTTACACTTTTGGACAGAGGGGTCACACGAAAAATGATTTGGAAGGAGGGCGTAGCCCGACTGGAAAATCATTTTTCGGCGCT
>JAFSRS010000035.1 GCA_017445985.1 Oscillospiraceae bacterium | reverse complement strand
TGTGGTCGCCCGCTGGTCACGACGATCGCCCACGCCGTTGGGACATGGCATCCCGCCTCGCGCTTGGCGGGGGGCGGCGGCGGGTTCCGGGGATCGCGCCCTACGGGCCGGTGGTGATTTGGACGCGGGCGACCACACTGGGTCGCCCCTACATTCAACATCCCACCAAATCCCGATCCGTCCCGCGCCCGGTCAAATCGAACTCCATGCGTTTCCCGCGGGCAAAACAGAATAAAGATTGTACTTTTCCAAAATATATGGTATATTTACGAAATACAGAAAAAAGACAACTAACGACTCCCCCCGGAGGTGATACCATGCCGCAGCCTGACCTGACTCTGCTCGACGGCGCGATGGGGACCATGCTGCTCGCCGCGGGGCTGCCCGCCGGGGCCGCGCCGGAGCTGATGAATCTGCGCGCCCCGGAGGCCGTGACCGCGATCCACCGCGCCTACGTGGACGCGGGCAGCCGCGTGCTCTATACGAACAGCTTCGGCGCGAACCGCCGCAAGCTGGCCGGGACCGGACACGGCGTCGCGGAAGTGATCGCCGCCGCCGTCCGCTGCGCCCGCGCCGCCGCCGCCGCGGACACCCGCGTGGCGCTGGACCTGGGCCCCATCGGACAGCTTCTGGAGCCGCTGGGGACCCTGCCCTTCGACGAAGCATACGATATCTACCGCGAGGCCGTGGAGGCCGGGGCCGCCGCCGGGGCGGACCTGATCGTGTTCGAGACCCTCAGCGATCTGGCGGAGGCCCGGGCCGCGGTGCTGGCCGCGAAGGAGCATACGCCTCTGCCCGTCTGGGTCACGATGACCTTCGAGGCCACGGGCCGCAGCTTCCTCGGCGTGACGCCGGAGACCATGGGGATGACGCTCCGGGGCCTGGGCGTGGACGCGCTGGGCTTCAACTGTTCCCTCGGCCCGGCGGAGCTGGTCCCGCTGGTCCGCCGCCTGCGGGAATGGACCGGGGACCTGCCCCTGATCCTAAAGCCCAACGCGGGCCTGCCCGATCCGCGTACCGGGGAATACCGCCTGTCGCCGGAGGATTTCGCCGCCGCGCTGGCCCCCGCCGCCGCGCTGGGGGTGCGGTATTTCGGCGGCTGCTGCGGGACGAGGCCGGAATTTATCGCGGCGCTGCGGGACGCGCTGCGGCCTCTGCCGATTGAGCCCGTCACGCGCCGCTCCGGCGTCTGCTGCGCCTCGGCCTTCGTGGAGACCGACCGCGTGCGGGCCGTCGGGGAGCGGATCAACCCCACCGGAAAAAAGAAGCTCCAGGCCGCGCTGCGGTCCGAGGATCTGGACTACGTGGTGAAGCTGGCATTGGAGCAGCAGGACGCGGGCGCGGAAATTTTGGACGTGAACGTCGGCCTGCCCGGCGGGGACGAGGCGAAGCTGATGGCGGCTGCGGTCCGGGCGATCCAGGAGAGCGTCGATCTGCCCCTGCAGCTCGACTCGGCCAACCCCGCCGCGCTGGAGGCGGGCCTCCGGCTCTATCAGGGCAAGGCCCTCGTCAACTCGGTCAGCGCGAAGGCGGAGAGCCTGAAAACCGTGCTGCCCCTCTGCAAAAAGTACGGCGCGGCGCTGGTCTGCCTCTGCCTCGACGACAAGGGCCTGCCGTCCGACTGGCGGCAGCGGGTCGCGCTGGCAAAGACCATCCGCGACGCGGCGCTGGAGCTCGGCATCCCGGAAACGGACCTGTTCGTGGACTGCCTGACCCTGACCGTCTCGGCCCAGCCGGAGCAGGCGCGGGAGACCCTGCGGGCCGTCCGCGTCGTGACGGAGGAGCTGGGGCTGAAAACCACCCTCGGCGTCAGCAATATCGCCTTCGGAATGCCGCAGCGGGAGGCCCTGACCGCGGCCTTTCTGAGCGAGGCCTTGTCCGCCGGCCTGACCCTCCCCATCGTGAACCCGCTGAACGCGCTGGTCATGGACGCGCTGGCGGCCCACCGGCTGCTGAGCGGACAGGACCCCGGCGGCGAGGCATATTTAGCCCGCTTCACGGACCGCCCCGCGGCGGCGGCAGCAGCACCCGCAAGCGCTCCCATTGAAATGACAGTCGAGGACGCGATCCTCCGCGGCCTGAAAAACGAGACCGCCGCGCTGATCGCCGCGGCCCTGGAAGCCGCGCCGCCCTTGGAGGTCGTGGAACGGCTGCTGATCCCGGCGCTGGACGAGGCCGGGCGGCGCTACGAGACCGGGGCGCTCTACCTGCCCCAGCTCATCAAGGCCGCGGCGGCGGCGGGCGCGGGCTTCGAGCGCGTCCGGGAGCGGATCGCCGCGGACGGCGCGGGCAGCGTGGACGGGCCGAAGATCATCCTCGCCACGGTGCGGGGCGACATCCACGACATCGGAAAGAACATCGTCCGGGCCGTGCTGGAAAACTACGGCTACCGGGTGATCGACCTGGGCCGCGACGTGCCGCCGGAGGCGGTGGTCGAGGCCGCGCGGCGGGAGCGGGCAAAGCTCGTCGGGCTCAGCGCCCTGATGACCACGACCCTGCCCGCGATGGCGGAGACGATCCGCGCCCTCCGGGCCGCGGCGCTGGATTGCCGCGTGATGGTGGGCGGGGCGGTGCTGACCCCGGACTACGCCCGGGAGGTCGGCGCGGACTACTACGCCCGCGACGCGAAGGCGTCGGCGGACGTTGCGCGGGAGGTGTTCGGACGGTGATGGAGATGGATTTCTGGACCGCATTGAACGACCCTGTTTTAAAACCCATGGCGGTGGAGCTGGACCCGCCGGAGAAGGCGGACCTGACGAAGTTCCTGACCGGGGCGCGGGCCCTCCGGGCGGCGGGCGCGGACCTGATCACGCTGGCGGACTGCCCCGGCGGACGGCCCCGGCTGGACTCCTGCCTGACCGCGGCGCGGCTGTGCTGGGAGGGCATCCCGGCCCTGCCGCACCTGGCGGCGCGGGACCGGAACGCGCTGGCGGCCCAGGCCCTGCTGATGGGGCTGAGCGCCGAGGACGTGGGCGGCGTGCTGCTGGTGACCGGGGACAAGCTCCCCGGCGACGCGGGCGCGAAGGCCGTGTACCAGTTTGATTCGATCCGGCTGCTGCGCTTCGTGGCGGAGCTGGACCGGACGCTGCCCCGGCCCCTGCGGCTGGCGGCGGCGCTGAACGTGAACGCGCGGAACTTTGCCGTCGAACTGGAACGGGCGATGGAGAAGGCCGAGGCGGGCGCGGAGGCCCTGTTCACCCAGCCGCTGCTGAGCGAACAGGCGCTGGAAAACCTCGCCGCGGCGTGGGCGGCGCTGCCCGCAACGGTAAAGCTTTGCCCCGGCGTCATGCCCATCGTCAGCCGGAAAAACGCGGACTTCATGAACGAGAGCGTCCCCGGCATCGTCGTGGACCCGGCCCTCGCCGAGCGCTACGACGGCCTCGACCGCGCCGCCGCGGAGGCCCTGGCGGAGGAGATCTCGGTGGACTTCGCCCGCCGCGCCGCGCCCTGCGCCGACGGCTATTATCTCATCACGCCCTTCGGAAGGACCGCGCTGATGCAAAGGATCATGAAAGGGATACGGACAGATTGATCTCCGAAGGCGATCCCTTCATTGCACATTGCACATTGAATATAACTTCCCCCTTTACATTTCCCCCCCGTTGGTCTATTATAGATATGTTATCCAATCTCCCGTTCCCCCTGTTCGGGGCGGGTTAAGGAGGCGGACTCATGGCAAAGACCTGGATCACGGCCGACAGCACCTGCGACCTGCCCGGCGAGCTGCTGCGGCGTTTTGACATTCGGACCCAGCCCCTGACCATCGTACTGGGGGACGAGACCTTCCTCGACGGCGAGCACTTCACGCCGGAGGACATGTACCGCCGCTATCAGGCGGACGGCCTGCTGCCCCAGACCAGCGCGCCCAGCGTGGAGGACTACCTTGCCTTTTTCCGTCCGCTGGTGGCGGAGGGCGGTCAGGTGGTGCACCTGACGATCAGCAGCGAGCTCAGCTCATCCTTCAACACCGCGCGGCTGGCCGCGGAGGAGCTGGAGGGCGTCTGGGTCGTGGACAGCCGGATGCTCTCCTCCGGCGTCGGCCTGCTGGCCATCGAGGGCGCGGAGTGCCGGGACCGCGGCATGGGCGCGGCGGAGATCGCCGAGCACCTGAGCGCGCTCCGGGAGAAGGTCGAGACCAGCTTCGTGCTCGACACCCTGGAATTCATGCGCAAGGGCGGGCGCTGCAGCAACTTCGCCGCCATCGGCGCGAACCTGCTGAAGCTCAAGCCCGCGCTGGAAATGCGCGACGGCAAGCTGGGCATGTACAAGAAGTACCGCGGCAGCATCGAGCGGGTCTACCGCGAATACGCCGCCGAGCGCTTGAGCGGCAAGGCCATCCGCCCCGGCCACATCTTCATCACCCAGTCCGGCGGCGTGGACGAGGAGACCCTCCGCGAGCTGGAGACCCTGATCCGCGAGACGGTCCCGGTCAAAGAGATCCACCGCGCCGTCGCCGGCTGCACGATCTCCAGCCACTGCGGACCCAAGACCCTGGGGGTCCTGTTCATCGACGAGTGAGCAGCCGCCCCGCAGGGCGCGATCCCCTGATCGCGCCGCAGCCCCGCGCGGGGCGCGGGGCTGGTATCGCATGAATGCCCGACGAAAGGACGTGCTCTCATGAAGCTGTTCCGAAAACAACGGACGGACATCCCCTATGACCGCGAGACCCAGCTCCCCGCGGTGCGCCGGAGCATCTGCACCGGCGAGATGACCGTGGGCTTCGTGGACAAGGCCACGGGGAAATTCCGGGAGCTCTATTGCGCCCGTTCCCAGGCGGAGCTGGAGGACTTTTGCCGCCGCACCGGGGTCGAGGAATTAAAGACGATCTATTAGTCCATCATCAAAAGGGGCCGCCGCAAATCGGT
>JAFSRS010000034.1 GCA_017445985.1 Oscillospiraceae bacterium | reverse complement strand
GCTCAACGGCGCGGTCACCCTCGGCACCCTGGACGGCGCGAACGTCGAGATCGCGGAGGAGGCCGGACGCGAGAACGAGTATATCTTCGGCGCGACCATCGAGGACGTGACCCGCATCAGCGCCCACTACCGCGCCCGCGATATCTACGAGCAGGATTGGCGCATCCGCCGCCTGGTGGACACCCTCCAGGACGGCACCGTGGAGACCGACGACGGCCTCCGCGAGCTCTGGCGCAGCCTGCTGGACGGCGTGGACTGGAACCGCGCCGACGTGTACTACGTGCTCTACGACCTGCGCAGCTACATGGACACCCGGCGCCGGATGCTCTGCGACTGGCGCGACCGGGAGAGCTTCGGGCGGAAGTGCCTGTGCAACATCTCCGCCGCCGGGAAGTTCTCCAGCGACCGCGCGATCCGCGAGTACGCCGAGGGGATCTGGAACATCCGTCCCGGACGGTGAGCGAGCCGAAATAATACGCAGGAAACCGGCGGGCGGGGCTTCGGCCCCGCCCGCAGCGCGTAGACAAGTTTGGATCCGGCGAGGCGGATGCGCCGCCGTTACGATTCGGCCGTAGGGACGGCTCTCAGCCGTCCGCGTCGTCGAAGCGCCCCGTAGGGCGCGATCCCCTGATCGCGCCGCCGCCCCGCGCAACGCGCGGGGCGGGATATGACGTCGAAACATGGCGCAACGCGGAGCGATCAGGGGATCGCTCCCTACGGCGTGGGCTGGAATCGTTACGGCGGACGGCTGAGAGCCGTCCCTGCAAATTCATTTGCACAACTCCCAATTTGCCTACACGCTGGCGGGCGAGGCTTCGGCCCCGCCTGCTTCACCGCCCGCTTTTCCGCAAAAAATTTCCCTGAATATACTTGCATCTTGAAAGTATAAGGTATATAATATATCGACTGGTATTGGCTATCGCGCTATGCTTTGATCCCACTCGCAAGGAGAACCCTCGCATGAAAAAGATACTCCCGGTTATATTATTTGTTTTGGTATTTATCGCGGGCCTGGGCATGCTGCTCTATCCCACGTTCAGCGACTGGTGGAACCAGGCGCACCAATCCCGCGCGATGGTCGAATACGCCGACGCGGTGGAGGGCATGAGCGACGAGGAGCGCCGCGCCATCTGGGCCGAAGCGGACGCCTACAACCGCAGGCTTTACGAGATGCACCGCGGCGCGGACATCTCCGAGGAGGAGCTGCTGGCGGAGTATCCCAACCTGCTCAACGTTTACGGCGACAGCATGATGGGTATTCTGACGATCCCGAAGATCAACGTCCGCCTGCCGATCCGCCACGGAACGGATGAAGCGGTGCTCCAGGACTCCATCGGCCACATCGAATCCAGCTCCCTGCCAGTCGGCGGCGAGAACACGCACTGCGTCGTCTCCGGCCATACGGGCCTGCCCAGCGCGCGATTGCTGACCGACCTGGAGAAAATACAGATCGGCGACGTCTTTACGATGGAGGTCCTCGGCGTCAAGCTGACCTACATGGTGGACCAGATCCTGGTCGTGCTCCCCTGGCAGGCTGAGGCGCTGGATATCCGCACGGGCGAGGATTACTGCACCCTCGTCACCTGCACGCCCTACGGCGTCAACTCCCACCGGCTCCTGGTGCGCGGCGTTCGCATCATGAATACCTACGACCCGGTGACCGGCGAGGTCGTCGTGCCCGAGAACGTGGCCACGGAACAGATCGAGACCGACAACCAGGCCTGGTGGCTCCGCGACCGCTATCTGCCGATCTACGCGGCGGTCATCGCGATCGTCGGCCTGATTATCGGACTGATCATCTCCGGCGTCGTCAATCGAAATAAACGGAAAAAACGCCTGGCGGAACAGCAGAAGCAGGCGGAGGAACAGAAGCAGGAAACGGAAGAGAAAAAGACCGAGGCCGGCGAAGCGCCCGCGGAAACCCAGCCGACCGAGGCCAACGGGCAGGAAGAAAAGGAAGCAGAGGAAGAGAAGAAAGAGCAGGAAACAAAACCGGACTTTGAATGATCGCTTTGCCAGTTATGAAAGAGGAAGGACCGGGAGTTCGTCTATGAAGCAAATCAAACAATTCGGCCTGAGGGCCCTGATCGTGATCCTGCTGCTCGCGGTGGCCCTGTGCGCCGTGCAGCGGGAGGCCATCGCGTCCAATCCCGGCATATCCATGCGCGTCCACGTAGCCGATCCGAAGCACGATCTCGCGGACTCCGACATGCTGGTGGACGTGTACCGCGTCGCGGATCTCGTCAACGGGCGCTACCAGGCGATCGCGCCCTACGGCAGCGGCATCCTGACCTGGGAATCCAACCAGGAGCAGCGGGACCTGACCAACACCCTGATCAACACCGCCTTCCGCCGGGGCACGCCGATCATCCGCGGCGCCGTCTGCGGCAGGATCATTGACCACGCGGACAACGGCAGCGCTCTGACGCTCGGCCTCTACCTGGTGGTCGTGCGCGGCGCGGGGCTGGAGGAGTACAAGGGCACCGTGCGGCTGGAGGGCAAGACCTACACCGTCACCCTCGCGGAGAACGATGAATACAACTTCCAGTATCTGCCCGCGCTGGTGGCGCTGCTGGAGGATTCCGGCACGGTGGAGATCACGCCGAAGCCGGACGTGATCCCCAAGAATCCGAACCCGTTCCCGACGCCGACGCCGAGCACGACTCCGACCCCGGGACCCAGCGAATCTCCGCAGCCCAGCGAGTCTCCGGAGCCCAGCATCAGCCCGGAGCCGACCCCGACCCCGGGGCCCAGCGATTCGCCCCCGCCTTACGTCCCGCCGACGCCCACGCGCCGCCCGGACCCGCCTCCCCCCGACCAGTTGGACCCGGAGGAAGAGGAGTTTGAAGACATCTTTGACGAGGACGTCCCCTTGGGTCCGCTTCCGCAGACCGGCCAGCTCTGGTGGCCCGTGCCCGTGCTCGGCGCGGTCGGCCTGATCCTGATCGGCGCCGGACTGTACCTGACGCGCAAGGACCGCAGAAAGCGTGAGAACGCATGAAGAAGCGGAGAGGACCGATCCTGATCACCGTGGGCCTGGCGCTGATCGTCGCCGCGATCGGCCTGGTGCTCTATAACAAGTGGGACTCCGACCGCGCGGGCCGCGAATCCGAGGAGATCGCGGACCTGCTGGAATCCATCATCATCTACGATCCCGCCCCGCTGCCCACCATGGAAAACGGCCAGCAGGTCGCGCTGCCGGACCCGGCGGACACGCAGCCCGTCGTGGCCGAGGAGCCGGAGGAAGGCGAAGAGGTCCCGGGCGAGACGGACGCCGACACCCCGCCGATGGCTACGGTGTGGATCGAGGAATGGCGGTATATCGGCGTTCTGGAGCTGCCGACGCTGAATCTGAAGCTCCCGGTGCTGAACCGCTGGAGCTATGCCAAGCTCAACGTGGCGCCCTGCCGCTATTATGGCAGCGTCTACCGGAACAATATGGTGATCTGCGGGCACAACTACGCGACGCATTTCAGCCCGGTCCGGAGCATCGCGCTGGGCGCGGACGTGTATTTCACCGACGTGACCGGCACCCGCTTCCACTACGTCGTCAGCAGCACCGAGACCGTTCAGCCCATGGCTGTTGAGGACATGATCAAATCCGGCGGCGATTGGGACCTGACCCTGTTCACCTGTAACATCGGCGGCGCGACCCGTTTTGCCTGCCGCTGCAAGCTGGTGGAGGTCATAGAGGGCGAAGGCCCCGCCGCGTGAGACGGCAGCCCCCGATATGATCGAACACGGATATTGTAAATACGTCCCCGCCGGGTTCCGGCGGGGACGTGCTTTATTACGGAAAGATCTATGGCGGTACGTCGGATAGATATACGCGAAAACCGACAGGACCTCCGCGGGGGCGGATGATGCGGCAGCGTATGGTCTGCTCTCCGTAGGGGAGGGGCTTGCCCCTCCCGCGGTTTCGACAAATGCTCACTCCGTAGGGGCGCTTCACGAAGCGCCCGCAGACTGTAGACAAATATCGTTCCAATGTAAATTGGGATTTATTGAGCCGACATAATTTGTTTGTAGGGACGGCTCTCAGCCGTCCGCTGTCATGATTTCCGCCGACGCCGTAGGGAGCGATCCCCTGATCGCTCCGCGTTGCGCCAGATTCCGACCTCAAATCCCGCACCGCGCTCCGCACGGCACCCCCCAGTCACGCGCGCTTCGCTTGCGTGACAGCCCCCCTTGCAGGGGGGCCAAATGCGGACGGCTGAGAGCCGTCCCTACGGCCGAATCGTAACGGCGGCGCATCCGCCTCGCCGAATCCAAATTTGTCTACACGCTGAGCCGGGGGCATGATCGCCTCCGGCTCGTTTTTGTCAATCCCAGTCTATTTCATCGTCCGTAACATACTCTCCCGCGTCCAGCTCCGCGACGGCCTGTTCCATAGCGGCTCGTTCGGCGGCGGTGGTCTTGGTGAAGTCCGGGTCCCAGGCGAGCACCAGCTTCTTCACCAGCTCCAGCGCGAGCGCCTGATCCGCGTCCGGCAGCACCTCCACCATCTGTGCGATCTGCTGAGAAATCGGCATCCTGCATCCCTCCCGTCACTTGTAGACGCCGCCCCGGGCGTCTATGTTGAGAATCAGCAATACTTCAAGCTGTCCGTCCCGGTCATAGCGGAACACCACGCGATACCCGCCCACGCGGAGGCGGAGTCTTCCGTCCGAAAAGCCCTCCAGCCGCTTGATGTCGCCGCGCGGCGGGTTTTCGGTCAAGCCCCGGATCGCGTCCCTGATCCGCTCCCTTGTGGGCTTGTCATAGCTTTTCAGGGCCTTTGCCGCAGTTTTGGAATATCGGATCTCCATATCAACCGCCCCCCGCGTCCCGCTCCATCGTCTCGGCTATGGCGCGGCCTACAAAGCCGTTGACGCTCTCCCCGCGGGCCTCCGCATGGGCCTTGATCTCGTCCCGCTGGCCCTTTGGCAACCGAAGCAGGACCTTATCATAGACGCGGTCCTCATACTTTTTGATGCTCTGATAGCTCGTTTTTCCGCTCGTTTCAACCGCCTCCTTTTTGGATAGTATACCACAGTTGGATATAGATAGCTATATGCTGATTGCACAAAAGCATATCGCTATCTTTGTTTATTACTCCAATCAAGGAGGATTTTGACATATTTTCGTAGACGCATTTCCGGTAATTGCTGCATTCCAAAGGCAAACTGCATTTGTGTGTCAATGTTCTGTGGAGCTTGATTTCTTTCCCGACGGTAGATTTGTCTTTCCCAATCGTCTGTGCAATTGCCGCTTTTGTCGAGCCGTTTGTAATTCCTGCCAAGATGATCCGCCGCTCTTCAAGTGTCAAATGCGTAAAACCGTTTGTCTCGCTCATACTGACACCCGCTTTCCTTGTGGCTGTCAGGCACAGTCTTACTGTATCACTTATTGCAACTTTCAGTAAGTGGAATTCCCTGCAAGACTAACGTCCACTTCCGCCCCCTCGGAGTGGAAATAACCTTTTCACTTCACTCCGTGGCTTTCTCCGGAAACTCAAGGACTAATCCGATTGACATTTTTTTAGGCTTGTGATATGCTTCATTTGGCATATTATGTTAACAAGATATCTCATTTTCTAACATTTTATGTCAAATTTGACGCCCCCTAAAAAGGAGGACTCGAATATGAAACAGATCACAAACCGCGCGTTGGCGCTGGCTTTGTCTGCGCTGCTCGTGCTGGTCCTGCTGGCGCCGAACGCGCTGGCGGCGGCCCCGGAGCCTGCGGCGGATCTCGAACCGGCGGAGGCTGTCGAGACCGCGGAGACCGTCGAGACGGCGGAAGCTGTTGGATCGGAAGAAGAACCCGAAGCGCCGGAGGAAACTGAGCCGGAGGAGGACGCCGAGCTGCTGGCGGAGACGGCCTACACGATCACGGTGGACGGCGTCTCCTTCCTCTCGAACACGGCGCGGACTGGCGACGGCTGGAACTACGGCGGCAAGCGATTGAACCTCACCGGTTATGACGGCGGCCCCATCCGCTCCGAGGGCGCCCTGGAGCTGTATACCTCCGGCGACGTGACGATCACGGGCACGCGGGAGAACAACCTCGGCGGCGACGCGCTGTACGTGAACGGCGACCTGGAGCTGAACGTCGTCAGCGGCACGCTCACGGTGCTGGGCGGCAGCGGCGCCGACGGCGGGGGCCACGCGCTGCGCGGGGCGAAGAACGTGGAGCTGTGGCTGATGAGCGACAGTGCCGCGGCGGTGTTCCGGGGCGGCGCGGCCGGTCCGGGCAAGACGGGCGGCGACGGGATCAGTGTCACCGGGACGCTGAACGTCCGCACCCTTTGCGACCGGGATAACCGGCTCGGCGCGCCGGACCTGTGGGTCGAGGGCGGCGGCGCGGCCCAGACCGCGGCCAAGAGCCAGGGCGGCCTGGGGCTGCGGGCGAAGTCCGTCGTGATCCAGGTGCCCTGTGAGCTGACGGGCGGCGACGGCATCACGGCGGGCGCGGCGCTGTACGCGGAGACCGTGGAGCTGCTGGCCCCCTGCGACCTGACGGGCGGCGACGGCACCACCGGCGGCGCGGCGCTCAGCTACAAGACGAGCTGCGCGCTCAGCCTCTGCGACATGGATTTCCACGGCGGGCACAGCGCGGACAACAAGCTCGCCGCCGCGATCGTCCGCGCCACCGGCGGCAAGGCGATCCCCTCCGTGAAGCATACGACCCTCTCCGGCAAGGACGCCGACGCGGAGCGGCTGCTCCGGGTCAACGAATACACGCTGACGCTGAACGGCAACGGCGGGACGCGCGGCGGCGAGAAGGAGCTCAAGATCAAGGAGCGCTATCCCAGCTCCTACCGGCTCTCCGACTACCTGTTCACCTACAGCGGTCAGACCCAGTACGCCTGGAAGGACGGCAGCGGCGTCCAGCACGCGCTCAACGAAGCGCTGACGCTGGAGAAGGACCAGAAGTTCACGGCCCAGTGGATCCAGACCAAGCCGGGAGACGTGCTGCTGAACGGCCACACCCTGCGCTTCACCTCCAACGGGTCGACCTATAAGCGCTTCCAGTCCACCACGGCGGTCACGCTGCCGGACAAGATGTATTACAACAGCACGGCGGTGACGGCCCTCGCCTGGGGCGACGCGATGAACTCCTCCGCGGACGACAGCGGTCTGGCCTCCGGGAGCTGGTACGTCGGCAACGACAAGCTGACGCCGAACAAGAACGCCGTGATCTGCCTCTACGCCGCGGATCTGCGCTGCGACAGCACGATCATCTATCACCCGACCCAGGGAACGCTGAACGGCGGGACCGTGCTGGTCCAGCGGATCACCGTCGAGACCGGCGGCGCGGCGAAGCTGACGGTCAAGAGCTGTGACGAGCGCATGACCGCCCCCGTCGGCAAGACCCTCGCGGGCTGGGCCGTGAAGGAAGGCGGCGAGGTCCGCTATCAGCCGGGAGACGAGGTGGAGCCCACCAAGGGCACTCCGCTCCAGCTTTACGCGGTCTGGAAGGACTTTGAATACGTATTCCGGACGGACCGCTGCACCGTTTGGCTGAACCCGTATCAAAAGACGCTCCGTATCGACCCCAGCAGCGACTGGCGGCGGAACAATCAGGGCGCGGCCAGATTCGTCGCGGCCAGCTACCGCCCCAACGGCAGGATGATCGCTTACGAGATCGCCGGCGTCATGCCCACGGGCGGGATCACGGTGCGCTACGAGGGTGAGAATTACCCCCTGGTCCGGCTCTTCGCGCTGGATCGCAACGGCCGCCCGAGCGGCAACGAGCTCGAGATCAGGCTTTACGAGATGTACCCGAGCCTGGGATGATCTCTTATTTCAGTACAGCCCCGGCGTTCCGCCGGGGCTGTACTGTTATGATTTACGGTATTGCACTTTTTTCATTTTCGATCTATAATAATCAGTAATCCTTTACGAAAGGCGGATGCTCCATGGCAGAGAACCTTCCCAACCGGCCCCAGGGGCGGGACAAATACGTAACGAACAACTCCAAGGGGGTCCACCGCCGCGGCGAGGGGCTTGGCACGGGCCAGGTCGGACGCGGCGAGAGCAACGTCACCGGGACGAACCGGCCCCAGGCGCAGCGCCCCTCCGGCGGCTCCGGCGGCGGGCAGACCACCCGCGCGGGCGGCAAGAGCTCGCTCCTGCCGATCATCCTCTTGGCGGTCCTGCTGCTGGGCGGTGGCGGCGGCGCGCTGAGCGGCCTCTTCGGCGGCGGCTCGACCACGACCACGACCCCGGTCCAGACCCAGAGCCCGGCGTCCAGCATCGTCAGCGCGATTACCGGGAACAGCTCCGGCGGCAGCATCCTCAGCAGCCTGCTGGGCAGCGGCATCGGCCAGAGCGCCCTGACGAACCTGATGGGCGCGAGCCAGGCCTCCGCCAGCTCCGTCAGCTCCTGGACCGAGACCGCGACCGCCCAGGCCACGGTGGACACCAGCGTCGCCGCGGGCACCCGCGCGCGCTACACGACGATCCTGGGCAGCGGGAAGGACACCGTGACGATCATGGTCTACATGTGCGGCACCGACCTGGAGAGCCAGGGCAGCATGGCGACCAAGGACCTGCTGGAAATGACCAAGGCCAAGCTGGGCGGCAACGTCCGGATCGTGGTCTACACCGGCGGCTGCACGAAGTGGAACAACGAGGTCGTCTCCGCCAAAACGAACCAGATCTATGAGGTCGTCTCCGGCGGCCTGCGCTGCGTCCAGGAGGACGTGGGCAATCTGGAGATGACGAAGCCCGGCACCTTGACGAGCTTCATCAAGTGGTGCGCGGCCAACTATCCCGCGAACCGCAACGAGCTGATCTTCTGGGACCACGGCGGAGGCAGCGTCAGCGGCTACGGCTACGACCAGAAGTTCCCGAAGTCCGGCTCCATGTCCCTGGCGGGCATCGACCAGGCTTTGGAGGCCGCCGGGGTCAAGTTCGACTTCATCGGCTTCGACGCCTGCCTGATGGCGACGGTGGAGACGGGCCTGATGCTGAACCAGTACGCCGACTACATGGTGGCCTCCGAGGAGACCGAGCCGGGCATCGGCTGGTACTACACCGACTGGCTGAGCGACTTCACCGCGAACCCCTCCATGGCGACGGTGCAGGTGGGCCAGAAGATCGTAGACAGCTTCGTCACCACCTGCCGGCAGGAGTGCCGGGGCCAGAGCGCGACGCTGAGCGTCGTGGACCTGGCGGAGCTGGACGCCACCGCGCCCTCCGCGCTGAAGGACTTCTCCAAGGGCCTCAGCTCCATGATCTCCAACAAGGAGTATTCCGCGATCTCCACCGCCCGCAGCCAGACCCGCGAGTTCGCCCGCAGCAACCAGATCGACCAGATCGACCTGGTCCACTTCGCGAAGAACCTGGGCACCACCGAGGGCGCGGCCCTGTCGAAAGCCCTGCTGGGCGCGGTGAAGTACAACCGCACCAGCTCCGATATGAGCAACTCCTACGGCCTGTCCATCTACTTCCCCTACCGCAAGACCAGCAGCGTGTCCGCGGCGGTGAGCACCTACAACGCCATCGGCATGGACGAGAGCTACAGCCAGTGCATCCGTGAATTCGCCACCCTGGAGCAGAGCGGCCAGGTCACGGCGGCGGGCGGCATGACGGCGAACCCGCTGGGCAGCCTGCTGGGCACGCTGGCGGGCGGCTCCGGCAGCACCGACGCGATCAGCGGGCTGCTGGGGGCCTTTCTCGGCGGCAGCGGCATGGACTTCTTCACCGACCGGGCGCTGAGCCAGGACGAGACGGTGCAGTACCTGAGCGACCACTACTTTGACACGAATTATCTGGTCTGGCAGGACCGCGGCGACGGCACCGCCGTCGTCAGTATGCCGGAGCGCCAGTGGGAGCTGGTGACCGGCCTTGACCTGAACTTCTTCGTGGACGACGGCGAGGGCTTCGTGGACCTGGGCATCGACGACGTGTACGAGTTTGACGGGAACGGCTACCTGCTGGCCCCGACCGACCACCTCTGGCTGGCGGTCAACGGGCAGCCCGTGGCTTACTACCACGAATACACCTCCGGCACGACCACCACGGGCCGCATCCCGGCCTTCCTGAACGGCGAGCTGGTGGACCTGATCGTGGTCTTTGACGCGGAGCACCCCCGCGGCTATCTGGCGGGCGCGCGCACCGTCTACGACGCGGGCGAGACCGACACCGTCGCGAAGAACCTGACCGAGCTGAACGCCGGTGACACGCTGGACTTCGTCTGCGATTTCTACAGCTACGAGGGCGAGTACGAGGACAGCTACTACCTCGGCGAGCAGATGACCGTGGAAGAGAATATGGAGCTCAGCTACGTGGACGTGGGCGCGGAGAGCGTGCGCTGCGTCTACCGGTTCACGGATATCTACCAGCAGCACTACTGGACCACGCCGTTTGACAGTTAATAGTGAATAGTTAATAGTGAATAGTTGTGGTGTCGCTTCGCGACTGTTTTAAAATATCGCCGAAGGCGATCCCTTAACTATTCACCATTCACTATTAACTTTTCACTGATAAAGATTCCTGTCGGTACTGCTTATGAACCGTTTCCATCTCCGACAATTTACCCGCGTATCGGCGCTGCTGCTGATCCTCGCCCTGCTGCTGGCGGGCTGCGGGAGCGCGGCGGTCCATGCGCCCGCGCCGGCGCCGACGGAGGCGCTGACGCTGGTGACCGCGCCCGCGGAGACGCTGGGCGCCGTGCCGGAGACCGCCGTTCCCGAGGCTTCGGCGACGCCAGGCCCGGACGCGGCCCCGACCCCGGGCGCCGTGCCGGAGACCCCCGCGCCCGCCGAAACGGAGACGCCCCTTGAAGAAACGCCCGCGCTCTCCGAATCCGGCTCCTACACAGCCCCGGAGGACGTGGCGGCCTACCTCCACGCCTACGGGCATCTCCCGTCGAACTTCATCACGAAGAACGACGCGAGGGCCCTGGGCTGGGACAGCTCCAAGGGCAACCTCTGGGACGTGGCCCCCGGCAAGAGCATCGGCGGGGACCGCTTCGGCAACTATGAGGGCCTGCTCCCCGCGGGCAAGTACCGCGAGTGCGACGTGAACTACGCGGGCGGCTACCGCGGCAGCGAGCGGATCATCTACGGCGAGGACGGCAGCGTCTACTACACCGCCGACCACTACCAGAGCTTCACGAGGCTCTATTGAGGAGGCGCACCATGAAGCTCGTCACCCTGTCCGCCGCGGAGATCCCCGACCTCCCGGCCCTTCACGCGGTCCTGGCCCGCAGGCTCGACTTTCCCGCCTGGTACGGCGCGAACCTCGACGCGCTCTACGACCTGCTCACCGAGCGCAGCGAGCCCACCGACGTCGTTCTGGCCGAGCCCCGGGCGCTCCGGTTTCAGCTCGGAAAAGACTACGACCGTTTTCTCCGGGTCCTGCGGGACGCGAAGGAAGCGGGAGCAAGCATCAATATCGTTGTAATGTAATTCACAGAAAGGAACCTTTCTTATGAAACGTACCGTCCTGATCCTCCTCGCCCTCTCTCTGCTCCTGGCGCTTGCCGCCTGCGGCGGAACGACGACCACGACGCCCACCGCCGCGCCCGCGACCGATGCGCCGAGCCAGACGGCAATCCCCTCCTCCTCCGGCGACCTGCCCGTGATCGAGCTGCCCGCCACCGACTCCGACCTGCCCCGCAGCGCGCCCCCCGTCTCCGCCTCCGACCTGTACGGGACCTACACTGCGTCCATCACGGTCCGCGACTACGGCACCATCGCGCTGGAGCTCTACTCCGACAAGGCCCCCGAGACCGTCGCGAACTTCATCACCCTCGCCAACTCCGGTTTCTATGACGGGCTGACCTTCCACCGGATCATGGACAACTTCATGATCCAGGGCGGCGACCCCACCGGCACCGGCACCGGCCACAGCGACAAGACCATCCACGGCGAGTTCTCCGCCAACGGCTACACCGGGAACGACCTGAGCCACACGAAGGGTACCATCTCCATGGCGCGCCCGGCGGGCAACATGGACGGCGCAAGCTGCCAGTTCTTCATCACCGTCGTGGACTATCCGAGCCTGGACGGCCAGTACGCCGCCTTTGGCCGCGTCGTCGAGGGCATGGAGATCGTGCAGAAGATCGCCTCCGACGCCAAGCCCACCGACAACAACGGCACGATCCCCGCGGACCAGCAGCCCGTGATCGAGCGTGTCTTCGTCGAAGGCGTGAACTGAGCGCAAACGCAGAATATGACGCAAAACAGCCGCCGGGCAAAGCCCGGCGGCTGTTTTATTGTTTCATTTGTTTCATTTATCTCCGCTCCCAGACCTGGAAGCGGTAGCGGACGCCGTTTTCCTCCCGATCCTCTCCGGGGTCGGTGCAGACGAAATCCCGGTCCTCGTCGAGATTCGGAAAATACGCGTCCGAGGGCGGGCAGGCGTCCAGCCGCGTGACGTACACGCGCCCGATCCAGGGCAGCAGCGCCCGATAGACGCTCGCCCCGCCGATCACGAAGCAGCGCTCATAGCGCGCCGCGGCGGCCAGGGCCTCCGCAACGCCGCGGACCGTCTCGGCCCCGGCGATCTCCGGCCCCCGCGTCAGCACGAGGTTCGCCCGCCCCGGGAGGGGCCGCCCGCCGGGGAAGTCCGCCAGCGTCCGCCGCCCGACGAGCACAGCCGCGCCCGCCGTCAGCTCCCGGAAGCGCCGCCGGTCCGCCCGCAGCACCACCGGCTGCGTTCCGTTCCGCCCAATGCCCCAATCGGCGTAAACGGCAACGATGGCTTCCAGCATAGTTTCTCTCCTTTTTACACCGCCACCGGGATCTTCTCGCTGAACTCATGGTACCGGTACCCCTCCACCGTGAAGCTGTTCTTTGTGAACTGATAGAAGTCGTGCACCGCCGGGTCCAGCGTGACCTTCGGGGCGGGACAGGGCTCGTTCCGGAGCAGCTTCTCTACCATTGGAACGTGACGGTCGTAGATGTGACAGTCGGCGATCACGTGGACCAGCTCGCCCGGCTCCAGGCCGCTGACCTGGGCGAACATCATCAGCAGGGCCGCGTACTGCATCACGTTCCAGCCGTTGGCGGTCAGCATGTCCTGGCTGCGCTGGTTCAATATCGCGTTGAGCGTATTTCCGCTGACGTTGAAGGTCATCGACCAGGCGCAGGGGTAGAGCGCCATCTCGCTCAGGTCCGCGAAGGTGTAGAGGCTGGTCAGGATGCGGCGGGAGGCCGGGTCGTGTTTGAGCTGCCAGAGCACCCGGTCCACCTGGTCCATCTCGCCCTCCGGATAGCGGTGCTTCACGCCGAGCTGGTAGCCGTAGGCCTTGCCGATGGAGCCGTTCTCGTCCGCCCAGGCATCCCAGACGTGGCTGGACAGCTCATGCACGTCGCTGCTCTTCTTCTGCCAGATCCACAGCAGCTCGTCCACGGCGGACTTGAAATACTGGCGGCGGACCGTCAGGATCGGGAACTCCTGCTTCAAATCGTAGCGGTTCACGACCCCGAAGAGCTTCACGGTATGCGCCGGAGCCCCGTCCTCCCAGCGCGGCCGCACCGGCCGGTCGGTGTCCCAGACGCCCTTTTCGAGAATATCCCTGCAATTCTGGATAAATACAGTGTCAGCGTAGCTCATAAAAATGTCTCCTGCTCGATCCCGTACAGTTCCCCAAACTTCTCCTCCAGGTACGTCGTAAACGCCGTGGGGTCGAATTTCTCTCCCGCGGCGCGCTCAAAGAGCTCGGCGGGCTTGTACAGGCAGCCGTGACGCCAGAGGTGTTCCCGGAGCCAGCGGTTGATCGGGGCGAAATTGCCCGCCCGAAGCGCGGCGTCCACGTCCACGGTCTCCCGCATCCGCCGCAGGAGCTGGGCCCCGTAGGCGCCGCCGAAGGCGTAGGAGGGGAAGTAGCCGATGTCGCCGCCGGACCAGTGGATATCCTGCAATACCCCGTGGGCGTCGTCCGGGACCTCGACGCCGAGATACTCCCGGTACAGCCGGTTCCACTCGCCCGGCAGCTCGGAGACGCTGAGCTCGCCCGCCATCACGCGCTTTTCCAGCTCGTAGCGGACCATGATATGCAGCGGGTAGGTCAGCTCGTCGGCCTCGGTGCGGATCAGGCCCGGCTCGGCGCGGTTGACCGCCCGGTAGAGCTCCTCCGCCGTGTGCCCGGCCATCTGCTCCGGGAAGATCTCCTCCAAAATCGGGAAGAGGTATTCGCAGAAGGGGCGGGAGCGGCCCAGCAGGTTTTCAAAGAAGCGGCTCTGGCTCTCGTGGACGCCCATGCTCACGCCGCCGTCGAGGACCGTATAGGCCAGGTCGTCCGCGCTGTTCGTGTCGTAGAGCGCGTGACCGCCCTCGTGGATCACGCTGTAGAGGGAGGACGCGAGGTAGTCCTCGTAATAGTGCGTCGTGATGCGCTCGTCGAAGTGGCTGCCCAGGCTGGCGGTGAAGGGGTGCTCCGTGGTCGCCAGGCCCACGTGTTCCAGGTCCAGGCCGATCAGCGCCATCAGCCGCCGCGCCAGCCGCTCCTGATCCGCCGCGGGGAAGTGCCCCAGCAGCATCGCGTTCGAGAGCTGCTCCTTTTCCTGGACCTTTGCCAGCAGAGGGACGACGTGCGCCCGGAGCGTCGCGAAGAATTCGTCGCAGCGCGCCCGGTCCAGGCCCTCCTCAAACTCGTTCAGCCAGTAGTCGTAGGGGTCCTTCTCCGGGGCGCAATACCCGGCGAAGCGCTTCGCGTCGGCGAACAGGCGTTCCAGATAGGGCTGGAACGCCGCAAAGTCACTGGCGGCTTTGGCCCGCTCCCAGACGTCCCCCGCCTCGACGATCAGACGCTCGTGGGCGCTGTACTCGTCCAGGGGGATCTTTTGCAGGCGGCGGACGTCCTTCAACAGCAGCTCCACCATGCGCCGCTCACGGGGGTTCAGCTCCGGCTTGCGTTCGTCCAGAAATTCCAGCAGCGCGACGGTCTCCGCGCCGGTGGAGAGGTGATAGGCCTCCTCGCTCAGGATCGCCAGGCTCTGCGCCCGGTTCGCCGCGGTGCCCTTCGGGGCCACGGTATCGCCGTCGTACCAGATCAGGTCCATTGCGTGACGGTAGGCGCTCTGCCGCTGCTGCAGCTTCATCAAAGCGGCTCTCGCTTCTTCCAGGGTCATGTGGGGTCCTCCTCCGATGGTAGTTGTTACGCGGTCAGTATAGCAGAGCGAAGGCAAAGTTGCAAGCAAAATGGGAACTGTGCAGGTAGATGCGCCGGCGTACCTGTGTGCCCGTAGGGGCGACCCTGTGTGGTCGCCCGCCGTTCCGGTTCTATGTAAGGGTGACGTACTATCGGTCAACATTCCGATTTGCCGTAGGGGCCGCCGCCCTCGGCGGCCCGTGACCTTGGCAACGCGCCAGCGTCGAATTCCGCCCCGCGCATCGCGCGGGGTGGCGGGCCGCCGAGGGCGGCG
>JAFSRS010000033.1 GCA_017445985.1 Oscillospiraceae bacterium | reverse complement strand
GCTCCTTTCCCTCCCCCAGCGGGGGAGGGTGCCGCCGCAGCGGCAGGAGAGGGAGATCGTCACGATTACCGCGTACTAACGACACAGCATCCCGCCCCGCGCCTTGCGCGGGGCGGCGGCGCGATGTGGGCATCGCGCCCTACGAGAATGGCAGAGATCGTGGCGGCGGGAGGCCACAGCCCTGATTTTTTGCTATTTCCGCGGAACTGCGCTTGACGGCGGGACGATTTCGGGATACACTGTTTTTGTTGCAACAATCTAACAAAGGAGGCAGCCCCATGTCCGATGAAGTCATCCGCATCCCCTTTGAGCCCGAAAACAATCGCAGCGCCGCCTATGACGGGGAGAAGCAGGTCGGCGAGTGCCTGCTCCGCGTGAACGGCGCGGAATGGACCATCACCCACACCGGGGTGGACCCGAGCTACGGCGGGCGCGGCATTGCGAAGGACCTGGTCCTCGCGGTCGTCGAGGCCGCCCGTGCCGCGAACGCGAAGCTGATCTCCCGCTGCTCCTACGCGGCAAAGGTGCTCAGCAAGCCGGAGTTCTCCGATCTGGTGATCGAGACCGGCGAGCCGCCCCAGTGCATGCTGTTCCCCCACGCGCAATAAGCCACGATGAAACGCCTGACGCCCCGGAGTCTTTCGACTCCGGGGCGTCAGGCGTTAAAGATGCTCAATGCCCGAAGATCTTCGCGGTGGCGCAGTCCGCGCAGAGCGGCTTGTCGGTCCAGGTGTCGCGCAGATGGCGCTCGTGGTCCATCTGGAAGGTCTGGCCGAAGTGCCGCGCGTCCTCAAGCACGTCGAACTCCCTGCCGCACTTGCCGCAGGTCTCGAAGTAGACGCCGGGCGTCTTACGGTCGATCGCGTGGAGCGCGCAGCTCGCGCAGAGGCACTTCCGGAGATTCTCATATCGCAGCATCCAGCTCTGACGCTCGAATTCGGCCTTCGCCTCGGACTCCTCGAAGCGGTTCTTGCAAAAATCACAGACTGCCATGACAGGTTCCTCCTCCGTTTTGGCTTGTTTGCCCAATCATTATAAATCATTTCCGCCGCGGGCACAACAGTTTTTTATATTTTTTCGAGTTTGGCGCGGAAGGAAATTTCCCGCGGTGTGGGGAGGCTGTCGAACTTCACCAGATGGGCGCGGCGCTCCGCGTTCACGTCGAGCACGACGCCCGGGCCGAAAACCGCGTGGCGGACGCGGGTACCTGTGGCGTACACAGCCGCGGCCCGCTCCGGCAGCAGCCGTTCGCTGGCGGCGACGGCGTCCCGCGCCTCCTGCAGCAGCTCCTCCCGCGGCGGGGCGGTCCATTCCAACAGCTCGGGGGCGATATCCAGCAGAAAGCGCGAGGGATAGCGCGGCGAGCCGTCCAGGTTCCGGCCCTCGCTCTCGGATAAAAACAGGCGTTGTTCGGCGCGGGTCAGGGCAACGAAGGCCAGCCGCCGTTCCTCCTCCATCGCGGGCAGCGTGGAGACCTTGCGGCTGGGGAAGATCCCCTCGTTCATGCCGCAGAGGAACACGTTCGGAAATTCCAGGCCCTTCGCCGCGTGGACGGTCATGAGCCGGACCTTGTCCCCGGCGTCGGCGGCGTCGGCGTTGGTGAACAGGGCGACGTGGGCCAGATAGTGCAGGGCCGTGGCCTCCTCCCCGCAGCTCGTCTCGTAGTCCCGGACGCTCTGCTTCAGCTCGGCCAGGTTGTCCAGGCGGTCCTGGGCCCCTTCGGTGCGGAGCATGGTCTCATAGCCGCTCTCGTCCATCAGCTTGCCCAGCAGCTCGGAGGTCTGCATGTCCTCCGCGACGGCGGCGAAGCGCTCCACCAGCTTCACGAACTGCGCGGCCCTGGTGCCCCGGAACAGCTCCTCGTCGAGGCTCCGGCACAGGGCTTCGTAGAGGGTGCAGTCCTCCTCCCCCGCCCGCTGCTCCAAATAGGCCATCCGCCGCCGGCCCAGGTTCCGCTTCGGCTGGTTGCAGACCCGGCGGAAGCTCAGGTCGTCCCGCAGCACGACGAGGCGCAGATAGCTCAGCGCGTCCTTGACCTCGGCCCGGGCGAAGAACTGCACGCCGCTGTGGATCGCGTAGGGGATCTTATGCCTGATAAGAGCCTCCTCGACGGTCCGGCTCACGTAGTGGGCGCGGTACAATACCGTCATATCCCGCCAGGGCGTCCCGGCCTCGTGGAGCCGGGTCATCTCTTTGAGCATCCACTCGGCCTCGGCCTCGGCGGTCCTGGCGTGGTGGGCCAGCACCCCGTCGCCCTCCGGCAGCGTCGCCCGGAGCTCCTTCGGGATGCGGTTCCGGTTCTTCGCGATCAGGGAGTTCGCCGCGGCGAGGATCTGCGGTGTGGAGCGGTAGTTGTCAGTCATCATCACCGTATGGGTGCCCGGGTGTTTGCTGTCGAAGTCCAATAAAAACTTCACGTCCGCGCCGCGCCAGGTGTAGATCGTCTGGTCCGGGTCGCCGACGAGGAAGAGGTTGTTGTGGTAGCCGCAGAGGACCTCCATCAGCTCGTATTGCAGGGCGTCGATGTCCTGGAACTCGTCGATCATGATATATTCCAGCCGGGACTGCCATTTCAGCCGGATATCCGGCTCCTGCGCGAACAGGTAGAGCGTGAACTTGATGAGATCGTTGTAGTCCACGCCGAAGCACTTTTTCTGCTGGTAAAGGTAGCCGAAGAAGATGATATCCCGGGCCGACTGCGCCCGCTCGTACTGCGCCCGGAGGGCGTCCAGGGACTCCCCGATCAGGTCCAGATAATATTCGGACCTCTGGACCAGCTTCTGCATCTCGATCATGTCCCGCGCCGCGGAAAAGCTCATGTCCCGCAGCGTCAGGCCCCGTTCGGCGTAGACCACCCGGAGCATGTCGTCGATATCGGAGTTGTCCAGCACCAGGAAGCTCTTCGGATATTGGAGCGCGTGGCCGTCCTCCTGCAGCACCGAAACGCAGAAGCCGTGGAAGGTGTTGATGAAGCCCACGTCGTTGTCCCCGGTCAGGCGGTGGATGCGCTGCCGCATCTCGTTGGCGGCCTTGTTCGTGAAGGTCACGCAGAGCAGGTTCCCCGGCAGGATGCCCAGCTCGTTCACCAGATACGCAAAACGCGCGGTCAGCGCGCGCGTCTTGCCGGACCCCGCTCCCGCGATCACGCGGACGAAGCCCTCAGTGGTCGTGACCGCCTCCAACTGGGCGGGGTTTAATGTTGAATAAATATTTTCGTTCATATAGATTATGCTGGGGCCGCCGCCCTCGGCGGCCCGTTAGCCTGACGCGAATAGGAAGACGGGCCGCCGAGGGCGGCG
>JAFSRS010000032.1 GCA_017445985.1 Oscillospiraceae bacterium | reverse complement strand
GTCCCGATTTGCTGTTGGGGAGGGGCTTGCCCCTCCCGTCGTCGCGCTGACAGCCATCGGGTCGATTGTGAGAGCCCAGCTTTCGGAATTGTCGAATCGCTACCCGACGCTCACCCTCGATCATTCCGTAATCATGCCGAACCATGTCCACTTGTTGATCACGCTGCATCAAACGGAAGCCGGGACGGGAGGGGCAAGCCCCTCCCCTACGATCATGGACGCCGTGCGTGTGCTGAAATCGCTCAGCACCCGCTTGTCCAGGCCATATCTATCCGATTCCCCGCTCTGGCAGCGTTCCTTTTACGAGCACGTCATCCGCAATGAGCGCGACTATCTGGAGATCTGGAACTATATCGACGGCAATCCGGGACGCTGGGTCGAGGACCGTTTTTATCCGGGCAAACCCACCCCGCAGGGGAGGGGCTTGCCCCTCCCGGCAGGTTCCGCCGCGTCACGCTGCGCGTTCGGGCGAATCCGCACCTGGCGCGATTTCGCCGAAACGATTCTGTATCGAGGCTTGTGCCGCCGGGAGGGGCAAGCCCCTCCCCTACAGTCCAAAATCTCACCCTTCGCAAAAACCGCCGCGGGAGCGATCCACGCTCCCGCGGCGGTTTCCTATCAACTATCAACTAACGACTAACAACTAACGACTAACAACTCACGTCTCACTTGTGGTCCACGCCGTACATGTGCTCGATGAGGCAGAGCAGCTTGTCGGAGTAGCCCATCTCGTTGTCGTACCAGCTCACGACCTTCACGAAGCTGTCGGTCAGGGCGATGCCGGCCTTGGCGTCGAAGATGGAGGTGCGGGTGTCGCCGAGGAAATCGGAGGACACGACGGCCTCTTCGGTGTAGCCCAGGACGCCCTGGAGCTCGCCCTCGCTGGCGGCCTTCATGGCGGCGCAGATCTCCTGATAGCTGGCGGGCTTCTCCAGGTTCACGGTCAGGTCCACGACGGAAACGTCCAGGGTGGGCACGCGCATGCTCATGCCGGTCAGCTTGCCGTTCAGGGCGGGGATGACCTTGCCCACGGCCTTGGCCGCGCCGGTGGAGGAGGGGATGATGTTGCCGGAGGCCGCGCGGCCGCCGCGCCAATCCTTCTGGCTCGGGCCGTCCACGGTCTTCTGGGTGGCGGTGACGGAGTGCACGGTGGTCATCAGGCCGTCCTTGATGCCGAAGGCGTCGTTCAGGACCTTGGCGATGGGTGCCAGGCAGTTGGTGGTGCAGGAGGCGTTGGAGACGAACTGCATCTCCGGCTTGTAATCGTCGAGGTTCACGCCGCAGACGAACATCGGGGTGTCGTCCTTGCTGGGGGCGGACATGACGACCTTCTTCGCGCCGGCGGCGATGTGGCCCTGGCTCTTCTCCTTGGTCAGGAAGAGGCCGGTGGACTCGATCACGTACTCAGCGCCGACCTCGGCCCAGGGGATCTCGGCGGGATCACGCTTGGCGAACACGGGGATCTGCTTG
This sequence comes from Oscillospiraceae bacterium, assembly GCA_017445985.1. Lineage (GTDB taxonomy): Bacteria > Bacillota > Clostridia > Oscillospirales > Oscillospiraceae > RGIG7114. Next base: position 2,337 of record JAFSRS010000032.1, on the reverse strand, counting down.
CCGTTGACGGTGATGCCGCCCTCATAATACCCGACCTCGCCGGGGAAGCGGCCCTGCATCGTGTCATACTTCAGCATATAGGCCAGGTAATCGGGATCGCAGAGGTCGTTGACGCCGACGATTTCGATCTCGGGGTGCTTCAGGCTCGCGCGGAGCACGTTGCGGCCGATGCGGCCAAAGCCGTTGATGCCAACCTTGATCTTGCTCATATTCATACCTCCAAAAAATATATTGTCGTGATCTGTATGGAACGTACCATACGTTTGTCACGTATCGTGCTGAGTTCATTATACCTGGTTTTTACGATTTGTAAAGTATTTTCGGAAATATTTTTTGAAAAATGTGAAAAGTGCATGAAAGGCCCGGGGCGGGCAGGCGGCGGGACGATCGCGGCAAGGGAAGGATACGGCTGCAGGGACGGCTCTCAGCCGTCCGCCGTGAGCTTCCCTGCCGATCCCGTAGGGAGCGATCCCCTGATCGCTCCGCGACGCATTCGCCCGGGTTACACCGTAGGGGAGGGGCTTGCCCCTCCCGCGCAGGATCCGCCCGCGTCGCGCCGTGCGTTCGGGCGAATTCGCACCTGGCGCGATTTCGCCGGGACTTCCCCGATTCGCAGCTTGTGCCGCCGGGAGGGGCAAGCCCCTCCCCTACGGAGTGAAACGAGGATTGCCCGAAACTTCCACCGTCGGCATTCTGTACGCCTCGCAGAGGGGGGAATTGGTCCCGGACTCCAGCAGATACTGCGCGAAGGGCCGCGTCCCGTCGGGGAGCTCCAGCTCCGCGGTCTCTCCGGGGGCGAGGCTCAGGGGCGTCGTCCGGAGGGAGGCCAGCGCCCCGCCCGGGCCGTACTCCGCCAGCAGGTACAGGCAGTCCAGCAGCTCCCGCGTATGATTTTGGACCTGCCGCGCCGCGCCGCTGTCCGGGTCCGGGTCGGAGAAGGCGCAGGGCGTCCCGGGGTCCGGGCCCAACAGCGCGTCCAGCGCCAGGTCGATGCGGAGGATGCCGCAGCCGTAGTGCGTATCCCAACCCGGCGCGCCCCGGTCCTCCGCCGTCGCGCCCAGGCATTCCGCGATCCCGGCGGGCGTCAGCGTCGCGTCCGCGCCCAGCAGCACGGCGCAGGCCGCACTGACCTGGGGCGTGGCGAAGCTGGTGCCGCTGCCGAGGGTGTAGCCGCCGGTATAGGCGGTGCTGCGGACCTCCACGCCCGGCGCGGCGATCCAGACGGTCTCGTTGTGGCAGCTGCTGGCGGCGCAGGTCCCGCTGCTGTCCACCGAGGCGACGCTGATCACGGTCTCGTAGGCGCCGGGATAGTAGAGCGTCTGCCTGCCGTTGTTCCCGGCGGCGGAGACCATGACCACGCCCCGCTCCGCGGCGTAGGCGACGGCGTCGGCGAGGGTCTGGTACTGCGTGGTGACGCCCAGGCTCAGGTTCAGCACCTGGCAGCCGTAGTCGTCGACCCCGCCGTAGATCGCGTCGCAGATCGCGGAGATCTTGACGCTTTTGCCGTCGGTGCATTTCAGCGGGACCAGCTCCGCCCCCGGCGCGGCGCCGGAGCAGCCGTTCGCCCCCGCCCCGGCGATCAGGCCCGCGACCTTGGTGCCGTGGCCGTACTTGTCCGTGGCGTCGTCGGGGTCCTGGGCGTCGGGGGTGTAGTTGTGCCCGGGCAGCAGGCGGTCGCCGAAGTCCGCGTGGGGCGCGATGCCGGAGTCGATCACGCCGACGCGGACGCCCGCGCCGGTCTGGCCCCGCGCAAGGCTCTCCCCCGCGCCGATCATGGTCAGGTCCCACTTCCGGTCCGGGTCGAACCAGCAGTCCTCCCCGCCCTCCAGCAGCGCCGCGTCGCCGTCCGGCTCGTACCATTCCACCCGGTCCGCCGCCAGCAGCGCTCCCAGCTCCGCGGCCTCGACCCGGACGAAGGGCTCTTCAGAGTCCCGGAGCTTCACGAGCCAGGCCTCCGGCGGCGCCTCGCCCTCCGCCAAAGCGCCGAACGGCGCCGGCGGCAGGATCAGCAGCGATAAGCAGAGCAGCAGCGTCAGCAGGCGTTTCATCGGCGGGACCTCCTTTCGTTGGGAAGTGGGTGAATCAGCGGCGCGGTGTCCTTGGCGGGGAAGCAAATTGGGATTTGTAGAAATGTTGAATGTAGGGGCGACCCTGTGTGGTCGCCCGCAGGTTACGACGGTTGCCACGCCGTAGGGAGCGATCCCCTGATCGCTCCGCGTTCCGCTCACAAATTTCAACCTTCTCCCTCTCCTGCCCTTCGGGCACCCTCCCCCGCTGGGGGAGGGAACCGCGTCGTACCCTCGGCGCGTTGGGTTCGAGGCTGGCGGTGCCGTTTTC
>JAFSRS010000031.1 GCA_017445985.1 Oscillospiraceae bacterium | reverse complement strand
CCTGATTGCGTGATGGTTGCCCCCGGCTCGCACGGAGTGCTCGCCCCACCCGTCCCTCCGGGGCGGAGGGGATCAGCGTGCGGAGGTGATGGGGTGCAGGCGGGCGTAGTCGAGGAAGCCGGAGAGGGAGCGGGAGGTGTTGGAGATGCCGGATTCTTCGAGGGCGGCGACGGGGTTCAGGCCGCCGAGGAGGACCAGGCCCGTGCGGCCTTCGCCGACGGGCAGGCCGTAGAGGGGGCGCCCCGGGTCGCCGATCGCCACGATGCCGTCGAGGCCCAGGGCCCGGAGCTGGCGGCGCGCGGCGAGGACCGCCGGGCGCGCCACGGACGGGAATTCGCGGAAGCTCGCGCCGACGACGCCGTTGCCGGTGCGGGCGCAGCGGGCGACGGACGTCATGCGGGCGCGGATGAACATCTCCAGCGGGTCGAGGGTCGTGCCGCCGTATTCGAGGAGTTCGACGAAGCGCTCGGGGGAGTGGTTCTTGAATTCCAGCAGCCCGCCGTAGCGGGAGGTCACGGGGATGCCTTCCTTGAGCAGGATGCCGTTGAGGGAGACGGAGCAGACGGTGACCAGCGCGACGCGGCCTTCGGGGACGCGCGTGCCGAGGCGGTCGTCGGAGATTTCGCCGGGGCGCAGGACGGCCAGGCGGGTCCCCATCCCGAGGCCCGCGGCGAAGACGGGCTGCATGGCGTCGAGCGCGGCTTCGAGGGCGTCGGCGGGGAGGAGGGTGGTGTTGACGACGAGGGTGCCGGCGCGGGAGCGCAGGGAGAAGTCCATGCGGTAGTTGAGTTCGTCGATGCGGCCCGAGACGAAGAACGCCATGCGCGCGAGGATGTTCTGGCGGGTGGCTTCTTCGCGGCCGGCGTCGGTCAGGACGCGGCCTGCGCGGCGGCTGAGCAGCTCGGTCCAGCCGGCGCGGTCGAGTTCGAGGAGCCGCAGGCGCACGGTCCGCTCGCTCAGGCGGATGCCCCAGCCGCGCAGGACGGTGGCGATCTGCGTCGAGCCCGCCGCGCGCCCGATCGTCAGGATGGCGCGCAGGATCGCCAGCTGGGCGCGGCTGGCATGGGGTTGGGTGGTTTCTTTCATTTTGGGTCGGGAATTTCAAAACAACTTGAACAACTTGAAAAACAACTCTTCAAGGAAACAATCTCCATGGAAGGAGTTGTTTGGAGTTGTCTTCGAGTTGTTTGAGTTGTTTTCCAGATTTCCCTCCGGCTTGAAAAAGGGTTTCCGTTCGCCTGCCGTATAGGGGAGGGGAGGGGCGGTGTCAAGCGGCAAGTTTGCCGTTTCTTTGCGTAGAAGCGGAATTTTTTGTTGTGCGGATTGCGCGGAGGGCGGATTTTTGCGGCCAATGGATGCCGCTTGAAGGGGCCGACAACGACGAGGTCCCGCGGCACCCCAACCCACACAGGAACATCGATGAGCTACATCCAAGACGCAATCGCATCCGTCAAGCGCCGCAATGCCGCGGAGCCCGAATTCTTCCAGGCCGTCAGCGAGGTCCTCGACACCCTCGCGCCCGCGCTGGAACGCAATCCGAAGTACCAGAAACACGCCATCCTCGAACGCATCACCGAGCCGGAACGCCAGATCCTCTTCCGCGTGCCCTGGCAGGACGACCAGGGGAATTACCGGATCAACCGCGGGTACCGCATCGAGTTCAACAGCGCCATCGGGCCGTACAAGGGCGGGCTGCGCTTCCATCCGAGCGTCAACCTCAGCATCTTGAAGTTCCTCGGCTTCGAGCAGATCTTCAAGAACTCCCTCACCACGCTCCCCATGGGCGGCGGCAAGGGCGGGTCGGACTTCGACCCCAAGGGCAAGAGCGACGCCGAGGTCATGCGCTTCTGCCAGAGCTTCATGAGCGAGCTCTACCGCCACGTCGGCCAGTTCACCGACGTGCCCGCGGGCGACATCGGCGTGGGCGGCCGCGAGATCGGCTATCTCTTCGGCGAGTACAAGCGCATCACCAACCGCTTCGACGGCGGCGTGCTGACCGGCAAGGGCCTCAGCTACGGCGGCTCCCTGGCCCGGCCCCAGGCCACCGGCTACGGCCTGTGCTACTTCACCCAGGAGTACCTGAAATCCGTCCGCGGCGACAGCTTCGCGGGCAAGGTCTGCGTGATCTCCGGCAGCGGCAACGTGGCCCAGTACGCGGCGGAGAAGGCCACCCAGCTCGGCGGCAAGGTCGTCGCCATGTGCGACAGCGCCGGGTATATCTACGATCCCAACGGGGTCAACCTGGAGGTCCTCTTCGACCTCAAGCAGCGCCAGCGCGCCCGCATCAGCGAGTACGCGAAGCTGGTCCCCGGCAGCGAGTACCATCCCGGCTGCCGCGGCATCTGGAGCGTCAAGGCCGACCTCTACATGCCCTGCGCGACCCAGAACGAGATCGACGTGGCCGAGGCGGAGCAGATTATCGCCAACGGCGGCATCGGCGTCTTTGAGGGCGCGAACATGCCCACCACCCTGGCCGCCACCGAGATGATCCAGAAGGCCGGGCTGCTGTTCAGCCCCGGCAAGGCCAGCAACGCGGGCGGCGTCGCCACCAGCGGTCTGGAAATGACCCAGAACTCCGAGCGCCTGAGCTGGTCCTTCGACGAGGTCGACGGCAAGCTCAAGGGCATCATGGAGGGTATCTTCCACAACGCCTACGAGGCCAGCCAGGCCGTCGGCCAGGAGGGCAACATGGTCGTCGGCGCGAACGTCGCGGGCTTCCTCAAGGTCGCCGAGGCCATGCTGGCGCAGGGCGTGGTGTGATTTAGTTAATAGTTAATAGTTAATAGTTCATAGCGCGGCGCGCGAAGAAGCCGGGGAGGGCGAAACCTCTCCGGCTTTTTGCGCGTATGCGGTTATTCCGTAGGGGCGACCCTGTGTGGTCGCCCGTGCGTGACGATTTCTGCCTCGCCGTAGGGAGCGATGCCTACATCGCTCCGCCTTGTGCCGTCCTCACGATTTGATTCGATGATCGTACCCATCCGCGTTACGCGCGCGATGTGGGCATCGCGTCTTACCGGCTTGGCAGGAACCGTCACGGCGGGAGGAGCAAGCCCCTCCCCTACGGGAATCACCGATGACCAACAAGCCGAATCGTCGGGCGACTCCGTGTGGTCCCCCGCTATTATCTAGTGGCGACGAAGAATATATCCTTTCAACCTAATCCCATCCGACATTCCGTTTATGATCTGTGGAATAGTAGGCATATCGCTTCTACTTAGCTGTTTTCGGCTCCCTATCATTTTGAATTGGCGATTGAAAGCATGATTACAACGAAAGGCGAAATAAGCATGATGATTAATCCGCTCAGCATCAGCCAGAAGCCAGAACCCAGTACCCAGTACGTCTATGGAAAGATGAAGTCCAGAAAAAGTCATGATTAAAAAAACGATAGTACCGACTGCTGAAAAAACCCATGCGCTTTTCGGCATATCAAGCAAGTACAAATAAGAAGCGATTGCTATGGGAAACAGAACAAAGAACAGGGCAGTAGATATGAAATCTCTAAAACTGTGGATCTCAAGTATCTCAAAAATTGCGAGCTGAACTTCCCACTTGTCAACAAAGGGAAAAATCAATCCGGCCGCTATTATGATCGGCCCAATCCATCCACAGATTTGAAAATGAAACTTAGTCTTTTTCGCTTTTTCATCTGATTCGGTTTCTGTTACACCAAACATTTCTTTTATCATTTCGTGTTATCCTCCAAATAATCATATATATTGATGACATATCGATTATATATCCGAATAATAGGTATGTCAAGATGAATGTCAACTGTTATATCGGTTTATTCCTTACTCATTTTGTTGAGAATAGAAACAGTATAGGAGGCAACTCTATGGGTCTGGATTATGAAGAAATCGGAAAAAGGATTGCGCGACGCAGAAAAGAGCTTGGAAAACGCCAGTCCGAGGTTGAGGATGCTGCTGATATCGGATATAAATATCTTTCCAACATCGAAAGAGGTATTTCCATCCCCTCCACCGAAGTCATCATGCGTCTGGCCGCGGCTTTGGATACCACGCCGGACGAGTTTCTGGTCGGGACGGCGCGGCATGAGGGGGACCGGTGGCGGAGCGTGGCCGAGGGGCTGCGGGGGCTGTCACCGGGGCAGTTGGAGCTGACGGAGCAATTCATATCCTGGGTCAGACAGAGAAACATATAACTGTCGCAAGCCGAAGGAACGGTGAGCGACAGTTTTTTGTTGCCATGACATGAGAAACATATCACAAATTGTATTGACACTGTAAACGATACTTCATATAATAAAGCAAGAAAGGTGGGATTCCTATGGCAACAACACCGACGCAGATTCGCGTCGATTCCGAGGTCAAGCAGGCGGCGACAGAGCTGTTTAAATCGCTGGGGCTGGATATGTCCGGCGCGGTCAACCTGTTTCTGCATCAATGCGTTCTGCGTGGCGGGCTGCCGTTTTCTGTAACCTTACCGAAGGGTAACGGCAATGTCGCGCGCTTCGGCGCGGCCCGCGGACAGTTTTCCCTGCCGTCGGACTATTTGGAACGCTCCGCGGAGCTGGACCGCCAGATCGAACGGGAGCTTTTGGGGGAACAGGAATAATGAGACTGCCCAAATGTGCTGTTTTGCAGCACATTTGGGCAGTCCCTTTCAAGAACATATTTACGGGCACTTGTGCGTGCGGATATACTTCATCACGACGCCGAAGGTCTCGCCGTTCAGGTGCAGGCCGTCGCCGTTGTGGCTGCTCTCGGGCAGGTTGCCGTCCGCGCCGACCACGCATTCAAAGCTGTACAGGAAGCGGCAGCCGGTGTCCGCGGCGATCTGCTCGATCCACTCGTTCGCGGCGCGGATCTTCGTGTTGTTGATGTCGCCCTGGTACTTCCAGCTCGGCGCGACGGGGTAGATGGAGTTCAGGATGATCTTCGTGCCCGGGCTGGTCTCCTGGATGGCCCGGACCAGGGCGGTGTACTCCCTGGTGAAGGCGTCCTCGGCCATGAAGCTGATCCCGTTGACGCCGAGGGTGACGAGCAGATACTCCGGCTTCGCGCGGCGCACGGCCTCCGTGATCGTGATCTCCTCCCCGGTGGTGGGATAGACGATCTTCTCGATGGACCAACGGTCCAGGGTCAGGGTCCCGCTCTTGGGGGTCCAGACCTGGGTGGCGGGGCAGAGCTCCGTATAGCCCAGACGGTAGTAGTAGCCGATGCCGTAGGTCGTGCTGTCGCCCAGGAAGGTGATCCGGTTCAGGTAGTCCCGGCCCGCGTCCTCGGTCTTGGCGAGCCGGACGGCAGCCAGAGTGCTGAGCGGGGTGGCTTCCACGGTGGCGGCGTTCGTTTCGGTGTCATAGCCCACGTCGAAGCCCAGGACCGGGGCCAGGTCCCGCAGCTTGAAGTAGTTGTTGCCGTCCTCTTTCCCGTAGAGCCGGATATAGTAGGCGCTGATCCCGGTCCGCTCCACGCCGTCCACCACCAGCGACTGGGTGCTGGCGCGGCCCAGGGCGTACTGGTTCGTCCCGACCGCGAGATCGCTCTCGGCGCGGTGGGTGTAGGGCTGCCCGGTCCTGACGACGATCCTGCGGCTGACCGCGTTATAGTCCACGTCGAATTGCGCCTTGGTGCCGTCCAGCATCGCGGCCAGGTCCCGCAGATTGAAATAGTTGTAATCCCCGATGTTGTACTTGTCGCAGTCCACCAGCGCCCCGTTCACCCGCAGCAGATTCCCGCTCCGGTGCACCGCGACAAAGCCCCCCTGCGCCGAAACCGGCGCCGCCAGCGCCAGCACAAGACAAATGGCCAAAACGATTACAAATCCGTTCCGAATTTTCATACCAACCTCCGACTCAAAAACTCCTAACTCCTAACTATTAACTCCTAACTCTCCCGAGAAAGCCTTCCAGCATCAAGGTCGCCGCCACCGCGTCCACGTTCTTCCGGTGGTCGCGCGTTTTCCGCCCGTTGGCGCGCAGGATCGCGTGGGCCTCGACGCTGCTGCGCCGCTCGTCCCAGAGGACCGGCTCCAGCCCCGTCGCCGCCTTCAGCTTCTCCGCGAACACGCGGGTCTTTTCCGCCCGCGGCCCCTCGCTGCCGTCCATGTTGCGGGGCAGGCCCAGCACCAGCGTGTCCACGCCCCGTGTCCGGACCTCCGCCGCGATGCGCTCCGCGGCCCGGTCCATATCCCATTCCTGCATCGTAAAGGCGTCCCCGCAGAGCATCCGCAGCGCGTCGGACACCGCGATCCCGATCCGCTGGTCGCCGTAGTCGATGGCCATCACTCTCATAAGCCTTCCTCCAATCCCAGAACCTCCCGCAGCTCGCCCGCCAGATAGAGGGAACCGCAGCCCAGCACGCAGCCGTCCCGGCCCGCGGCGCGTTTTGCGGTCTCCGCTGCCTCCTGCGCCGTGGAACAGAGCAGCACCGGCTTCTTGTAGGGCCGCGCCAGCGCTCCCAGCGCCTCCGGCGTCATGGCGCGGCTGCCCGCCGGCGCGGTGCAGACGATGGCGTCCGCCAGCGGTGCCAGGGGCCGGAGGAAGCCCTCCACGTCCTTGTCCGCCATCATGCCGACCAGCAGCACCCGTCTGCCCTCCGGCCAGTAGTAGGCCCAGTTTTCCGCCAGGGCCACGGCGCACTGGGGGTTGTGGCCCCCGTCGATCACGAACCAGGGCTCCGTCCCGGCTATTTCCATCCGCGCAGGCCAGACCGTGCTGGCGAGGCCGCTTTCCAGAGCTCTGTCGCTGATCCGCCAGCCCCGCTCCCGCAGCAGCTCCACCGCCTCCAATACCACGGCGGCGTTGCGGAGCTGGTGGTCGCCCATCAGGGGGATGCTGAGGGGCGTATCGTCGCAGTAGCAAAAGACCTGCCCCGCCGGGGAATCGTCCAGCGTTTCCAGCTCGTCGAAGTCCGCCAGCCGCAGGCTGACGCCCAATTCCCGGCAGCGCCCGGCGATCAGGTCCTCCGCCGCGTCCGTCGGGGGCGGGTAGAGGGCGGCGGCCCCGCCGGGCTTCAAGATGCCAGCCTTCTCCGCGGCGATCTGCTCCACCGTGTCCCCCAGCAGCGCCGTGTGGTCCAGCCCCAGGTTCATGATGAGGCTGCACTCCGATTGGTCGATCACGTTCGTCGCGTCCCAGGTCCCGCCGAGGCCCACCTCCAGCACGACGATCTCGCAGTTCGCCTCGGCGAAAACGAGAAAGGCCGCGGCGGTGATCGCGTCGAAGGCGGTCAGGGGTTCGCCGATCTGCCCCGCCACGGCGCGGACACGTTCCGCCGCGCGGACCAGGGCCGCGCCGGAGACCTTCTTCCCGTTCACGCGGATGCGTTCGGAGAAGTCCTGCAAATGCGGGGAGGTATACAGCCCGGTCTTATAGCCCGCGGCGCGGAGGATGGATTCCAGCATCGCGCAGGCGCTGCCCTTGCCGTTGGTCCCCGCGACGTGGACGCATTTCAGCCCGGCCTGCGGGTTCCCCAGGGCGTTCATCAGGGCCCGGATGGGCGCCAGCGAATGCGGATGCCCCGGCCAGGGACCGTAGAGCAGATATTGTTTTGCTTCTTGTGCGGTCAT
>JAFSRS010000030.1 GCA_017445985.1 Oscillospiraceae bacterium | reverse complement strand
GACGGCGCGGCGCGTGGTACAGCCGGAGGAGGCGGGGGTTTTCTTCGCCGACTTTGACAACGTGCTGCTGCAAGCCCTGTTCAGTATGCCCGAGAACTGGGGACTGAGCCTGGAGGAGCTGGAAGCCCTCCGGGACGAGGAGTAATAGAAAGGAGTGAAAAGACCCATGCCGAAAGGAAAAAAACTGACACAGGCGGAGACGGAGGCGCTCCGGTCGGACTATTCCGACGCCGCCGCGGCGACCCTGCTGGACGACGCCTTTGGAAAGTGGGATAACAGGCGGGACAATTCCGGCGTGCCGTATCTGGACCGGGCCGACCATATCATCATCGGCGGCAGGACCGCCACTGAGCTTTTGATGGAGCCGTTCAACGAGGCGCTCCCGAATATGAGGGCACCGGACGGCAGGCCCTACGGCAGCCGCGACATCGCCTACAGCGCGTTCCTCAGGGGGGAAGGGAAGGAGACCATCAACCGGATGGTCGCGGCCGCTCTGGCCACCGGGGAGAAGGTGGAGGTCTTCGTGCCCGACAGGTTCACCGGACGGATTCAGGACCAGCCCATGCGCCTGAGCGCCAGAGGCTATGAGCCCGCCGGGCCTCTGGTCAAGCCCAAGCAGTTAAACGGCTGGCAGAAATTCTGGAGCAAGCTCGGCTTTTACAAGAAGGAAAAGGCAGCGGTGGAGAACTACGAGAGGGAGACGGCAGCCCGGCAGAAGGTGAAGCTCTGCAACAGGGCCGCTCAGGCCGGTTTTACCAGCAATTTTGCCATGATCCCCGACTATCTGGAGGAGGTGGATCGATTCCAGCCGGAGCTTCGCTCGGATATGGCAAAGAGCTTCCCCGAATCCAGGGGCAACCCGGCCTCGCTGGGAGCGGCCAACGGCTTCAGGACCGTCCGCAGCTCCTTCTACGCCACCGCGATAGAGTATCTGGCCACCAGACGGGACGGGAACGGAGAGCTGCTCTATACCAACGAGCAGCTGTTTGACATGGGCGACCCCAAAATGCAGAAGGCCCGCGCCGACGCCATCAGGGAGACCTACGAGCGCTACAAGGCGGGGGACACCGATTGGCTGGTGGACCTCCAGTACGCCGCCGCCCCCGTTCTGCGGCAGCGCATCAGCGCGCAGGCCGCGAAGCTGGACTTCTCCCGGAGCGACGTCACCGCGCAGAAGGGCTACCGGGAGCTTGCCATGCTCAGCGACACCGCCTTTGACGAGAGCCAGGACCTGGTCGATACAAGGAGGCGGATGGAAGAGAAGTACGGCAAGAGCGCCTATCAGGACGCCGCCGGGCTGGTTGGCGACTGCTCTCAGGTTTGCCGGCACCTCACCGAGTCCATGATCGCCCAGAAGTATCTGCTCAACGGCATTCACGGAAGGGATGAGAGCGCGGTCTGCAAGGAGATCGCCCATGTGCTCAGAGGCGAGGCGTACCGGCAGGAGATGGCAAAGAGCATCAGGGAACAGCCCGGGCGGAGCTTTGCCGACATTGCCAATGAGAGTTTTGTGAATCGCGCCAACGACGTGTTCCGAGAGGCCGAATACGACGATGATATGGTGCGGGCGCATGACAAGCGGGGGAACGATCTTCCGCGGCTCATGGAGCAGAACGTCAATCTGGCGCGGGAGCACCTCGCCGACCCGGAGAAGTTCGGAAGGCAGCTCACCGGCGGCGTGTTCGAGCGGCGTATCCGGCTGGATCAGCTCACCCCGGACGGGGATGTGCCCACCGCGTTCACGATCCGCCCCGCCGCCGAGGTCGAGCGGGAAATGAAGCAGCAGACCACCGGCGGGTCGGTGCGGTAAGCGGAAGGGAGCGTGTATCGCATGACGGAAAAAATCATGGACCTCGATGGCGCGCGGCTGGACCGGATGCTCGCGGAGCTGGAGGATGAGCTGACCGCTCAGGGCGTGTCCGCTCTCCTCCGGCTGCGCATGACGACGCTGCTCCGGGAGCTGGTGGACGCCCTGCGCGAGCGGAACGATGGGAGCGGGCAGCTGCGCTGCGCCGTCACCGCCCGCCGGACCGTGGAGCTGCAATACCGATACCGGCAGGGCGCGCCGGAGCCGGACCTGCGTATGACGCGGCGGCTTGCGCGAAGCGCCTGCATGGAGGGAGTAAGCGCCTCCTTCGGCCCCGGCGTGTGCGTCATCACGGCAAAGGAATAGGCGGAGAACGCGGGGAGGCGAAGAAACGTGAAAGGAGTGGGACCATGAAATGCGGGAAAATCCTCCGCCGCGCCGCGGCGCTGGCGCTGGCGGCGCTGTCCCTCGTGCCCGCGGAGCTGCTCATGCCGGCCCGCGCGGCGCTCT
>JAFSRS010000029.1 GCA_017445985.1 Oscillospiraceae bacterium | reverse complement strand
TTCTCCCTCTCCTGCCCTTCGGGCACCCTCCCCCGCTGGGGGAGGGAACCGAATCGTTACGCTGAAGCGCCGATTTTGAGGTTGGAGGTATCGTCTACAGCTCCTTTCCCTCCCCCAGCGGGGGAGGGTGCCGCCGCAGCGGCAGGAGAGGGAGAAGGTCCGATTATCGCCATTGAAAAGGTTTTGGTGACTCGATGGTTTGCGCAATTCCTAACTCCTAACTTATAACTCCTAACTCGATAAATCCCAATTGATCCGACCGCCGCGGCACCCTTACCGCTTCAGCTCAAAATCGGCGTCGACGCGCTTGCAGGCCTTGACGACCTGGGGGAGCAGCTTTTCCGGGTCCGCGTCCGTTTCCAGGCTCAGCTTCTGGGTCAGGTAGTTCACCCGGGCGCTCGTGACGCCCTCCATGCGGTTCAGGGCCGCCTCCATCTTGGCCGCGCAGTTCGCGCAGTCCACCTCGATGCTGTAGCTCAGCTTCATGCTTCATTCCTCCTCCAAATGTTCCTTTGCCATGCCGATGATCGTCTCCACGTGGCGGTCCGCCAGGGAATAGCAGACGGTCTTTCCGACGCGCCGGGAGCGGATCAGCCGCGCCTGGCGCAGAATTTTTAACTGGTAGCTCACCGCGGGCTGGGTCAGGCCCAGCACGGCGGCGACGTCGCAGACGCAGAGGGGCGCGCGGCTGAGCAGATACAGGATACGGATGCGCGTCGGGTCCCCGAAGGTCTTGAACAGCTCCGCCAGCGCGTTCAGCTCCGCCTCGTCCGGCATCTCCTGCCGGGCCAGGTCCGCCGCCGCGTGGTCGTGCCGCCCGTCGCAGAGCGGGATCCGGTCAGGCTCGTCCATGCGCTCACCCCCTTAAAAACATAAACATATAAACAATCGTTTAATTGTTAAACAAATCATACACCGGAGCCGCCCGCCTGTCAAGGACAAGCGGAGGACTCCGGCGACGAAATTCTACCAGCGTATTTGTGCAATTTTGAAAGTATGTGAATCAACTTTCCTCTGCTTTTTCCCTCATGTTCGAGATCAGCACGTATTCCTCCATCGCCAGCACGACCGCGGCGGCGGCAAGGAAGAGCTTGAGCCAGAGGCTGCGCTCTTCGGTCAGGGCGCAGGCGTCCAGATAGACCGCGAGCTGGATGAAGAAGAGGGCGCGGCCCGGCGTGGCCCGGCGGAAATACCAGGCGGAGAGGTGGTAGAAGGCCAGCGCGGAGAGGGCGACGGCGCAGATGTACGTGGCGTAATCCCAGAGCACGGGGTCCTGGGCGTTGTCCCGGTAGATCAGCACCAGCCAGTAGCAGCAGAACAGCGGCAGCCAGAGCGCGGCGTAGCGGCTGAGCGCCGGGACCGTCCCGTCCCGCCGGGTCGGGAGCGCCATCAGCGCGCCCGCGGCGATCAGGCCCGCCGCGCCGAAGATGCGCTGCATCAGCGGGCTCCCCGCGCCGCCGGCGGTGAACATCTGCTGGATCGCCGCGACGGCGAAGAGCAGGCCGCAGACCACGGTGATCACACGGGGCAGCGGGCTGTCCCAGCGCAGGCCCTCTTCGCCCCGGGGCTGCTCACAGCGGCGGCGGAGGAAGAAGGAGAGCCCCGCCATCGCCAGCGCGGCAAGCAGGGAGTAGACGACGAAGACGATGCTGCTCCGCGCGCCCAGCGCCGCGAGGCCGGTCTCCGTCTCGAAGACGTTCATCATTTGCAGCCAGTGAAAAAACGCGCCGAAGGCGCTGAGCACCAGCGTCGACAGCATCAGGGTCAAAGCAGTTTTACGCATAATCCACAGTCCGTTTCCATAAGAATCGATCAGAGTAACTGATATTGTATACCCGAGAGGGAAAACCGTCAAGATGGAAAAGCACCGGCAAATACAAATTGGGATTTATCGAGGAAATGTGCAATGTGCAATGTGCAATGAAGGGATCGCCTTCGGCGATTATTTTAAAATAGTCGCGAAGCGACACCACAATTGCACATTGCACATTGCTAATTCCCATACAAATCCCAATTTGTCTCCCGCTCCGTCCCGTTCCATCCCGCCGCCGCGTCAAAGGAGGTCCCATGAAACGCATCTTCGCCGTCTCGCTCTTTGCCCTGGCCCTGTGCTTTGCCCTGCCGCCGCTGCTGCTGCCCGCCGGGGCGCGTCCATTGGCGGAGGCCGCCGCGGAACAGGCCGCGGAGGTGTCCGGCG
>JAFSRS010000028.1 GCA_017445985.1 Oscillospiraceae bacterium | reverse complement strand
TTCTCCCTCTCCTGCCGCTGCGGCGGCACCCTCCCCCGCTGGGGGAGGGAAAGGAGCCGAAAAAGGCACCGCCAGCCTCGAACCCAACGCGCCGAGGGTACGACGCGGTTCCCTCCCCCAGCGGGGGAGGGTGCCCGAAGGGCAGGAGAGGGAGAAGGTTGAAATTTGTGAGCGGAACGCGGCGCGATCAGGGGATCGCTCCCTACGATGTGGCAATCGTCGTGACCTGCGGGCGACCACACAGGGTCGCCCCTACGAACATGATCTCGCCAAATCCCAATTTGCGGCCCTTGGGGCTGAACGGAAAGGAGGAAGGAACTTGCCGGGATCTGCGTTTGCGGCGGATCTGCAATATCCGGATCTGACGCGGTACGAGAGCACGGAGCAAAAGCTGGCCGCCGTGCAGGATTATCTGTTCCTGCTGCTGGAAACGCTGCGGTACGTGCTGCGGAACCTCAGCATGGAGGAAAACTTCAATCAGGCGGAGCTGAAGGGCTGGGTGGACGGGCTGGATCTCGAGGCGAAAACCGTGGTCGCGGAGTCGGTGATCGTGAACGAGCTGTACGGGGACTTCGGCGATATCGCCGACCTGACCGTCAACGAGCTGCGGACGGACTACCAGCGGGCGGCGCGGTATCTGGCCGGGAACGTCGCCAGCCTGGACTATCTGCACGTCCACGACGAGGAGATCGGCTTTATCACGGGCGTGGTGCGGTTTGACGCTGACACGGGCGAGGCGCTGACGGAGCAGCTCCACCACGGGACGCGGTACTTCTGGTGGAAGGACGCGACGCACGAGCGCATGACCTCGCTGGAGGACACCGGGCTGCCGGTGATCGTGTATCAGTACACGGAGCAGGTCAAGGGGCGCTTCTCCTTCGTCACCGAGACGGAGGGCGGGCAGACCTACACCGTGCCGGTGCTGAAGCTGGGCTACGGCTCCGACGCGGGCGGCGTGAACGGGACCGCGAAGCTGGTCAAGCACGCCTCCGGGCTGGAGCTGAGCTACGTGACCGGGAGCGGAAAGCAGCTCGGCATGTGGCAGCGCGGGGAGGGCTGGCTCGACCTCAAGGGGCTGCGGAAGCCCACGAAGCTGGACTTCTCCCACTGGGACCCGGTGAACGGCGCGGGACAGTTTACCGAGACGCGGGACGGCGGGATCGAGTCCACCTATTACGTGCAGTTCGATCAGACCGGGAACCCGGTCAAATTCATCGACGACACCGGGCACGAGACCGCCGTGCGCTGGAACAGAGAATTGACTTACCTCGCCTACGTCCAGAGCACCGGGACGCAGTACGTTAACACAGGCTATGAGGTCAAGGCGAACAGCCGCTTCGTGCTGGAGGCGGAGCTGACGCGGGATACGCAGAAAACCAGCGGCGCGCACGAGCTGTTCGGCGCCAGATTTGCCAGCGGGAACTACGTCGGCTACGGACCGTTTATCGAATATGGTTCCGGCAACACCACGCAGTTGCGCTATAAATGGAACAGCGCCTCCGTGACCGTCGGAAACATCGACGCCTACTTCGGGAAGCGGGTGACCGTCACGCTGGACGGCAGCGTCTGCGCCATCGAGGATGAAAACGGCAACGCGCTTTCCGACGCAGTACAGACGGCCTGGGCAAGCCATCCGTATCCCTTCGCGCTGTTCGTGTACCGGAACTCCGGGACTGCCAACTATGATTCGGCGCAGGCCGGAAAATTCAAGCTTTACCGCTTCCGCGTCTACGAGGGCGCGGAGCTGGTCCGGGACTTCCGGCCGGTGATGGACGCGAACGGCGTCGCCTGCCTCTATGAGGCGGTGACGGACGAGCTGCATTACAACGCGGGGACCGGGAGCTTCGTCGCCGGGCCGGCGGTCTGAGGGGGCGTGAGGATGCCGTATCATTATCACTATGACCGGGATTCCTTCCTCGCCGGGCTGGCGGCGGGGCGCGCGCTGTGGCGGCCGCCGGATGATCGCGCGGAGGGCTGGACCTGCGATCCGGCGTACCGGGTCTATTTCGCCGGGACGGACCTGGGGTCCGTCCTGTCCCGGCATTTCTACAAGGAGCGGAACGGACTGGCGGTCGGCGTGTTTGCGAAAAACTATATCGGCTCGTGGTGCGGGCCGATCCTGCTCTCCACGGACCCGGACGCGGTGCGGTATTACTATGGCGGCACGCATCTGGGCCAGGGGCCCGGCGCCCCGTTTGAGTATCTCGGGATGACCTGGTATATCAACTCGATGCACCATTTTACAAATCCAAGCACCTACAGCTACGGGACGCTGCTGCCGCTCGATTGCGGCGGGATGGGACTGAACGACTACGCCAGTCTGGGCCGGTATATTTTGCAGGCGGCGGGCGTGCGGACGTACTGAGCGGAGGGGGACGGGCGTGATGGACAAAAAGAGCTTTTTCGCCGGACTGCGGGTCGGGCTGGCGCTGGGGCGGACCGGACGGGACGCGGACGGGACACAGGACGGCGCGATCAGGGGATCGCGCCCGAGACTGTCGACAAAGTCGACAGTCTCGAATGATTTGAACGTCAAGGGGGACTCCCGTCCCCCTCAGCGTGCAGACAAATTTGGATTCGGCTAGGCGGATGCGCCGCCGTTACGATTCGGCCGTAGGGACGGCTCTCAGCCGTCCGCGTCGTCGAAGCGCCCCGTAGGGCG
>JAFSRS010000027.1 GCA_017445985.1 Oscillospiraceae bacterium | reverse complement strand
TTCTCCCTCTCCTGCCCTTCGGGCACCCTCCCCCGCTGGGGGAGGGAACCGTGTCGTTACCCTGGTGCGTCGATTTAGAGGCTGGTGGTAACGTCACCGCCTCCCCTCCCTCCCCCAGCGGGGGAGGGTGCCGCCGCAGCGGCAGGAGAGGGAGAAGTCCGGACATGCTGACACGATAAGCGCTGATCAAGCGCCAAATGGACCCCTTCGACGGAAAAAAGGATACATTTTTATGAGCTATACATCAACCTCCGCCCCCTCCACGGGCCGCTTCATCGTCTTTGAGGGCCTGGACGGGGCGGGAAAGACCACCCAGCTCCGGCTGCTGGAAAACCGCCTCCGCGGCGCGGGGCGGCGGGTCCACTGCACCGCCGAGCCCACCAGCAGCGCCATCGGGGGGCTGATCCGCGACAGCCTGAGCGGCAACCACCCCCGCTGCGCGGAGGAGCTGGCGGCGCTGTTCCTGGCGGACCGGATCGCCCACAACGCCGACCCCATCCGGGGCTTCGGGCGGCTGCTGGACGCGGGCACGGACGTGATCAGCGACCGCTACTATTACTCCTGCTTCGCCTACCAGGGCGCGGAGACCGATCTCGACTGGGTCATGGACATGCACCTCCGCTGCCCCGCGCTGCGGCGCCCGGACCTCTGCGTCTACCTCGACCTCGACCCGGAGCGGGCCGTCGCGCGGATCTCGCGGGGCCGGGAGAACGTGGAAATTTATGAGAACGCCCGCAAGCTGACCGAGGCCCGGGAGCGCTATTTCCGCGTCTTTGAGCGGCTGGCGGCGAAGGGCGAGGTCATCCGCGTGATCGACGCCGACGCCGACGAGAACGCCGTCGCGGAGGCGGTCTGGGCGAGCGTCCGGGAGGTCTGCGGCCTGTGAAACGCCTGCCTTTGATCCGCTCGGCGGCGGAGCTGACGGCGCTGGTGGAGGAGCTGGGCTTCCTGCCCTTCTTCCGCTGCCGCGTGCCGGGCTACTCCATCGAGGAATGCACCCCCGCGGAATACTGGTTCGTCCGGGACGTGGAGGGCCCCTGGGAGTGGAAGGGCCCGGTGATCTGCGGCGGTCCCTGCCTCTACGGGAAGCTCTTCGAGGGCAAGGCGGGCTACGTGAGCCGGGAATGGGTCCCGGACCTGCTGAACTACCGCCGGGACGGCCTGGACTTCGACGAGCTCTACGACATGGGCGGCTCGTCTTATCACGCGCGGCAGGTCTGGGAGCTGGTCTCCGGCACCCCCGGCGGTATCCTGAGCCGGGAGCTGAAGCGTCGCTGCGGCTTTGAGGGAAAAGCAAAGCAGGGCTTCGACGCGCTGCTGGCCCAGCTCCAGATGCAGACCTGGCTCTGCGTCCGGGACTTCGAGTATTCGATCGACAAACACGGACGCCCCTACGGCTGGGGTCTGGCAAGATACGACACCCCGGAGGCGGTCTTTGGCGCGGACTACGCGAAAAGCGCCATGGAGCAGCGCAGCCCGGAGGAGTCCGGCGCGCGCATCCTGGCGCATTTGAAAAAACTCTGGCCCGAGGCCGACGAGCCGCAGCTGAAAAAGCTGATCCGCCTGTAAGCGCGGACCAAGGGAACTTTTCTGGCAAATTGGGATTTGGCGAGGCAGTTAGGAGTTAGGAGTTATGAGTTAGGAGTTATTGGAGCCGTGACGATGCAGGCAACTCCTAACTCCTAACTAATAACTCCTAACTCGATAACTCCCAATTATCCGAAATTAAACCGGCGGAGGGCCTCTTCCCTCCGCCGGTCCTTCGTATCACGCGAACGCGCAGGCCTCCAACGCCCGCTCCAGCGCCGCCGCGAAGCGCTCCAGCCCCGCCCGGTCCGCCTCGGTAAAGCGCGACGGCTCCGGGCTGTCCAGATCCAACACGCCGTAAAGCGCCCCGTTCACCCGCAATGGGATCACGAGCTCCGAGCGCGAGGCCGCGTCGCAGGCGATGTGGCCGGGAAAGGCGTGCACGTCCGGCACGAGCTGGGTCTCGTTCCGGGCGATGGCGGTCCCGCAGACCCCACGCCCCACGGGGATCGAGACGCAGGCGACCTTCCCCTGAAAGGGTCCCAGGTACAGCGTATCGCCGCGCAGCAGGTAGAAGCCCGCCCAGTTGCAGCCCGGCAGGCTCTCCCAGAGCAGCGCAGCGGCGTTCGCGAGCACGCTGACGCGGGCCGGTACCCCCTCCGACAGCGCCGCGAGCTGTTCCGACAGCAGAGCATAGTCCGTCATTTCTCTTGTCCTCCCGTAAATTATTTATTTTATAGAAAAATGAGATAAAATATATGGAATTATCCGCCGGATTGTGTTAAGATATGGGGTAGAGCAAAATTTTACCGCAGAAAAGGATGGGGAAACGATGCAGTCCGCTTCCGATCAGGCCAAACAAGTGAATATGCTGGCGATCGAAGCGAAGAGCGACGAGGCAAAGCTGGAAACGCTGATCCGCCAGAACACCGGCTTCATCCTCGGCTGCGCCGGAAAGTCCACGGGCCGTTACGTGACGAAGAGCGACGACGAGTGGTCGGTCGCCCTGATCGCGTTCCACGAGGCCGTGCGCTCCTACGCGCCCGAAAAGGGCGACTTCCTGGGCTTTGCGGCGCTGGTCATCCGGCGGCGGCTGATCGACCAGTCCAACCGGGACGCCCACGCCGGAAACGAGATCCCGGTGGACTTCTCGGGCGTCGGCCGGGACCAGGACTGGGAGGAGGCCTCGCCCGTCGAGCTGGAGATCCAGCGCAGGACGAACGAGCATTCCATGCACCGGGACGCGGAACGAAACGCGATGCGGGACGAGATCGAGGCGCTTGCCCAGGTCCTGGCGGGCTACGACATCAGCTTCGCGGAGCTGGAGCGCTGCTCCCCCAAGGCGCGCAAGACGAAGGCCGCCTGCGCCCTCGCGATCCGCACGGTGCTCGCAGACGAGGGCCTGGTCCGCAGCCTGCAGAGGTCCGGCTCCATCCCGGTCAGCGCGATCAGGAAAATTGTTGATATCCCTCTAAATATTCTCAGCAAACATCGAAAATATATTATAGCAGCCATTGAGATCCTGCACGGGGATTTCCCCGGGCTTGCGGAATATCTGCACGATATCAGGAAAGGGGGGGACGACGTATGAAAGCCGTAGTGCTGTCCGTGGAAGCGAACAGCTCCATCGTGCTGTGTGACGACGGCATCGTGCGGCGGCATCCCCGCGTCTGCGAGGTGGGCGAGACCGTGGAGTGGAGCGCTCCGGTCACGCGTTTCCCCCAGCGGAGCCTGCGCGCGCTGGCCGCTGTGGCCGCGGCGTTTATCCTGATCTTCTCCGGCCTGTTCGTCTACAACCGGCAGTACCGACCCTGCTCCTACGTCAGTCTGGACGTGAACCCCTCCCTGGGCTACGTCCTGAACCAGCGGGAAGAGATCCTGGAGGTCCGCGCCTTCAACGCGGACGCGGTTCCGATCGTGACGCTGCTGAATGCCAACACGCGCGCGAAGGACCTGAGCAGCGCGATCGACATGACGACGGAGCTGCTTTATAAGACCCGCTACCTCGATACGGAGCGGGACGACCCGATCCTGATCACCGTCGCCGCCGTGGACTCCGCCCAGAGCCGGACGCTGACCGCGAAGGTCACCGATTATTACAGCGCCCGCGGCACCGTCAACGTGGTGATCTCCACGGCCACGGTCGCGGAGGCGCAGCAGGCCCAGTCCCTCGGGGTCAGCGTGGGCCGCTACCGGCTCGCGGAGGAGATCCTCGGGACCTTTGAAAGGCTGAGCGCCCAGGACGTCGACCCCTTCAGCTCCTGCAGCGTGACCGAGCTGCTGACGCAGCATGAGACCGCCGTCGCGGCGGTCAGCGTCCAGTCTCCGGCCAATCAGACCATCTTCGTGACGAGCGCCCCGAAGCCGACGCCCACGCCGGCGCCGACGCCCGCTCCCACAGCGACGCCCGTTCCGACGCCCGTTCCGACGCCCGCTCCGACGCCCGTTCCGACGCCGGAGCCTACCCCGGAGCCGACGCCCGAACCCACGCAGCGGCCCGTGCTGGTCGTGGTCACACCGCGCCCGACCGCCATCCCGACCGTGACCGCGACGCCCGTCCCGGAGACGCCCGACGAGACGGAACCGCCCGTAACGCCCGATCCGGTACCGACGCCTGTCAACGTCGATCCCTCCGTCGGCGAGCTGACCGACCCGAAGCCGCCCCTGTCCTCCTCTGAGCAGCAAGCCGGGGAAACGCCCGGCCCGGCCGGCGAGTCCCAGCCCGGCCAGACGGTCGAGTCCGGCGGCGAGACCGCGTCCGGCGAGGCGAAGCCCGATGGCTCTCTTCCCGGCGTGGAAGGGATCCCCGGCGGAACGCCCATCTCTGAGGGAGAGGGCTCCGAGACCGAAGGGACGCCCGTCTCCGGCGAGGGGAGCGTACCGGACAAGCCCCATGAGGCCGACCCGGATTCCGAGTCAGGTGAAGAGCCCGCGCCCGGCGGGGAGCCGGGACCCGGAGAAGGATCCGAGCCCACGGAGGAGCCTGAGCCCACGGAGGAACCTGAGCCCACGGAGGGACCTGAACCCACCGAAGAGCCCGAGCCGACGCCCGAGCCCAGCCCGGTCCCGACGCCGACGCCCACCGCTCCGCCGGCCCCCGCTCCGAACCCGACGCCCAGCCCAAGTCCCGACGAGTTTGAGGACGAGGAGGACGAGGAACGCCCCTGGTACTCCCTCTGGTGGCTGTGGATCTGGTTCTGAGACCCAAGCGCTACGTAACGCTCACGCGCCCAGTCTGAAAAGCCTGGGCGCGTTTTGCGTAACCCGCAGCCCGCGAATTGTGGCAAATTGGGATTTGTGGAAATGTTGAATGTATGGAGCTGTCTCAAAACAGGAAAAGCCAAATCTGAGACAGCCCCCGGCAAAAGAACACCGACGGGAATCCCATCGGTGGAAAAATCCGTACAATCGACCAAAGGGGGCAGAAAATGCT
>JAFSRS010000026.1 GCA_017445985.1 Oscillospiraceae bacterium | reverse complement strand
GGGCAGCGAAGCTGCCCGCCCGGTTACATATCAAAAATTCATCCGATCTGTTCGATGATTGCGGCGGCGCTTTCCAGCTCCGCCGGCTCGTCGAAGCAGACCGCGAAGCTGTAGCCGTTCCGCGTCCAGACCGCGAGGCTGACCGTTCCCTCGTTCCCCTTGACCGTGACCTCGTGGCCCCCGGCGATCACGGTTCGTTCCTCGCTGTAGCTGTTGTAATCGCCGCTGACGTCGTCCTCGCCCGCGGCCTTGCGGACGACCACGCGGCTGTCGTCGCCGTTCCGGTAGATCACCTGCAGCATCTTCCCGCTCATGAGCTGGACCGTCTGCTCGGGATAGCCCTTGACGCCCTCCGGGAGCTTGAGGGTGAAGCCCGCGGCCTCCTCCGCCTCCTCCAGCGTCGCGTAGTCCACGAAGGGGTTCGCCAGCTCCGCGCCGTTCTCCACGGGCGCTTCGGGCTCCTCGGCCCCCGCGCGGCGGACGATGCTCGTCAGCTCCACGTTGCCCGAGGTATCCTCAAAGAAGTGGAGCAGCACCCAGTCCGTTTCCGCGCCGGGGACCACCGTCGTCGCCTCGCAGAGGAAGCAGTAGTTCATCATCGCGACGACCTGCGCGCTCAGCAGGGCGACGGGCGTATAGCTGACCCCGACCAGGCCCTCCGTGCCCTTGTCGAACACGTCGCGCAGCGCGCCGTCCAGGGCGGGGGTGCCGGGCTGATACCAGCCGCCGGTGGCGTATTTCTCCGTGGAAAGGCGGGTCGGCCAGCCGGGATGATCGAGCCCCAGCAGCTCCGCCTTGCCGTCGGCGTGCTCCCGGACGCTTACGAAAACGTAAAAGCTCCCCGTCCGGCAGAGATAAACGTGCTCCGTGCCGCCGTTGGGCTGGGAGCCCAGATAAGCGACGGCGCTCAGGTCTCCGGCGTCATAGCCCGCCAGGGCCTGATCCAGCAGCGCGAGGCGCGCGTCGTCCAGCTCCGGCGACTCCGCCCGGACCCAATCCCCCGTCATGCGGACGGAATAGTCCGGCAGCGCCTCCAGCTTCGTCTTTCCGCAGCCCGACAGCCCCAAAAGCGCCGCCAGCGTCAACAAAGATGCGATCAGCTTTTTCACCGTATCCCTCCAACTAACAACTAATCACGAACAACCAACAACGTTTAATCAACCTCCACCGGCACCGGCGCGGAGATCGGCTCCTCGAGCGATTCCGGGTGCTCCAGCAGATATTTCGCGATGCGCACGCTCTTCGCGAAGTAGAAGCCGTCCGCGATCCGCTCGTCCAGCGTGAAGGCCGCGTCCAGCAGGTCCCGCTCCCGCTCCGTACCGTCGGGCATTTTCCGCCACTCCCTGCGCACCGTGCCGATCGTGACGATGATCGAGCAGGTCCCGTAGTTGCTCAGATGGTGATAGGGCGCGCCCGCGCCGATGGAGCCCAGGTTGCTGAGCAGGACGGTGGAGTAGTTCGGGTCGCCGCGGGACAGGGATTCCGGCATGATCCCGTGGTACTCGAAGAAGCGCAGCCCGGCGAACAGGATCTCCAGCACGAAGCGCGGGAGCTTCCCGACAAACTGCATGGTCTTGTCCAGGTCGTTGCCGCTGTTCTTCCGGACCCTGTCCACGTCGCCGAGGATCAGCTTCGACACGTCGTCCAGGGTCATGTCCGGCTCGGCCTTGAGGAACATCAGCACCTCCTCCGCCTCGTCGTTGAAGGTCTGCTTCGCGACGAAGGACAGCGTGATGTCCTTGCGCTGCCAGAAGCGGCGGCCCGCGATGAAGATGTTCATCTTCGGACGGAGGCAGATCGTGCGGGCGGTGGCGGTGCAAAAGGCGTGGAAGAGCTTCAGCTTCGTCCCCTCCGCCTCGTTCCGGCGGCGGAGGTAGGCGAGCAGCTCCGTCACGTCAAAGGTCTCGACGCTGCTGATCTCCGCCTCGGTGCGCTTGGGCATGACGTAGGGCACGATGGAGTGAAAGCCGTCCAGGTCCCTGATCCAGTTAGCGTCCTTGCGTGTTCTGGCCATCGTTTCGTGCGGGAGCCGAAGCCCCCTCCTTTCTCAGTCTGCCCCTCTACCATATCATATCCATGCGCGTCCGCACAACTGTTTTTTCGACTTTTTATTCTGTTTTTTATACAAAAAAAGGACGGCTCCGTGCGGGAGACGTCAGCGTGTAGACAAATCGGGATTTGTAGAAATGTTGAATGTAGGGGCGACCCTGTGTGGTCGCCCGCACCAAAACTACCACCGATCCCGTCGGGCGCGATCCCCTGATCGCGCCGCCGCCCCGCGCGATGCGCGGGGCGGAATGCGACGTCCGGGCATGGCGGAACGCGGAGCGATCAGGGGATCGCTCCCTACGACGTGGCAATCGTCGTAACCTGCG
>JAFSRS010000025.1 GCA_017445985.1 Oscillospiraceae bacterium | reverse complement strand
GTCCTGCCTGTTGGGACGGCTCGCAGCCGACCGCGCGTTCCGTTTTCCACCCACGCCGAAAGGCGCGATGCCCACATCGGGCCGCCGGCCCGCGCGACGCGCGGGGCGGAACCCCTCAGTCGGCCTTGTGGCCGACAGCTCCCCTTTCAGGGGAGCGGAGGGATTGGCAAAAATCGCGGCTTCGGCGAAACGCGGAGCGATCAGGGGATCGCTCCCTACGGCGTCGGCAACCATCACACCGGCGGGCGCTTTCGTGAAGCGTCCCTACAACAATACCTTCTACCTCCTACCTACTACCTCCTACCTATTCCCTATTCCCTAATCCCTACCCTCCGAGGTCAACAACTATGGAACTTCTCTCTCCCGCCGGAAGCCCTGAGACCGTCGTCGCCGCCGTACAGAGCGGCGCGGACGCGATCTATCTGGGCCTGGAGGATTTCAACGCGCGCGCAAGCGCGAAAAATTTCACCCGCCGCGAGTTTCAGGAGGCCGTCGCCTACTGCCACGCCCGCGGCTGCAAGGTCTACGTCACGATGAACACGCTGGTCAACGACCGGGAGCTGGACGCCCTGGCCGAGCTGGGGGACTTCGTCTCCCGGGCGGGCGCGGACGCCGTGCTGGTGCAGGACCTGGGCGCGGCGCGGGTCCTGCGCGCCGTCTGCCCCGACCTGCCCCTCCACGCCAGCACGCAGATAAGCGTGCACAACCTGGCGGGCGTCCACGCGGCGGCCCAGCTCGGCATGAAGCGCGTGGTGCTGGCCCGGGAGCTGAGCCGGGAGCAGATCCGCTTCATCACCCTCCACTCCCCGGTGGAGGTCGAGGTCTTTGCCCACGGAGCGCTCTGCTTCTGCCACAGCGGCCAGTGCTACATGTCCGCCCTGATCGGGCGGCGGAGCGGCAACCGCGGGCGCTGCGCCCAGCCCTGCCGCATGGCCTACTCCTTCGGGCGCAAGAGCGAGGTCTACCCGCTGAGCCTGAAGGACAACTGCCTCCTGCCCTATATGAAGGAGCTGGAGGAGATGGGCGTCGCCTGCGTGAAGCTGGAGGGCCGGATGAAGCGGCCCGAGTACGTCGCGGTCGTGACGGAGATCTATTCCAAGGTCGTCCATGATGGCCTGACGCCCACGGAAAAGGACTACGAGCGGCTGCGTCTGGCCTTCAGCCGGGACGGCTTCACCGACGGCTATTACACCGGCGACAAGACGAACATGACCGGCACCCGGGGCGAGATCGACCCCGACGCGGAGCGCATGTTCACCGAGGCGCGGAAGCGCTACTCCGCCGGTGAGGTCCGCCGGGTCCCGGTGGATTTCCGCATCGAGGTCCGCCCGCTGCGCCAGACCAGCCTGAGCGCCTCGGACGACGAGGGCCACACGGTCACGGTCCGAGGCCCGGAGCCGGAAGAGGCCCAGAACGCGGCCCTGACCCGCGAGAGCGTCCAGACCCAGCTTTACAAGACGGGCGGGACGCAGTACAAGGCCCGCAACATCAACGGCATGATCGGGGACGGGCTTTTCCTCTCCGCGGGCAGCCTGAACGCCCTGCGGCGGGAGGCGCTGGACGCCCTGAGCGCCCAGCGGATGCTGCCTCCGCGGCGGCGGTCCGGCATCCTCCCCCCGCGGCCCCTGGCGAACAGCCTGCCGACGCGGCTGAACCTGAATCTGCAGGTCACGAGCGCCGCGCAGCTCACGCCGGAGCTGGCGGTCTGCGGACCGGACAACCTGTACGTGCCCCTGACTCTGCTGACCGACAGCCCGGAGCTGCTGCGGCCCTTTACGGAAAAGGGCACGGCGCTTGCCGCGGTGCTGCCCCGGGTCATCGCGGACGATGAGCTGGACGAGGTGGTGAGCCGTCTCCGCCGCGCCGCAGATTTGGGCGTAAGGACCGCGGTGGTGGGCAACCTGGGCCACGTCGCCCTGGCCCGCTCCGCAGGAATGGAGGTCCGCGGGGACTACGGGCTGAACGTGTTCAACTCCCACACGATGCAGACCCTGGCGGACGCCGGGCTGCGCAGTGCCACCGCCAGCTTCGAGCTGCGCTTCAGCCAGGTCCGCGACCTGGTAAAGTGCCTGGACACGGAGCTGATCCTCTACGGACGCCTGCCCTGCATGGTCAGCGATCAGGACCTGGTCGCCCAGGCCGACGCGGGCGACAATCCCGTGCTCTCCGACCGGATGGGCAGCGCCTTCCCGGTCCAGAGGGAATTTGGATGCAGAACTGTGATATGGAACGCCCACAAGCTCTTTCTTGCCGACAAGATGGACGACGTGCTCCCCCTGGGCCTTTGGGCCGGACGGCTGCTCTTCACGACGGAGAGCCCCCGCGAGTGCGTCGAGGTCACGAAGAGCTATCAGGGCGAGAGCAAGTACCAGCCCAACGGGATGACGCGGGGGCTGTACTACAGAGGGGTAGAATAAGATGCGTATCATACTTGCCTCGGCGTCTCCCCGTCGGCGGGAGCTGATGGAGATGCTGGGGGTTGCGAATTTGGAGATCCGCCCCGCCGTGGGAGAAGAAGCCGCGCACCCGGAGCTGTCGCCCGCGGAGCTGGTGCGTGCGCTGAGTCTCGCGAAGGCGCGGGAGGTCGCAGAGACCACCGGGGCCGGGCCGGAGGACGTGGTGATCGGCGCGGACACGGTGGTGTCGCTGGACGGCGCGGTGCTGGGCAAGCCGAAGGACGCCGCCGACGCGGCGCGGATGCTGCGGGCCCTCTCCGGGCGGACCCACACGGTCTATACCGGCGTGACGGTGCTGCGGGGCGGGGAGACCCTCTGCCGCGCGGAGGAGACCCGCGTCCGCTTCCGGGCGCTGTCCGATGGGGAGATCGCCCGCTATATCGCCAGCGGCGAGCCGATGGACAAGGCCGGGGCCTACGGCGCCCAGGGTCTCGCCAGCCTCTTCGTCGAGGGTCTGGAGGGGGACTTCTTCAACGTGATGGGCCTGCCGCTGTGCCTGCTGGGGCGGATGCTGCGGGAAGTCGGAGTGGAACTGATTTAATTGTTTTTTGGTGTGAACGATGAAGCTGAAACACTATTTATCGAAATATGGTCCCCGTCTGGCCGTCGTCGTGCTGATCGTCGCTTTGATCGTCGGGCTGGCGACCGCCGCGCTGGAGGGGCGGGCGGGATTCCTGCGCAACAGCGGGGAGACCCTGACGAGCCCCCTGCAGAAGGCGACCACCGCCGTGCTGGACTGGCTGGAGAGCCTCTACGGCTACATCTACCAGTATGACCGGATCGTGGAGGAGAACAACTCTCTGAAGGCCGAGAACGCCCGGCTGCGGGAGCAGTCCCGCTCCTTCTCCGAGCTGGAGGCCGAGAACGCCCGCTACCGCGAGCTGTTGGGCTTCCGGGAGAAGCATACGGACTTCGATCTCGCCAGCGCGAAGATCGTGAGCTGGGACGCCAGCAACTACACCTCCGCTTTCACGATCAGCAAGGGCAGCGACGAGGGCCTGGAGCTCGGCGACTGCGTGATTACCGAGTACGGAGCCCTGGTGGGCCAGATCATCGAGCTGGGGACCGACTGGTCCACGGTGCGTACCGTGATCGACGTGGACATGGACGTGGGCGCTCTGGTGGGCGTGTACAGCTACGCGGGCATGGTGACCGGCGAGTTCACGCTGATGAAGCGGGGCCAGACCCGTCTCGCCTACCTGAGCAGCGGCGCCCAGATCTTCGAGGGCGACGAGGTCCTCACCAGCGGCAAGGGCGGCTCCTTCCCCGCGGGCTTGCTGATCGGCGTCATCAGCGCCGTCATGACCGAGGCCGGCGGCCAGGCCACCTACGGCATCATCGAGCCCGCGGTGGACGTGGGGCAGCTCAGCCAGGTGTTCATTATACGCGATTTCACGATTTCGGAGTAATTATGTTTCTTGATTTAATCAACATTCAAAAGGTCCGACGCGCCATCCTCTACCTGCTCGTGATCGCCCTGACGGTCTGGATGCAGTTCTCCCTGCTGCCGGACCTGCGCATCCTCGGCGTGAAGCCGTTCTTCGCGCCGGTGGCCGCCGTGGCGATCGGGCTCTGGGAGGGCGGCGTCTGGGGCGGCGTGCTGGGTCTGCTGACGGGGCTTAGCTGCGACCTGGCGCTGAACGAGAGCACGGTCACCTTTTTGATCCTGTTCGCGGCCTTCGGTTTCTTTGCCGGGGTGCTCGGCAGCTACGTCATCAACCGGCGCTTCTTCTCCTTCCTGCTGCTGAGCGCCGCGGCGCTGCTGCTGACCGCGCTGGTGCAGGCCGCGCCCTTCTGGCTGTTCCGCGGCGTATCGCTGGACACGCTGCTCCCCATCGCGCTGCTGCAGACCCTGTGGAGCGTCCCCTTTGCGGTCCCCGCCTACTATCTTTGTAAAAAGATCTCCGGCAAACGGAGGATCAATTAGAGGTAATTCTCATGCGGCAATCCCACAAAGGCAATCTGATCCTGCGCATCGTCACCGCCTCGGCGCTGTTGCTGCTGATCCCGCTGTGCCTCTGGCTCGGCGCCCGGCAGCGGAGCGCGGGCGAGGTCGCGCTCTCCGAGCTGATGGCGGTCAACAGCGCCTTTCCCGATGAGAACGGCGGCTATCCCGACTTCATCGAGCTCCACAACGCCGGCACCGGCGCCGTCGACCTGGGCGGCTGGGGCCTCACCGACTCCACGCGGACCGTGAAATACCGCTTCCCCAAGGGAACCGTGCTGGACGCGGAGGGGTATCTGGTGGTCTGGTGCGACGCGGCAAGCTCGGACGATGCCGTCGCGCCCTTCTCCCTCGCGCGGGAAGGCGGCGAGACCGTCAGCCTGCTGAACGCCCACGGCACGGTGGTCAGCCGCGTCGAGACTCTGGCCATGGGCCGGGGCGTCTCAATGATCGCGGACGGCGCCGGGCGCTGGAGCCTCTGCGACGCGCCCAGCCCCGGCTATGCCAACACGCCGGAGGGCCACCGGGCCGCGCTGAGCGCAAAGACCGCGGAGGGCACGGTACAGATCAGCGAATTCATGAGCGACAACAGTCTCCATCCCGCGCCGGATGGGGAATATTACGATTGGATCGAGCTCCACAACACCGGGGACGCGGAAGTGGACCTGGGCGGCTGGCGGCTCTCCGACACCGACGCCCGGGAAAAATACCTCGTCCCGGCGGGGACGGTGATCCCCGCGGAGGGTTACCTCGTCCTTTGGTGCGGCGCGGGCGGGGCCGGCTTCTCCCTGAAGCGCATGGGCGGCGAAAAGCTCTGCCTCGCCGACGGGACCGGCCAGCTCCTCGACAGCGTGGAGACCCCCGCGCTGGACAAGAACCGTTCCTGCGCCCGGACGGACGACGGCGCCTGGACCGTCAGCGCGCAGCCCACGCCGGGCTGGCCGAACACGGAGGACGGCTGGAACGCCTATCTGACAGCGCTGGGCTATGCCGGCGCGGACGTGAGCATCAGCGAGCTGATGGCGGACAACCAGTGCTGCCTGCCCGACGCCAGCGGAGCCTTCTCCGACTGGCTCGAGCTCTATAACGGCGGCGAGACCGACCTCGACCTGAGCGGCTGGTGGCTCAGCGACGATCCGGAGCGCCCGGACAAGTGGCGTATCCCGGCGCTGACGGTCCCTGCGAACGGCTTCGCCCTGATCCGCTGCGACGGTCTGGACTGCGTGACGGACGGGGAATGCCACGCGGGCTTCTCCCTCTCCGCCGCCGGGGAGACCGTGACGCTCTCCAACCCCCTCGCCGTTCCGGTCAGCAGCCTCACCTACGGGACGCTGGGCACGGACCGCAGCGCGGTGAATCTGGGCGGCGCGGACGCGCCCAGCCCCGGATTCCCGAATACGCCGGAGGGCGTCCTCGCCTTCTTGGACAGCCGGGAGACCCCCTCCCCCCTGGCGATCAACGAGGTCATGAGCGCGAACGACCGCTATCTCCGCCAGTGGGGCGACAAGTTCTACGACTGGGTCGAGATCAAAAACGTCTCCGACGAGGACGTGGAGCTGGCGGGCTGGGGCCTCAGCGACAGCCTGGACGACCTGGGGCGCTACGTTTTCCCCGCCCAGACCCTCGCCCCCGGCGAAGTGACCGTCGTGCTGCTCTGCGGCGGCGCGGATGAATATTACGTCCGCTACGTCGGCCAGCCCCATGCGGACTTCGCGCTGAACGCGGCGGAGGACCGGCTCTATCTCAGCGACCCGGCGGGCGCGATCCGCGATTTCGTCGGCTTCGGCTCGCTGCCCTACGGCTGCAGCTATGGGCGCATGGACGGCGCCCGGGGCTTCTACGTTTTCGATACGCCGACCCCCGAGGCGCAGAACGGGACCGGCAGCCGGACGATCAGCCCGACGCCCGCCGCGGAGGCTGCCCCCGGCGTCTATGACGCGGTCGAGTCCGTGCGCGTGGCGCTCAGCGGCGCGGCGGTGATCCGCTACACCCTGGACGGCAGCGTGCCGACGGAAGGTTCCCCGCTCTATGAAACCCCCTTCGAGCTGACGAAGACCACGGTCATCCGCGCCCGGAGCTTCGACCCCGGCTGCGTCCCCGGCGAGACCGCCACGCTGAATTACATCATCAACGAGGGCCACGTGCTCCCCGTGGTCTGCCTGAGCATGGCTCCGACGGACTTCGACGGGCCCTTTGGGGTTTATTCGCTGACCCAACGCCACGGCTATGAGGTCCGGGCCAACGTCAGCCTCTTTGAGCAGGAGGGCGGCGGCTTCAGCCGGGACTGCGGCGCGCGGCTCCACGGCGCGGGCTCCCGGACGAATTACGCGAAAAAGACCTTTCGGGTGAACTTCCGGCCCAGCTACGGCGGGCATCTGGACTACGACGTGTTCGGGGACGGGCAGTACACCGACCAGGCCGCTCTGCTGCTGCGGGGAGGCAGCCTGGGCAACGGCAACGTGCTGCTCAAGGACTCCTTCATCGCGATGGTCGCGCAAAACTGCGGCTGCGCCGCGCTCTACCTCCGCGCCCGCTACTGCGTCCTTTACGTCAACGCCCGCTATTGGGGGATCTACTCCCTCCGGGACGCCTATTCCGAGACCTACGTCGCGGAGCGTCTGGGCGGCCGCGAGGACGCCGTCTCGATCGTGCAGGGGCCCCTGATCGACCGGACCGGCAAGGAGGACCTTTACGACAACATGCAGAACGTCTCCCGCGCCCTGGACCCGGAGACGGGCTATGCCTGGGCGGCGTCCTGGCTGGACCTGGACAGCCTGATCGATTGGACGATCCTGGAGGCTTATTTCGCCAACATGGACATTCCCGGCAACGTCCGCTACGTCAAGGGCGGCTTGGACGGGCGCTGGCGCTACGGCCTCTTCGACCTGGATGAGGGACTCTACTCCAACGAGGGGACCTGGAGCGAGGTATTCAGCAACGGGATGCAGCACGCCAAGATCTCCCGCACCCTGATCCGCAATCCGCAGTATCAGGAGCTGTTTCTCAGCCGCTTCTCCGCGCTGCTGGCCGGACCGCTCAGCGACGAGGCCGTCTGCGAGGTGCTGGAGGGCATCGTCGCCCAGCTCGACCCCGAGATCGAGCGGGAGGCGAAGCGCTGGGGCAGCCGCAGCGCCTGGGAGGGCACGACGCAGCGCCTGCTGACCGCCTTCCGCGGCGGCTGGGCCGAGCACATGGCAAAGGACCTCGCGAAGCGCCTGAGCCTGAGCGACGCGGACTACGCGGAATATTTTCCATTCTTTTCGGAAACATGAGCATGAAACCACACAGAACCTGGCCCCTTTGGGCCCTTATCCTGGCGGACGTTCTGGCGCTTGCCGCGTGTCTGCTCGTTTTCGCGCTGTTCCATCACGTGCTGCCCCGGGCACAGCAGTCCGCCGCCCAGGTGGTCCTGCCCCCCGCGGTGACCGCCGCGCCGACGCCGGCGCCATTCGCGGCGGCGGACCCGGAACCGGAGGCGGAGGAAACCGTCCCGTCGCCCACGCCGGACCCCCGCAGTCCCTGGGCCATCGCCTTTGAGGAGCATTTTACGGACGAGGTCGTGATCACGGAGAACAGCTACACCAGTCCGAACGTCTCCGTCACCGTCAGCTCCTGCGTGCGCGACGAGGGCTGGAAGCACAGCGTCTACTATGTTGCGGATATCTATGTCAGCGAGCTGAGCTGCCTGCGGACCTATCTGGCACAGAACACCTTCGGGCGGGGGATCGTGGACGATATCGACGTGCTTGACGCCGAATCGGGCGCGATCTGCTCCATGACCGGCGATTTCTACAGCTATCAGGGCGGCAGCCTGGTACTGCGCAACGGCGTGCTCTACCGCGACGGGAAATGGTACCCGGAGCAGAGCCATCTGGTCCTGTTCAACGACGGGCGCATGGTCAGCTACGGCCCCAACGAGCTGGACCTGGACGCGGCGCTTGAGGAAGGCGCCTGGCAGATCTGGTCCTTTGGGCCGGTGCTCCTACACAACGACGGCAGTATCCCGGACGCCTTCCCCGGTGGGAACGCCGTCAACGACCCGAATCCCCGCGCCGCCATCGGCTACTATGAGCCGGGGCATTACTGCTTCGTGGTGGTGGACGGCCGCCGTCCCAGCTACTCCTACGGCTGCACCTTCAAGGAGCTGGCTGAGTTCTTCCGGGAGCTCGGCTGCGTCACCGCCTACAATCTCGACGGCGGCGGCAGCGCGGTCATGATGTTCAACGACGCGCTGTCCAATATCCCCAGCGGCGCCGGACGCGCGCTGAGCGATATCATCCTGATCGGCGAGCCGCTGTCGGCGGAGACCGGCGCGGAGGAAGGAGGGGCCGAATGAAGCGCATCATCCTCCTGCTGCTCCCGCATCTGGTGGCGATCTTCTCCGTGATGCTGCTGGTGTTTCTGGTCCTGCACGAGTTCAACCCCTATATGGGCTTTCTCAGCAGCGACGTGACCCGCTGGTTTTATCTGCTCTACGCCGTCAGCGCCCTCAGCCTCGCCGTCACGACGATCGTCCGCAACCGACGGCAGTAAATCGGATTCAGCTCCTTGGCTTTCCTCAGCTTTTTGTCAACACGTAGGGACGGCTCGCAGCCGTCCGCTCATCCGCAGGATGACTTCTGCCGCAGGCAGAACAAATTGCCCTGGCAGAAACCGAAACGTCCGGACGGCTGAGAGCCGTCCCTACGGAAAAATTCCTGCATTCAGCGTTTTCCTTTTTGCTGGGAAAAGCCGTTCGCAAGAAAACGAAAAACTCCAATCCCCAATCCCCCCGGAGGCCTTCTCATGGAAAAACAAGTCAAAACCTCCCGTCTGGTCATCCTCTTCCTGGTCACCGCGCTGCTGGTCGCGTTCAGCATCGTCACGCTCTACAAGCTGCAGATCGTCGAAGGCCGCGCCTATTACGAGGAGAGCCGGAACAACAACGTCTCCACCCAGCGCGTCAACGCGGCCCGGGGCAACATCCTGGACCGCTACGGCCGCGTGCTGGTGGAGAACCGCGTCAGCAACGACCTCATCATCGACGAGAAGGACCTCTTCCGCGACGACGACCCGGACTACGTGCGGGCGAACGCGGCGATCCTGCAGCTCTGCACGATGGTGACGGACTACGGCGACAGCTACACCGACACCCTCCCGATCACCAAGACCCCGCCCTTCGAGTACACGGCCATGAGCGACTGGCAGCGGGTGTTTCTCGAGGCCTATCTCGCCGGGAAGGACCTCAGCCCCAACACCACCGCGGTGGAGCTGATGGCCTTCATGCGCGACCGCTACAAGATCGACAACAGCTATACCGCGGAGGAGACCCGGATCATCGCGGGCGTGCGCTATGAGATCAACGGGCGCTACTCCCTGGCGACGGCGGACTACGTGTTCGCCCAGGACGTGAGCATGGACCTGATTACGACCCTGATGGAGAACAACGTCCCCGGCTTCGACGTGCGCACCGGCTTCCTGCGGGAGTACAAGACCCGCTACGCCGGGCACATCCTGGGCTATACGGGCCAGATGTTCGGCGACGAGGTGGAGAAGTACACCGCTCTCGGCTACGACCTGGACGCCTACGTGGGCAAGGCCGGGGCGGAGCTGGCATTTGAGGAATACCTCCACGGCACCGACGGCAAGGCCCGCGTGACGCGGACCGCCAGCGGCGTCGTCACCAGCACCGTGGAGACCGAGCCCACGGTCCCCGGCGGCCACATCTATCTGACCCTCGACATCGGTCTGCAGGAGGCGGCGGAGAACGCGCTGAACAGCTACATCGTCCTCGAGAACGAGCGGCGCGCGGAGATCAACTCCGACGTGGAGAAGTACGGCGGCACCGAGGCGGATATCCAGCAGCTCATCACCGGCGGCGCGGCGGTGGCCGTGGACGTGAAGACCGGCGAGCCCCTGGCCGTCGCGAGCTGGCCCCCCTACTCCGTCACGGAGCTTTTGGAGGACTACGAGGCCCTGAGCAAGCGGGAGAACGCCCCGCTCTACAACCGGGCCTTCGGCGCGGCCTACGCCCCCGGCTCCACCTTCAAGCCCTGCACCGCCATCGCGGGCCTGGCCGAGCGCAAGATCGACACCGGCACCATCATCGAGGACGAGGGCGCCTACAAGAAATACGCCGATATCGGCTACGCCCCCACCTGCTGGATCTACGGCTCCTACGGCATCACCCACGGCGAGCTGGACGTGGTCGGCGCGATCACGAACTCCTGCAACTACTTCTTCTACACCGTCGGCGACGCGCTGCAGATCAGTCTGATGGCGAAGTACGCCAAGGGCTTTGGCCTGGGCGAGCCCACGGGCATCGAGCTGGCCGAGGAGCTGGGCGTCATGACCACGGACCAGTACATGCAGCGCAAGTACGGGCGCGACGTGTACGCGGGCGAAGCGATCCAGGCCGCCATCGGCCAGGCCGAGAGCATGTTCACCCCCCTGCAGCTCGCGGAATACTGCGCCGCCATCGCGAACAACGGGACCCGCTACTCCGCCAGCATCCTGAAGAGCGTCCACAGCTATGACTTCACCCGGCAGCTCTACAGCCGCGTCCCCGAGGTGCTGAGCACCGTGGAGACCGAGCAGGAGTATTACGACGCGGTCCACGCGGGCATGCGCGGCGTCGTCACGGACCCGATGGTGGGCTCCGCCTATGAGATCTTCATGAACACCCCCTACACCGTCGCGGGCAAGACCGGCACGGCCCAGGTCGGCGCGGGCAAGACCAACACCGGCGTTTTCATCTGCTACGCCCCCTACGACGATCCGGAGATCGCCGTCGCCGTCGTGGTCGAGAAGGCCGGCGCGGGCGCCAGCGTCATCCAGATCTCCCGGAGCATCCTGAATTATTATTTCGCGTTCCGCAACTCCACCATGGCCCTGGAACGGGAGGGCGAATTGCTCAAATAATTTTTTGTAATTTTGTATGGATTTCTGCTTGCATCCCGGCGATATTTCGTATAGAATGATAAACAGTAGAAGTATTCGCAATCGAGCCGGATGGAAAGGGAGCAAGCGCAGTGAATATCGCACTGATGAGCAACGACGGCAAGAAAGAGCTGATGGTCCAGTTCTGCATCGCGTACTGCGGGATCCTGGCCAAGCACAACCTCTATGCCACGAAAACGACGGGACAACTGATCAGCGCCGCGACGGGCCTGAAGATCAGCCTCTGCCTCCCCGCGAACCAGGGCGGCAGCCAGCAGATCGGCGCGCGCATCGCCTACAACGAGATCGACCTGGTCCTCTACTTCTGCGACCCCGAGGACGAGGACGGCCAGCGCCGGGTCAACGAGATCGCCCGCCGCTGTGACCGGCAGATGGTGCCCTTCGCCACGAACGTGGGCACGGCGGAGGTCCTGATCCTGGGCCTGCAGCGTGGAGACCTGGACTGGCGCAACATCGTCAACCCAAGGAACCACTGAGAACCGTAAAAGATTCGTTTCATAACCGCACACGGCAACGAGCAACGCACAGACGGAAAGGTCTGTCATTGCGAACCAGTCCGCAGACTGGTGTGGCAATCCCACTATTTTACGGAAGCCTCGAGATGGGATTCCCACGCCACTACTTTTCGCCTGCGCGAAAAGTGCGCGCTGGCTCGGAATGACAGGACTTTGGTCCTGTGCGTCTGTCGTTCTGTCGCCGCGATTTCGACGTAAGATGATTTTTTAGAAGGAGAACGTATTTATGCAACGCATCAAGCCCCGGACCCTGTCCGGTTTTATGGAGCTGCTGCCCGCCGACCAGATGAAGATGGAGGCGATCATGGAGGCCCTGCGGCGCTCCTACGCCCGCTACGGCTTCTATCCCCTGGACACCCCGCTGATCGAGGCCAGCGAGATATTGCTGGCGAAGGGCGGCGGCGACACCGAAAAGCAAATTTACCGCTTCACCAAGGGCGACGCGGACCTCTCCCTCCGCTTCGACCTGACCGTGCCGCTGGCGAAATACGTGGCGCTGAACTACGGCCAGCTCGCCTTCCCCTTCCGCCGCTTCCAGATCGGCAAGGTCTACCGCGGCGAGCGGGCCCAGCGCGGGCGTTTCCGGGAGTTCTATCAGGCCGACATCGACGTGATCGGCGACGGCAAGCTGGATATCGTGAACGAGGCGGAGATCCCCGCCATCATCTACCGGACCTTCACGGACCTGGGCCTGAGCCGCTTCACGATCCGGGTCAACAACCGCAAGCTGCTGAGCGGCTTCTACGGGATGCTGGGCCTGGCCGAGCGCAGCGGCGACATCATGCGCACCGTGGACAAGCTGGACAAGATCGGCGCGGAGAAGCTGCGGGAGCTGCTGGTCGGCGAAGAGCTGGACCTTTCAGGCGAACAGGCCGACGAAATTTTGAAGTTCATCGCCATCCGCGGCACGAACGCGGAGGTCGTCGCGGCGCTGGAGGGCTACCGGGGCCGGAACGAGGTCTTTGACCTGGGTCTGGACGAGCTGGAATGCGTCGTGCGCTACCTCGGCGACTTCGGCGTGCCGGAGGAAAATTTCGCCGTGGACCTCAGCATCGCCCGCGGGTTGGACTACTACACCGGCACGGTCTACGAGACCACGCTCCGCGATCACCCGGAGATCGGCTCGGTCTGCTCCGGCGGGCGCTATGACAACCTCGCCGGGTACTACACCGACAAGCTGCTGCCCGGCGTCGGCATCTCCATCGGCCTGACCCGGCTGTTCTTCGTCCTCCAGGAGCAGGGGATGCTGTCCGACGCCCTCCCCACCGCCCCGGCGGACGTGCTGGTGCTGCCGATGACCGAGGACCGGGCCTTCGCGGTCCGCTGCGCCACCGCCCTGCGCGACGCGGGCATCCGGGCGCAGCTCTACACCGAGCCGAAGAAGTTCAAGGCCAAGATGAGCTACGCGGACAAGCTGGGCTTCCCCTTCGCGGCGATCCTCGGCGAGGACGAGATCGCCCAGGGCAAGCTGGGGCTGAAAAACATGAAAACCGGCGAACAGACCCTCGCCACGCCGGAGGAGGCCGTCGCTGTCGTCCGGGCCGCGCTGGAAGCGCAGAAGGGCGTCAAGCCGATCCGGGGGTAACGAGGCCGGAAAACGCAGAGAACGGGGAGCGAATCGCTCCCCGTTCTCTGCGTTTTCCGGGATTTATAAAATCAATTCAAAAAGTCCCGCAGCTTCTTGCTCCGGCTGGGGTGGCGGAGTTTCCTTAAAGCCTTCGCCTCGATCTGGCGGATGCGCTCGCGGGTGACGTTGAACTCCTTGCCGACCTCCTCCAGGGTGCGGGTGCGGCCGTCCTCCAGGCCGAAGCGGAGGCGGAGGACCTTTTCCTCCCGGGGCGTCAGGGTGCTCAGCACCTCCATAAGCTGCTCCTTCAGCAGGGAGAAGCTGGCGGCCTCGGCGGGCTCGCTGGCGTCCTCGTCGGGGATGAAGTCGGCCAGATGGCTGTCCTCCTCCTCGCCGATGGGGGTCTCGAGGCTGACCGGCTCCTGGGCGATCTTCAGAATGTCGCGGACCTTGTCCACGGGCATGCCCATCTCCTCGGCGATCTCCTCGGCGCTGGGGTCGTGGCCCAGCTCCTGCAGGAGCTGGCGGGAGACGCGGATGACCTTGTTGATCGTCTCGACCATGTGGACCGGGATGCGGATGGTCCGGGCCTGGTCCGCGATGGCGCGGGTGATGGCCTGACGGATCCACCAGGTCGCGTAGGTGGAGAATTTGTAGCCCTTCTCATAGTCGAACTTCTCGACGGCCTTGATGAGGCCCAGGTTGCCTTCCTGAATGAGGTCGAGGAACAGCATCCCGCGGCCCACGTAGCGCTTCGCGATGCTGACCACCAGACGGAGGTTCGCCTCGGTCATGCGGCGCTTCGCCACGGGGTCTCCGTCCGCCATGCGCTTGGCGAGCTCGTACTCCTCCTCCGGGGTCAGCAGGGCGACCTTGCCGATCTCCTTCAGGTACATGCGCACCGGGTCGTCGGTGGAGAAGGTGTCGGCCATGGCGTCGGTGTCCATGATCTCCTCTTCCGTGACCTCTTCGATCTCCTCGAGCTGCTCCAGCTCCGGCAGCGCGTCGTCGTCCAGCGGGGGCAGGAAATCGTCGTCCTCGATAACGGTCTCGATGCCCGCGGCCTCGATCTGCTCATAGAACTTGTCCATGGCCTCGCTGTCGAGGTTCAGGCTCTCCAGCACGCTCAGCTCCTTGTTCGTGAGCTGTCCGGCCTTCTTGCCCTTCTCCAGCAGACCCGCCAGCACCTCCTCCGGCGTGCCCTGGGGCACGGGGACCTGGGGCTTGACTTCTTTCTTCTTTTTCTTGGGGCTCTTCTTCCCGGCGCTCTCCGGCGGCATCTCGATCATCGTGAAGGGGACCGTTTCCAGCGTCTCGGGGCTCTGCTCCTCAGGGGTGGTATTGTTCTTTGTTTCTGACATTCCGTTCACCATACCTTTATAAATTATTTCTCTTTTGTTCGATCAAGGCCGTCAGGTCGTTTTGCGCGCCGCGGCGCAGGCCCTCGGTTCTGATTTTCTTGATGTAATCGGTCAGGGCGGCCCTGCCGTTGGCCAGGACCTCCGGCTTCTGGATGATGGCGGTGAAGAGGGAGAGCTCGTCCGGCGTGAATTCGCCGCTCAGCGCCGCCAGCGACACGTTGGCGTTCGCGTCGGCCTTCTCCCGCAGCACCGTGTAGAAGCGGGCCAGCAGCGGGCTGGAAAACTCCTCCGGCCCGATCCGCCGCTCCGGCGCGTCGAAGAGGGACGGGTCGAGGTACAGGAGCCGGACGACGCCCTCCTCCGCCACGGCGCTGGCCTCGTTCTCATAACGAAGGGAGCGCTCCGGCGGCTGGACCGAGGCCCGCAGGTCCCGGACCGCCTCCCGGGCGGCCTGCTTCTGTTTCCCGTAGGCGATACGCCGCCGCGCCCGGTCGATCTCCTCCACCACGACGCTCTTCGTCACGCCCGTTTGCTCCGCCAGACGGCTGGCGTAGACCTCCCGCGTGACGGGACTGGGCTCCTTCGCCAAAATCGCCGCCGCGTCCCGGAGGTAGGCGGCCTTCTCCGCGTCCAGAGACAGGTTATAGTTCCGCGCCGCCGCGCCGAGCTGAAAGGCCATGCCGTCGGCGCTGCCCTCGATGAGCTGGCGGAAGGCCTCGTCGCCCCGGGCCTGGATGAACTCGTCCGGGTCCTTGGCTCCCTCCATCTGGAGGACCTTCACCTTCAAGTCGAGCTGGTCCAGGATGCCGATGGCGCGCTGGCTGGCTTTCTGCCCCGCCGGGTCGTTGTCGTAGGCGATCACCACCTGCTTCGTATAGCGGGTGATGAGCCGCGCCTGCTCCGGCGTCAGGCTGGTGCCGAGGGAGGCCACGGCGCTGTCGAAGCCCGCCTGATGCAGGCTCACCACGTCTATGTTGCCCTCTACGAGCAAAATATATCCGCTTTTGCTCTTTTTTGCCAGGTTTAAGGCAAATAAATTGCGGGATTTGTTGAATACCGGGGTATCCCGGGTGTTTAAGTACTTCCGGTCGTCGTCCCCGAGGGTCCGCCCGGAGAAGCCGATCACGTTGCCGCGCACGTCGATCACCGGGAACATCAGGCGGTTGCGGAACACGTCGTGGACGCCCTTGCCGCTGCGGTTCGCGTTGGCAAGCCCCGCCTCGATCAGCTCGTAGTCCTGATAGCCCTGCTGGCGCATCGCGTCGGTCAGGGCGTAGAAGTCGTCCGGCGCGAAGCCCAGGCCGAAGCGGACGACGAAGGCGGGGCTGATCTTTCTGCGGTTTACATAATCCCGCCCCGGCTGGCCGTAGGCGGCCTTCAGCGCATTGTGATAGTACCGCGCCGCGGCCTTGTTGAGGGCCAGCAGCCGGTCCCGCTTGAGCCGTCCGGCCTGCTCGTCCGGGTCCTGGGGGACCTCCATCCCCGCCCGCCGCGCCAGGAACTCCACCGCGTCGGGAAAGGAGAGGTTCTCGATCTCCATGATGAAGCCGATCACGCCGCCGCCCTTGCCGCAGCCGAAGCAGTGAAAGATCTGCTTCTCGGCGTTGACGGAGAAGCTGGGCGTCTTTTCACTGTGGAAGGGGCAGAGCCCGAACAGATTCGCCCCGCTCTTTTTGTTCAGCCGCACGTAGGAGCCCACCACGTCCACGATATCGTTCCGGTCGGCAAGCTCCTGGAGGAAGGAGTCACTGAATTGCGCCATGCTTCACCTCGATCAATTAGCAATGTGCAATGTGCAATTGTGGTGTCGCTTCGCGACGATTTTAAAATATCGGCGAAGCCGATCCCTTCATTGCACATTGCTAATTGCACATTGCACATTATTTCACGCTCCACGCCGCCGGGATGAACAGCCGCGAATAGACCTCCATCGCGTAGCCGTCGGTCATGCCCGCGATGTAGTCGCAGACCGCGCGCTCCAGGCCGTCGGTTTCGGCGATGCGTTGGAACTCCCTGGGGAGCCGGTCCCGGTCGTGGAGGTAATAGTCGAAAATGCCGCCGAGGATGCCGCGGACCTTGCCCTCCTCGCCCTTCGCCGTCGGGTTGCGGTAGACCGCGTCGTACATGAAGTTGTGGAAGGTGTCAAAGACCTCGGCCATCTCCTCGCTCATCCGGATGTCGCCGCCGGTGCTGTTGAGGATCAGGTCCCTGACAAAGCTGTTGATCCGCTCGCTGGTGCGGTCGCCGCAGCGGGCGTGGACCTCCGGGGGAAGCTCGTCCTCGGTGAGGATGCCCGCGCGGATCGCGTCGTCGAGGTCGTGGTTGATGTAGGCGATCCGGTCGCTCATACGGACCACCGTCGCCTCCCGCGTGTCGTCCTCCGCGCCGTAGGTGTGGTTGAGGATGCCCATCCGCGTCTCATAGCAGAGGTTCAATCCTTCGCCGTCCTTTTCCAGCCGGTCCACGACGCGGAGGCTCTGCTCATAGTGGAAAAAGCCGCCGGGCAGCAGCTCCCGCAGAGCCCGTTCCCCCGCGTGACCGAAGGGCGTGTGCCCCAGGTCGTGCCCCAGGCCGATGGCCTCGGTCAGGTCCTCGTTGAGCCGGAGGGCCCGGGCGACGGTCCGCGCCAGGCGCGTGACCTCCAGCGTGTGGGTCAGGCGGGTGCGGTAGTGGTCGCCCTCGGGCTGCAAAAAGACCTGGGTCTTGTGCTTCAGGCGCCGGAAGGCCTTGGAGTGGGTGATCCGGTCCACGTCCCGCTGGAAGCAGGTGCGGATCGGGTCCGGGTCCTCCGGGCGCAGCCGCCCGCGGCTCTCCGCGGCGCGGACCCCATAGGGTCCGACCAGATATCGTTCCAGCTCTTCCCGTTCCTCGCGCAGACAGGACATGCGATCACCGCCCTTTCAAATTCCGCTATCTCCTATATACGCCGCGCAATCGGCTTTTCCTTTTTTAAATTACAAAGAAATTACAAAATGTGTCATGGGGCAAAAAAATTATGGTATAATCCATGTCTTTCCCGGCAATAATATGCTCTGCAAGCTGAATTTGGAGGGAAACGGAAGATGAAAGCTAAGAATCCCATGATGCGGAAGCTGGAAGCGTTCTTCGCCGGGAAGGGCTTTTACATTGTGATGCTGCT
The DNA here is from genome assembly GCA_017445985.1 of Oscillospiraceae bacterium. GTDB lineage: Bacteria > Bacillota > Clostridia > Oscillospirales > Oscillospiraceae > RGIG7114. The sequence goes on along the minus strand of JAFSRS010000025.1, from coordinate 2,601 downwards.
CTGTCTGAGCGTGATCGGCTTCTCGGCCTGGACGATGCTCTCCGCGCGAAACGGCGCGGACACGGGCAACGACGTGAGCGCGGTGTCCGGCCTGCTGCCGGAGGCGGTGCTGCCGGTGAACGGCGCGGACGCCGCCCCCGCGGTGACGGAAAAGCCCGCCGCGGCCATGCCCCCGGAGACCGCCGCCCCCGCGCTGAACGAGCCGGAGCAGCCCGCGGCGGAGGCCGCCGCCGAGCCGCCTCAGGAGACCCTGCCCGCGGTGGTGGAGGTCCGGCATTACTTCGTCTGGCCCGTCAACGGCGAGGTGGAACGCCCCTGGGCGATGGAGACGCTGAGCTATGACCCGACGATGCACGACTGGCGGACCCACGACGGGCTGGACATCGCGGCAAGCGTCGGCTCCACGGTCGTCTCCGCGGGCGACGGGCGCGTGACCGCGGTCTACGAGGACGAGCGCTGGGGCACGGTGGTGGAGATCGCCCACGCCAACGGCCTTACCGGCTTCTACGCGAACCTGGCCGCCACGCCGACGGTCAGCGCGGGCCAGACCGTCAACGTGGGCCAGGTCATCGGCAGCGTGGGCGCGACGGCCCTCTGCGAGATCGGCGAGGCCGCGCACCTGCACTTCGCGCTGTACAGGGACGGCGTCAGCGTGGACCCGAACGAAGTCATCGGACAGTGAAAAACCTTGCAGATCCCGGCAAAAAATGCTTGCATTTTTTGCCGGGATCTGCTATACTATCCGGGCATTACGCATGGGAGCGGACTTTTTGTCAGTGGCGGTTACGACCCGTCTGGCGGAGGGGTTGAGGCTCCCAGAGGTAAAAAACTGAAAATAGGAGGATTAAAACGTAATGGCAGTCGTATCTATGAAGCAGCTTCTGGAGGCCGGTGTGCACTTCGGTCACCAGACCCGTCGCTGGAACCCCAAGATGGCGGAGTATATCTACATGGAGCGCAATGGGATCTATATCATTGACCTTCAGAAGACCGTCCGCAAGCTCGAGGAGGCCTACAACTTCGTGCGCACCGTGGCCGAGAACGGCCAGAGCATCCTGTTCGTCGGCACCAAGAAGCAGGCCCAGGACGCCGTCCGCGAGGAGGCCGGCCGCGTCGGTCAGTTCTACGTCAACGCCCGCTGGCTCGGCGGCATGCTGACCAACTTCAAGACCATGCGCACCCGCGTGGACCGTCTGGCCCAGCTCAAGCGCATGCAGGAGGACGGCACCTTTGACATGCTTCCCAAGAAGGAAGTCGTCAAGCTGCTGCACGAGATGGAGAAGCTGGAGAAGTACCTCGGCGGCGTCAAGGAGATGAAGCGTCTCCCCGGCGCGATGTTCGTGGTCGATCCCCGCAAGGAGCACAACGCGATCTCCGAGGCCCGCAAGCTGGGCATCCCCATCGTCGCCATCGTCGACACCAACTGCGACCCGGACGAGGTCGATTACGTCATTCCCGGCAACGACGACGCGATCCGCGCCATCCGCCTGATCAGCTCCACCATGGCGAACGCCTATCAGGAGGGCCGTCAGGGCGAGGACGCCGAGGCCGCTGAGCCCGCCGCCGCCGAGGCCGCTGAATAATTGAGGGAGGAAACAGATTATGGCTTTTACTGCTCAGGACGTTAAGACCCTGCGTGAGATGACCAACGTCGGCATGATGGACTGCAAGAAGGCCCTGCAGGCCTGCGACGGCGATATGGACAAGGCTGTTGACTGGCTCCGTGAAAAGGGCCTGGCCAAGGCCGCGAAGAAGGCCGGCCGCATCGCGGCCGAGGGCATGGCCTACGCGGACGTGATCAACGGCGTCGGCGTCGTGGTCGAGGTCAACTGCGAGACCGACTTCTGCGCGAAGAGCGACCTGTTCCGCGCCTTCGTCAAGGATATCGCCCAGGCTGTCGCCGAGCAGAACCCCGCCGACGTGGACGCGCTCAAGCAGTGCAAGTACCCCGGCAAGGAGCTGACCGTCGAGGAGACCATGCCTGAGAAGGTCATGAGCATCGGCGAGAACCTGCAGCTCCGCCGCTTCGTCCGCTATGCCAATCCCACCAACGTGGCTTACGTCCACGCGGGCGGCACCCACGGCGTGCTGGTGAACCTGGCCGTCGAGGGCGGCATCGACGCCACCGAGATCGGCAAGAACGTCGCGATGCAGATCGCGGCCATGAACCCCAAGTTCTGGGACAAGTCCCTGGTCCCCCAGGCCGACATCGACCATGAGCTGAGCGTCCAGGTCGCGCTGATGGAGAACGATCCGAAGATGGCCAGCAAGCCCGCCGCCGTCAAGGAGAAGATCGCCGCCGGCAAGATCAACGCCTTCTACAAGGAGAACTGCCTGCTGCAGCAGGAGTTCGTCCGCTCCGACCTGTTCCAGGGCTCCGTCGAGGGCTACATCGCCGACGCCGCGAAGAAGCTCGGCGGCAGCGTGAAGTTCGTCGACGCCGTCCACTTCATCAAGGGCGAGGGCATCGAGAAGCGCGAAGAGGACTTCGCCGCCGAAGTCGCCGCCCAGATGAACATGGGCAAGTGATCCGGGCGAATATCCGATCATAGAAATATCCCACGGTGAAAGCCGTGGGATTTTTTTGCGGATCGAGAGTTG
>JAFSRS010000024.1 GCA_017445985.1 Oscillospiraceae bacterium | reverse complement strand
GGCTCCCCTGCAAGGGGAGCTGTCGCCGCCGCTTGCGGCGGTGACTGAGGGGTACTATCGCGGCCCACACGGCACCCCCCAGTCACGTTCGCTTCGCTCACGCGACAGCCCCCCTTGCAGGGGGGCCAAATACGGTATCTCACCAAATCCCAATTTGTATCCCAACGCGAAAGCACTCAACCGAAATTAGAATATTTTCAATCTTCCCGTTATTTACGAATCCGCATTCATGCGGTATGATGATCTCGCGGCCGCAAATACACATCATCAAAGGAGAACACCATGGACACATTGAAAATCGGACATTACATCCAGCACCTTCGCAAGGCCGCGGGCCTGACGCAGAAGGAGCTGGCGGAGAAGCTGAGCATTTCCTTCCAGGCCGTTTCCAAATGGGAAAACGGCGACGCGCTCCCGGATACGGGGCTGCTGCTGGAGCTCTGTGACATTCTGAACACCACCGCAGACAAGCTGCTCAACGGCGGCGCGGTGGCGGCCTCTGAGCGACGGCTGATGAAGCTGGAGGACGTCGTCACAGGCTTTCAACACATCGAGGACATCGGCAGGCGCTTCGGGGAGGACTGCACCTTTTTCACCGGTCTGGTCGAGGGCGTCAACGAAAAGATGAACCTGGACCTGCTGACTTATTTGAAGGACCCTACGACCCGCGAGGTGCTCTACGCCGAGGTCCTGATCCAGGGCATCCTGTCTGGCCGGACGGTCGATATGGACGAGATCGAGGCGGGGCTTCACAACAAAAAAATGGTCGAGACGATCCGCCGCTATCTCGTCAAGGCGAACGGCGTATAACGCAACTCGTTCCAAGATTGACATTTCCCGCCGGATGGGGTAAACTGTGGCACACTGTCACAGAAATCGCCTGATTCCGAAGGGAAGTGATCGGATTGGAACAGACCGGACGCGGCTCGTTCCGGAGCCGCTATATCGGAGACAAAGCCTTTTACAACCGGATGCTGGCGGTCACGGTGCCGGTGCTGATCCAGAACGTCATCACGAACTTCGTCAGCCTGCTGGACAACGTGATGGTGGGCCGGATCGGCACCGAGCCCATGAGCGGCGTCGCCATCGTGAACCAGCTTCTGTTCGTGTTCAACCTCTGCATCTTCGGCGGACTGGCAGGAGCGGGCATCTTCACCGCCCAGTTCTATGGCAGCGGGGACCAGGAGGGCGTGCGCCACTCCTTCCGGGTGAAGCTCTGGGTCGGCGCGGTGAGCACGGCGGTCTTTATCGGGCTCTTCCTCGCCGCGGGGGACTCTCTGATCGCGCTCTTCCTCCACGAGGGCGAGGAGGCGCTGGACCTGGCGGCGACGCTGGACTTCGGGCGGGCCTATCTGCTGGTGATGCTGCCCGGCCTGCCGCTCTTCGCCCTGAGCCAGATCTATTCCAGCACCCTCCGCGAGTGCGGGGAGACGGTGCTGCCGATGAAGGCCGGGCTGATCGCGGTGGCCGTGAACCTGCTCGGCAACTACCTCCTGATCTACGGCAAGCTGGGCCTGCCCGCCCTGGGCGTCGTGGGCGCGGCCTGGGCGACGGTGCTCTCCCGTCTCGTGGAGGCTGCCATCGTGATGGTATGGACGCACCGCAACAGCAAAAAGCACCCCTTTATCCGGGGCGCTTACCGATCGCTGCGGGTGCCGGGACCTCTGGTCCGCAGGGTCGCGGTCATGGGCACGCCGCTGCTGCTCAACGAGCTGCTCTGGAGCAGCGGCATGACCGTGCTGACCCAGTGCTATTCGATACGCGGGCTGGAGGTCGTCTCGGCCCAGAACATCTCCTCCACGGTCAGTCACCTGTTTTTCTGCGCCTTCTTCGCCATGGGCAGCGCGGTCAGCATCCTGGTCGGCCAGCTCCTGGGCGCGGGGAAGCTGGACAAGGCGGTGGACGAGGCCCGCAAGCTGACGGCCTTCTGCGTGGCGCTCTGCGTCGTCGTGGGCGGGATCATGGCCCTGGTGGCCCAATGGATCCCGGAGCTCTACAACACCACGCCGCTGGTGAAGCGCCTCGCGGGCCGGTTATTGCTGGTGACCGCGGCCATGATGCCCGTCAACGGCTACACCAGCACCTGTTACTTCACCCTGCGCTCCGGCGGAAAGACGATCATCACCTTCCTGTTCGACAGCGGCTTCATCTGGGTGCTCTGCATCCCGGTGGCCTGGGTCCTGGCCTATCACACCGCCGTCCCGATCCTCCCGATGGTGATCGTGCTCCAGTCCCTCGATCTGGTGAAGTGCGTGCTGGGCTTCTTCCTGGTTAGAAGCCGGAAGTGGGTGAACAATATCGTCAGTTAGGAGTTATGAGTTAGGAGTTAGGAGTTACCGGCGCGTCACGCCGCCAAAACTCCTAACTCCTAATTTCTAACTCCTAACTTTTCACTCGTCCCATGACGCAGCAGACCCCGAACGCCGCCAGGTTCGCCGCGACGACGGTGGCGCCGACGGGGGTCGCCGCGAGGATGCTGACGAGCTGGCCCAGCAGGGCGCAGACCACCGCAATCACGGCGCTGCAGATCGTGACGCCGCGAAAGCTCTTGTAGAGCCGCATTGCGCTGAGAGCGGGGAAGATCACCAGGGCGCTGATCAGGAGACTGCCCACCAGGTGCATCGCCAGCACGATGATGACCGCCACGGTCACCGCGATCAGCAGGTTGTAGAGCCCGGTTTTCGCGCCGGTGGCCTGGGCGAAGCTCTCGTCGAAGGTCACCGCGAAGATGCGGTTGTAAAACAGCACGAACAGCGCGATCACCACCGCGCTCAGTCCCAGGCAGAGCCAGACCTCCGCCCTCGTCAGCGTCAGGATGCTGGCGGAGCCGAAGAGCGTCGAGCACACGTCCCCGGCCAGGTTGCCGGAGGTCGAGAACAGGTGCATCAGCAGATAGCCCAGAGCCAGCGCTCCGACGCTGAGCATCGCGATCGCCGCGTCGCCGCGCAGCCTGGCGTTCTGCCCGGTGCGCAGCAGCAGCACCGCCGCCGCGATCGTGATGAGGAGCACCAGCGGCATGCTGTTCGTCATTTTCAGCACGCTGGCGATGGCCAGCGCGCCGAAGGCCACGTGGCTCAGACCGTCGCCGATGAAGGAGAAGCGCTTCAGGACCAGCGTCACGCCGAAGAGCGAGGCGCAGAGGGCGATCAGCACGCCGACGATCAGGGCGTAGCGGACGAAGGGATAGGCCAGATAGGTCCCCAGCTTTTCAAACAGACCGCTCATGCTCCCGCACCTCCTCCCGGCGCGAAGCAGCGGCAGACCGCGGAGCGCAGATATTCGTCTCTCGTGCCGAAGAACAGCTCCCGCCCGACGTGCAGGACGTGGCTGGCGTCCTCCGCCGCGGCGGCCACGTCGTGGGAGATCATCACGATCGTGACGCCCTCCCGGTTCAGCCCGCGGATCAGGCGGTAGAGCTCCGCCGTCACCATCGGGTCCAGGCCGCTGACCGGCTCGTCCAGCAGCAGGAGCTTCTGCGTCGCGCAGAGGGCCCGGGCCAGCAGGACCCGCTGCTGCTGCCCGCCGGAGAGCTCCCGGTAGCAGCGCTTCGACAGCTCGGTGATGCCCAGGCGCTCGAGCTGCTCCTTCGCCCGGTCCCGCTCGGCCTTCCCATAGAAGGGGCGGCGGCCCATGCGGTTCTGGCAGCCGGAGAGCACGATCTCCCAGACCGAGGCGGGGAAGTCCCGCTGCACCGCGGTCTGCTGGGGCAGATAGCCGATCTCGGTCTGCCGCAGCCCGTCGCCGAAGGCGATGGAGCCGCCGAAGGGCTGACGCAGCCCTAGGATCGTTTTCATCAGCGTGCTTTTCCCGGAGCCGTTCTCCCCGACGATGCAGAGATAGTCCCCGACGTTGACCGAGAAATTCAAATCGCGTATGATCTCCCGCCCCTCGTAACCGAGGGAGAGGTTGGTACAGGTAATCAAAGACATTTACGTATCTCCTGTGTCTTAGTTAATAGTTAATAGTGAATAGTTAATAGTTATGGTGTCGCTTCGCGACCAATTTAAATTATCGCCGAAGGCGATCCTTCAACTATTCACTATTAACTATTAACTATTAACTCGATAATCTCCAGGTTCGATTTCATGATCCCGACGTAGCTCGTCGTTTCCGCCTCCGCTCTCGTGACGGACTGCATGGAGTCCAGCGTCACGATCTCGGGCGCGGCGGTCCGGCAGGCGCGCCGGACGGCCTCGGCGACGCCGGAGATCGGGCTCTCCGTCACATAGATCGCGGGGAGGGCGTATTCGTCCGCCTTGCCCGCCAGGAAGGCCACGGTCTCGAAGCTGGCCCCGGTCTCCGCCGAGCAGCCGGAGAAGGCCGCGTAGTAGTCCAGGCCGCAGTCCTCCGCCAGATAGCGGAAGGGGAAACGGTCCGCCACCAGCAGGGGCAGCTTGTCCGCGGCGGCGAGGGCGGCGCAATCCGCCTCCAGCCCGCCCAGCTCATTCAAGTAGGCCGCGGCGTTGGCCTCGTACCGCGCCGCGTGGGCCTCATCCAGCTCGCAGAGCGCGTCGGCGATGGCGCGGGTCAGCAGCGCGGCGCGGCGGGGGGAGAGCCAGACGTGCTCGTCGGCTGTGTCCTCGGGCTCGCCCTGCATGCCCTCGCGCAGCTCCTCTGTGAAAGCCTCATTGCCCAGAAGCTCCAACAGATTCAGCGCCCGCTGGTTTGGGTTCACGGACTCCGCCAGCGCGTCGGCGATCCAGTCGTCGCTCTCGCCGCCCACGTAGATCAGCAGGTCGCAGCGCGAGAGCGTCACCATGTCGTCCACGCCGGGCTGGAAGGAGTGCAGGTCCACGCCGCTGCCCAGCAGCAGCGTCAGCTCCACGCCCTCCGCCTCCGCGCCGATCACGCTCCTTGTCCAGTCCCAGATCGGAAAGACCGTGCAGACCACGCGAAGGGTGGGCTGCGCCGTGTCAACGCTCGTCGCCGCGGTCCCGCCGCAGCCCGCCAGCAGCGCCGCGCACAGGGCGAAGCATATAATTATAATGGTATAGCCCCGCCTCATTTCCGGCACCTCTCACAGACGCCGTAGAGCACCGTTTCGCTCCGGTCCACGGCGAAGCCCTGGGCCTCCTGCACCTCGCTGACCAGCCGCCGGGCGCAGACCGGGTCCAGGTGGAAGGTCCGCCCGCATTCCCGGCAGCTCAGATGCAGGCAGCCCCGGCAGCCCGCGGCCCCGGTGTACTGATAATAGACCTCGCGGCTCCCCGCGCGTCCGGCGCGGCGGAGCCGTCCTTCGTTTTCCAGCTCGGTCAGGTTGCGGTAGACCGCGCTCAGGCTCATCTGCTCCCCCGCCGCCGTCAGGGCGTCGGAGAGCTCCTGGGCGCTCAGCGACTCGTCCGCGTGCGCCCCCAGATAGCCCAGCAGCGCCTTCCGCTGCCGGGTCACGTATTTGCTCATTTGCCAAGACCTCTCAATTTGCGAATCAAACGCAAATTAAGATAGCACAGGAAGGGCCGCTTGTCAACAGCTTTCCGGCCGATTAGGCATATTCCATCATAGACGGAGGGGAAAGTGGGGAAAGTGGCAGGAACTTATACTTGCCAAATCGCGCGATCCGGTGTAATATATTGAAATCATTGTTGCATCGGGACCTGCGGACCGGGGAGGCGGACGGGATGATCCATACGCATATCGACGCGCGCCTCCGCTGGCTGGACTGGCGGCCCGGGGAGCTCTGGCGCTACCGGGATCTGATCGCGCTGTTTGCGAAAAAGTCCCTCAAGGTCGCCTATACCCAGACCGTGCTGGGGCCGCTCTGGCTGCTGATCTCGCCGCTGCTGAGCAGCTTCGTCTATCTGATCCTCTTCGGACGGATCGCGAAGCTGGGGACCGGCGGCGCGCCGGAGCTGCTGTTCTACCTGACGGGCACGGCGGGCTGGGGCTTCTTTGCCGCCTGCTTCCAGAACAACTCCGGCGTGTTCGGCGCGAACGCCTACCTCTTCGGCAAGATCTGGTTCCCGCGGCTGACCGTGCCGCTGAGCAATCTGCTGACGGCGCTGTTCCGTCTGGGCGTCCAGCTCCTGCCCGCCCTCGCGCTGGCCGCGGTCCACTGGGCGCGGGGCGAGATCGCGCCGAACGGCTGGGGCCTGCTCCTGCTGCCGCTGACGGTGGCGCAGCTCGCCTTCCTGGGGCTCGGCTGCGGGCTGATCGTCTCCGCGCTGACCGCGCGTTACCGGGACCTGGGCGCCCTGGTGCCGGTGGGAACGCAGCTCTGGATGTACGTCACGCCGGTGGTCTACCCGATCTCCGCGCTGCCCGCGGGGGCGATCCGGCGGCTGGTCCTGGTCAATCCGGCGACGGCGGGCATGGAGCTGCTGCGCTGCGCGCTGATCGGCACGCCGCCGCCTGCCGCCGGCGTCGTGGCGGCGGCCTGGGGCGTCACGCTGGCGCTGCTGTTCCTCGGCCTCCTGCTGTTCCACCGGGTCGAACGGACCGTCATGGATACGGTTTGATCCGTCCAAAATCTGCGGAGAGCTGAAAAAATGCTTGCATTTCCGCGAATAAATAGATAGACTGCTTTTATTACGATTTTATTACGATTCTATTACGATCAAAAAGACCGTTTCGGAAAGGTGCCATATGGAAGAACTCGACCTCTGGGATTTACTTGCGTCTTTGCTTCGCCGTGCCTGGGCGATCGTACTGGTTGCGGTGCTCGGCGGCGTCATCGCCTTCGGCTACACCTATTACATGGTAGCGCCGCTGTACAAGGCGAGCACGCTGCTTTACGTCAACAACGCGACCTTGTCCGTCGGGAGCCAGTCGGTCAGTATCACCGCCTCGCAGCTCTCTACGGCGCAGCGTCTGGTGGACACCTATATCGTCATTTTGAAATCCCGCTCCGTGCTCAACGACGTGATCGAGGCGGGCGACCTGCCCTACAGCTACGAGGGGCTGCGGGGGATGATCTCCGCCGACGCGGTGAACTCCACGGAGGTCTTTCAGGTCGTCGTGACCTGCGGCGACCCCCAGATGGCCGAGCATATCGCCAACACGATCGCGGAGGTCCTGCCGGACAGGATCGCCGACATCATGGCGGGCTCCGACGTGCGGATCGTCGACTACGCCGTGGTGCCTTCCAGCCGCTCCTCGCCGAGCTACACGCGCAACGCGACCATGGGCGCTCTGATCGGCGCCGCGCTCTGCGTGGGCCTGCTGGTGCTGATCTATCTGCTGGACGACCAGATCCATTCCGAGGAGTACCTCACCCAGAACTTCCCCGACATCCCGCTGCTGAGCGTGATCCCGGACATGGCGCCGGGACGGAGCCGTTCCGGCGGCTATTACAGCTCCCGCTACTACCGGCGTGACTACTACGGGAGATACCGGAACAGCTACCAGAGCGCTGCGTCGCAGGAGAAGGAGGCGCGCAAGTGAGCAAAGAGCCGAAGGAAAAGAAACAGGATAAGAAGCAGCTTCTGGAGGAACGCGCCGAGACCCGCCAGATCATCGGCGGCAACATGAACTTCGCCGCCGCGGAGGCCTATAAGCTGCTGCGCACGAATCTGACCTTCTCCCTTTCGGGCGAGGAGGACGCCTGCTGCGTCGTGGGCGTGACCAGCTCCTTCCGCGCGGAGGGCAAGAGCGTGACCGCGATCAACCTCGCCTATACCCTGGCGGAGGCGCAGAAGCGCGTCCTGCTGCTGGAGGGCGATATGCGTCTGCCCACCATCGCCCGCCGCCTGGAGCTGAACGCGACCCCCGGCCTGTCCAACCTGCTGGCGGGCATGTGCACCTGGAAAGAGTGCTGCCAGGTCTATCAAAGCAGCACGGAGCGCAAGACCGTCAAGGTGGACGTGCTGGTTTCCGGCGACGTGCCGCCGAACCCCTCCGAGCTGCTGGGCGGTCAGCGGATGCAGCTCCTGGTCGAGCGGCTGCGGCAGTATTACGATTTCATCATCGTCGATCTGCCCCCGGTGACGGCGGTCGCGGACCCCATCATCGCCTGCAAGATCGTCGACGGCATGATCATCGTCGTCCGCGCGGACCAGACGATCCGCGACGCGGTGAGCGAGACGGTCCGCCAGCTCCGCCAGATCGACGCGCGCATCCTGGGCTTCGTGTTCAACGCCGCGGGCGAGGGCGGCGGCGGCTACTATCGCGGCCGGCGCTATTACCGGAAGAACTACTACCGGAAGTATTACAAGAGCTACAACTACTACGGCGGCTACCACGGCGACTACCGGAGCGCCCAGTCCGCCGCGGAGCAGAAGCGGAACGAGAAGGATCATGCTTGATTTTCACACGCATTTGCTGCCCGGCGTGGACGATGGCAGCGACAGCGTAGAGACGAGCCTGGGGATGCTGTCCCACTGGGGCGCCGGGGATTGCGTCTGCGCCACGCCGCATTTTTACGCGGACCGGGACACGCCGGAGCGCTTCCTGCGCCGCCGCGCCGCGGCCTGGGACGCGCTGTCCGCCGCGCTGCCTGAGGACGCCCCCCGCATCCGCCTCGGCGCGGAGGTGCGGTATTTTGACGGAATGGCCTCCGCGGAGGCCCTCCCGCAGCTCTGCCTGGAGGGGACGCGCCTGCTGCTGCTGGAATTCCCCTTCGTGCCCTGGACGGCGCGGATGCTGGAGGAGGTCCGCCGCATCCGGCGGCGGGGCATCCAGCCCGTCGCCGCCCATCTGGAACGCTATCTCGGCTTCAACCGCCCGGAGACCCTGCGGGCCTTCGCGGAGGAGCTTTTGGTCCAGTGCAACGCGGAGTTTTTCCTCTCCCGCCGGACGCGGCGCCGCGCGCTGCGCCTGCTGCAGGACGGCTTCATTCAGTTTCTGGGCTCGGACGCCCACGACCTGAGCGACCGGGCGCCGAATCTGGCGCAGGCGCTGGAGCTGATCGGGGAAAAGCTGGGCGCGCAGGAGGCAAAGGAAATCGATGAGGAGGCGCGGTACTGGCTGCGCCGCTGTACGGTCGGAGAGTAAATGAGAAGACGGTATTGGATCATCCTCGGCCTGGCGCTGGCCGTCGCCGCGGGTGCGTTTCTGGCGCTGGCGTCGATGACGCTGTTCGCGCCGAAGGATCTGGAGACGACGGCGCTTCGGCCGACCGCGCAGCCGCAGGCGGAGACCTCGGCGCGCATCGCGGATATGAGCACCCCGCCCGCCGCGACGGCGGGCCCGGCGGAGGAGCCGGAGACGGCGGAGCCGTACGTCAGTCCCGTGGACTTTGCAGCGCTGCGGGCGATCAATCCGGACGTGTTCTCCTGGCTGGTGATCCCGGACACCGAGATCAACTACCCGGTGCTGCGGGACCCGGAGAACGACAGATTTTACATGAACCATGACAGCGACCGGAACTTCAACGGCAACGGCGCGCTGTTTGTCGAGGCGAGCTATAACGGCGACACGCTTACCGACCCCGTGACGGTGGTCTACGGGCACCACATGCTCTCCGGCCTGATGTTCGGCTATCTGGAGCGCTATTACTCGGATTCGGAGTATTTTGACAGCCACCCCACCTTTACGGTCTACACCCCGACGGCGGCGCTGGTATACGAGGTGTTCGCGGCGGTGCCCTGGTCCAGGGAGCATCTGCTGCTGGAGCGGGACTTTACGGACGCGCGGACCTTCGAGGATTTCTTCCTGACGGTATTCGCGGTCCGGGACCTGCGGGCCAGGTTCCGGGAGGAAAGCGCGCCGGAAGCGGGGGACCGGGTGATGATCCTGTCCACCTGCCTGTCGTCGAACAACACACAGCGCTTTTTGGTGATGGGAAAGTTGCTCAACGGCGATCTGACGCCGTATGAGTCGCAATAAGCGGAGGAGGAAGCAATGAAAAAGTTTTGGATCGCGGTGCTGGCGCTGACGCTGCCGCTCCTGCTGAGCCTGAGCGTTTGGGCGAACGCACCGTCAAACGTCATTTACACCGAGAGCGTCCATTATGAGATCAAGAAGGATTACTCGGACACCGAGGACGGCTATCATCTGGAGCTCCGCCCGACGGACCCGGAGAGCGTAGACGAGGAAAAGCTGCTGGAAACGGCGGAAAACTCTTCGAAGATCCAGGAGTCCGGCGAGATCAGCGGCTATGAGGTCCTGGACATCGTGATGGTGCGCGATTCCGACGGCGAGGTCGTGGACTGGAGCGAGCCTGTCCGCGTGGCGATGACCTACGACAAGCTGAGCCGCCTGGTGACTGTTTTCGTTGAAAACGAGGACCGGACCTGGACCGAGATCGATTACATCGTGGGACCCGACTACGTCCAGATGGTGCTGCCGGAGACCACGACCGTGGCCTTTTCCTTCGCGGAGATGCAGCCAGTCCCGCCGGAGGAGAACGAGGAAAACCAGCCCTCCTACGACCCGTCCACGCTGTCTCCGCAGACCGGGGACAACAGTCTGCTCTGGACGGCGCTGGCCGCGGCCTTTGCCATCGGCGCGACGCTGAGTCTGATTCAGGCGAAGAAAGCGGGCGAATAAGCCTTGCCGGGCCATCATCACCATCACCGCAGCCGCCGCCGGAGCAGGGGCCGGGAGTGGGACTACGTCAGCCGCCGCAAGCAGCTCGTCATGGCCGCGCTCCTGGCGCTGGCGCTGCTGCTGGCCGCGTTCGGCCTCTTCGCGCTGTTGTCCCGGCTGGAGCAGAGCCTGGACAAGGTTCCGGAGGGCGCCGGGCAGGCCCTGACCAGGGAGGCGGCGGTCGCCCGGTCCGCGCTGTATTACAACGGTGAAAAATACGTCCGCAAGGAACGGCTCATGACGCTGCTGATTCTCGGCATCGACGAAGCGGAGCGGACCTTCAGCGGCTCCTACCGCAATTCCGGCCAGGCGGACTTCCTGACCCTGGCGGTCTTTGACCAGAAGGCAAAGACCTGTACCCTGATCCAGCTCAACCGTGATACGATCGCCGAGGTCCCCGTTCTGGACACCTTCGGAACGATGATCGGCTATCAGAAGCAGCAGCTTGCCCTGGCGCACACCTACGGCAACGGGCTGGAGGTGAGCTGCGTCAACACCGTGGACGCGGTCAGCCGCTTCCTCTACGGCATCAAGATCGACAACTACTTCGCCCTGACGATGGACGCGATCCCCGTGGTCAACGACCTGGTGGGCGGCGTGGTCGTGACGGTGGAGGACGACTTCACCGGCGTGGACGACACGCTCGTGATGGGCGAGAGCGTGCTGCTGGACGCGGGCAACGTGGAGCATTTCGTGCGCTCCCGCGGCAGCATGCCGGACGACAAGACCAACGTCAACCGCATGCAGCGCCAGCGCGCCTACCTGAGCGGCTTCTTCGAGGCGCTGCGCCGCAGTCTCGCGGAGCAGGACGGCTTCGTGTTCGACGCCTACGCAGAGGTGACGGATTACCTGGTCAGCGATTGCAGCGTGTACGATCTGAACGACTACGCGACGCGTTTCTCCCGCTTCGAGCTGTCCGACGTTCTGGTGCCGGAGGGCGAAAGCGTGCTCGGGGAGCGCTATATGGAGTTCTACCCGGATGAGGACGCGCTGCAGCGCCTGGTCCTGAACGTATTTTACGAACGCGCCCGCTGACGGGCGAAAGACGGGATTGATCTATGGTACGTAAGACGAAAAACAGAAAATGGCAGCACTGGCAGACGGTCACGGTCCTGCTGCTGCTGTTCGACCTCATCGCGGTGAACGCGGCCTATTTTCTGGCGCTCTGGCTGCGCTTCGACTTTCGTTTCTCCCTGATCCCGGAGGTCTACCTGGACAAATGGCTCCGTTTCGCGCCTTTCTACACCGTACTGTGCCTGGGCATCTACTGGGCCTTCCACCTCTACAAGAGCCTTTGGGAGTTCGCCAGCTATGACGAGCTGAAAAACCTGATGATCTCGACCGGCATCGCGGTCGTGGCCCACGCCGTCGGCATCATCCTGCTGTTCGGGCGGATGCCGAATTCCTACTACCTGCTCGGCGCGGTGTTCCAGTTCGTCGCCGTGACCGGCGCGCGCTTCTCCTTCCGCTTTTTCAAGCTGCTCTCCCGTGACGCGCGGCGGCAGGCGGACGAGTCTCCCGTGCGGCGCTGTCTCCTGATCGGCGCGGGCGCGGCGGGCCAGATGATCCTGCGCGACCTGCACCACGCGAGGAACTCCAGCAGCCGGGTCCTCTGCATCATCGACGACGACGAGAACAAGCAGGGCCGCTACGTCGAGGGCGTGCGCGTCGTCGGCGGGCGGGAGGACATCCTGGCCGCGGTGGAGCAGTACGACATCGAGCGCATCCTCGTGGCGATCCCCTCCGCCGGAGTGGCGGACCGGCGCGAGATTCTGAACATCTGCAAGGAGAGCGGCTGCGAGCTGAAGAGCCTTCCCAGCATCCAGGAGCTCACCGACATGGGCAGCGTCACCGCGGCGAAGCTGCGGGACGTGCGCGTGGAGGACCTGCTGGGCCGCGAGCCGATCCAGGTCGAGATGGAGGCGATCTACCGCTCCCTCCGGGACAAGGTCATCCTGGTCACGGGCGGCGGCGGGTCCATCGGCAGCGAGCTCTGCCGCCAGATCGCCGGGCACGATCCCAGACGGCTGGTGATCTTCGACATCTACGAGAACAACGCCTACGACATCGAGCAGGAGCTGCGGCACGAGTTCCCGAAGCTGAACCTCTCGGTGGAGATCGGCTCGGTGCGCGACAGCCGCCGGGTGGACCAGCTCTTTGAGAAGTACCGCCCCGATATCGTCTACCACGCCGCGGCCCACAAGCACGTCCCCCTGATGGAGGGCAGCCCCTGCGAGGCCGTGAAGAACAACGTGTTCGGCACATACAAGACCGCCTACGCCGCGATGCGCTGGGGCTGCAGGCGCTTCGTCCTGGTCAGCACGGACAAGGCCGTGAACCCGACGAACATCATGGGCGCCAGCAAGCGGCTGTGCGAGATGATCATCCAGACCTTCGACCGCAAGTGCAAGGCGGGCAGGTCCTGGGAGCTCCCGGCCCTGCACACCCACGGGGAGGACGAGCTCATCCCCAACGCCCGGCGCAAGGCGCATTTCGCGGCGGCGCAGACCGAATTCGTCGCGGTCCGCTTCGGCAACGTGCTGGGGAGCAACGGCTCCGTGGTCCCGCTGTTCCGCAAGATGATCGAGCGCGGCGGCCCGGTGGAGGTCACCCACAAGGACGTGATCCGCTACTTCATGACCATCCCCGAGGCGGTGAGCCTGATCCTCCAGGCCGGGACCTACGCCCACGGCGGCGAGATCTTCGTTCTGGACATGGGCGAGCCGGTGAAGATCGACACCCTGGCCCGCAACCTCATCAAGCTCTGCGGCTACGTGCCGGACCGGGACATCCGGGTGGTCTATACGGGCCTGCGCCCCGGCGAGAAGCTCTATGAAGAGAAGCTGATGGCCGAGGAGGGCATGCAGACCACGCCGAACAAGCTGATCCACGTCGGACAACCCCTCCGCTTTGACGAGGACGCCCTGCTGGCGAACCTGCCGCTGCTGATGGAGACGGCGTACCGCAACGACGAAGCAGAGATCCGCGACGCGGTACGGGCCCTGGTGGACAGCTACAGCCCCGCGGAGCAGCCCGAGCCCGTCGAGGTCAGACCGAAAAAATACGTCGCGGCAATGCTGTGACGATAAAAAGCAACAGAGGAGCGCATGCGCGCGCCTCTGTTGTTTTTTATATTCTGTACTTGCAATATTGCAGTATAAAGCGTATACTGTAAACAGAAATCTTGTACACATTGACGGAACGGGAGGCACGGCGCATGAAGCTGACGTTTTTGGGCGCGACGCATGAGGTCACGGGGAGCTGTACCCTGATCGAGGCCGGCGGGCGCTTCGGCCTGGTGGACTGCGGCATGGAGCAGGGCCAGGACGTGTTTGTCAATCAGGAAATTCCGGTGGCGGCGGAGCAGCTCGACTACGTGCTGCTGACCCACGCCCACATCGACCACAGCGGCCTGCTGCCGCTGCTGTACAAGCGGGGCTTTCGCGGCCCCATCTACGCGACCACGGCCACCACGCACCTCTGTGAGATCATGCTGCGCGACTGCGCGCACATCCAGGAGAGCGACGCCCAGTGGCTCAGCCGCAAGCACAAGCGCTCCGGCGAGCCGCCCGTCGAGCCGCTCTACAGCCTCGCGGACGCCGAGGGCGCGATCTCGAAGCTGCGCCCCTGCGACTATAAAAAGGTCTACCAGATCGGCGAGCACGTGAACATCGAGTTCATCGACGCGGGGCACCTGCTGGGCTCGTCGAGCATCGAGGTCTGGCTGCGCGAGGGGGACGAGACGCGCAAGCTCGTGTTCAGCGGCGACATCGGCAACGACGATCAGCCCATCATCAAGGACCCGGAATACATTAAAGAGGCGGACTTCGTCGTCACCGAGAGCACCTACGGCGACCGGCTCCACGACCGGGGGGAGAAGAACAACGTCCGCTATCTGGCGGGGGTGATCCAGCGGACCCTGGACCGGGGCGGCAACGTGGTGATCCCCTCCTTCGCCGTCGGGCGGACCCAGGAGATCCTGTATTTCATCCGGGAATTGAAGCTGGCGGGCATGGTCACGGGCCACGGCGACTTCCCGGTCTACATGGACTCCCCGCTGGCGAACGAGGCCACGGGCATCTTCCTGCAATGCGACCGGGAAAACTTTGACGACGAGATGCGCTCTGTGCTGGATTCCGGCGTGAACCCGCTGGTCTTTCCCGGCTTCCGCGTCGCGGTCAGCAGCGAGGAGAGCCAGGCCATCAACGTCGACCCGGAGCCGAAGGTCATCATCTCCGCCAGCGGCATGTGCGAGGCGGGCCGCATCCGCCACCACCTCAAGCACAACCTCTGGCGCCCGGAGTGCACGGTCCTCTTCGTCGGCTATCAGGCCGCCGGCACCACGGGCCGGGCGCTGATGGACGGGAAAAAGCAGCTCAAGATTCTGGGCGAGGACATCACGGTCAAGGCCGAGATCACCTATCTGGCGGGCACCAGCGGCCACGCGGACAAGGACGGCCTGATCCGCTGGATCTCCGCCTTCGACCCGAAGCCGAAGATGGTCTTTATCAACCACGGCGAGGACGAGACGATGAAGTCCTACGCCGAGTGCCTGAAGACCGAGCACGGCTTCACGGTCAGCACGCCCTATTCCGGCACCTCCTACGATCTGCTGACCGAACGCTTCGTCGAGCTGACCGAGGGCATCCCGGTGGAGCGCCTGACGCCGAAGCAGCAGCGCAACGCCACGGTCTTCGGCGCGCTGATCGAGGCGCTGGAGAAGCTGATGCGGATCGCCCGTGCCTGCCGCGGCATCCCGAACAAGGAGCTGGCCCGGTTCACGGGACAGGTCAATTCCCTGGCCGACAAATGGAGCGGCTGGGCAGCGAAGAAATAACGCAAAACCAAACGACGCAACAAAACAAACCCGCGGGCCTGCCGAAAACCGGCAGGCCCGCGGGTTCATGCGTTTCCGTATCAAATTGGGATTTGTAGAAATATTGAATGTAGGGGCGACCCTGTGTGGTCGCCCGCACCAAAATTACCACCGATCTCGTAGGG
>JAFSRS010000023.1 GCA_017445985.1 Oscillospiraceae bacterium | reverse complement strand
GCTGCGGGCTACGACCAGCAGGCCCAGGGCCAGCCAGAAGTAGTAGACGATCAGGCGCCATGCGATCATGGCCCAGAACAGGAAGCCGCCCTCCAGCGAGGAGAACACCGCGTAAAAGCTGCCCTCCGCCGCGCCCGCGTTGCCGGGCGTAGGGATGATCGTGATGGCGGCGTAGATGTAAACGACCAGGGAAAACACGGTCCACCAGTCCTGATGCCCGCCGAAGGCCAGCAGCATGAAGAAGGGGACGGAGAGGATCGCGACCTGATAGACGACGGAGAAGAACAGCAGCTTCACGGTGAAGTGCGGGCGGCGGTTCATGGTTTTCAGGCTGACGACGTATTCGTCCAGGGAGCCCAGCACCTTTTCCGTGGTGTCCGCGGCGTCCTTGAGCAGACCGAGCTGGCCGAGAAAGCCCGTGACGCGCCCGACGACGGCCCGGACCCCGCGGGGGAAGAAGGCGAAGAACACGATGGCCAGCGGCAGGGCTGCGTACATCACGAGACCGAGATAGGCCGTGTAGCGGATGGCGCCGGGGACCGCGATCGTGTCGCGGTTCGCGATGAACACGCCCGCCGCGATCAGCACGAAGGCGAATTGCAGCATCATGAAGCCCGCCACCGGCATGGCCGCGCAGTTGCCCGCGCTGAAGCCCCGCTTGCGGAGGTAGAGGATCTGGAAGGGCTGACCGCCCGCGCCGAAGGGCGTGATATTGTCGTAATACTTGCCCAGGACCGCGCACTCAAAGGCGCTGCGCCGGTCGTCCCGGCCCTCGGTGGCGAGGATCATCTTGCGGTACTTGAGGTACTCCATGTACACCGCGAGGACGAAGCAGAGCACGCCGCAGACGATAAAGGGCCAGCGCACGTCGCTTGCCGAGATGAGATTGGCGGCGGCCGTTTCGCCGCGGAACTCCCGCAGGGCGATATAGCCGACGATCAGCAGATTGATCAGTATGGTCAGCAGCAGCGTGAGGCGGCTGCGCTTTTTCTTTTTTTGCTCCGGGGCGGCCTCCGGCTGGGCCTCGGCGGGGAAGGCGACGATGTTCTCCGCTTCCTCCGGGGCCTGCGCCTTGGGCTTCAGATTGCTTCGCTTCAAGTGCTTCACACTCCTGACATAATAAGACATTTTATTATACCGTATCCTACGCCCGAATGCAAGCGCGAAAAATCGGAGGCTTTTTGAATCTTCCTCTTCCATTTTGTCAAATAATCTGTATAATAGACGTATTCAATAAAATGGCTGTGGTATGTCCTGCGCGCTGATCAAACGCTGGCAATACCGCAATGGAGGATCGAGCGTGAAACGACGAGTTTTTCGGCGCTGCGGCGCTGCGGCGCTGCTGCTGACACTGCTGCTGAGTCTGGCGCTGCCCGCGGCGGCCGCCGCGGACAGCGGGGATGCGGCGCCCTTTGACCCGACGGCCTGGCCGCTGGAGGACGAACGCTTTTACGGAAAGAGCTGGGACGAGATCGCGGAGGACTTTTTGCGGGACCACGGCATGAACGGCGAGCGAGTCGGGCTCTACTATTACAACGTCGTCACCGGCGAAGAGCACGACTGGAACGGCGACAAGTATTTCACCGCCGCCAGCACCTACAAGGTCCCGATCAATATGATCTACGCGGATCGGGTGTCCAGCGGGGAAATGACCCTGGACGACGAGGTCGGCGGCGTGAAGCTCAACGCGATCCAGCGCTCAACGCTGGTGAGCTCCAACAACACGCTGGGCGAGCTGCTGATCCATGACCTCGGGACCTATACGGACTACAAGGCGGCCATGACGCCCTACCTCTGCCCGCCGGGGGAAACGCTGGACGAGCACTATAACTTCGCAAATGCCTTTACCCCGCGCCAGCTCGGCTACGCGCTCAAGCTGCTGTACTCGGAGCCGGAGCGCTTCCCGGATATCCTTTCCTACATGCTGACGGCGCAGCCCGACGCCTATTTCCGTATGAAAGAGCAGCGCTATCCCATCGCGCACAAATACGGCTACTACATGGACGACGGCTTCGGCGCCTGCAACGACATCGGGATCGCCTATACCGATGAGCCGATCATCATCGTGATGATGACGGACTTCGTTGGGAACGGCGTCATGGGCCTGGCCGATTACGCGGTGCTGATGTGCGATTACAGTCAGTACGGCTACGCCCGTGCCGTGGAGGAGCAGCGGCGGATCGAGGAGGAGGAACGCCTCGCGGCGGAGCAGGCGGCGCGGGAGGCCGAGGAAGCCAGACTCGCCGAGGAAGCGCGTCTCGCGGCGGAGCAGGCGGCGCGGGAGGCGGAGGAAGCCCGGCTTGCCGAGGAAGCCCGTCTGGCCGCAGAGGAAACCGGGGCGGCAGGGGACACGACTCCGCAGCGCGAGACCCCGGGGAGCCCGGCGGCGGAGGCGCTGCCTCTGGAACAGGAAGGCAGACTGCGCACGCAGTATACGGCGATCGTGGCGCTGACGGTGCTGCTGATCGCGGCGATGATCTTTTTGAAGAAGTGGGCGCGGATCCTGTTCCCGGCGGTGCTGGTGCTGGTTCTGATCGTGCTGCTGCTCCTGCCGGGCGTCCTGAAAGGGGAGCGCGGCGGCGCGAATGTAGCGACCGATGCCCAGATGGAGAGCGCTGAGACGGAGCCGAGCCAGGAGGCCACGCCCGCGCCCACCCCGGAGCCCACGCCCGAGCCGACTCCGACGCCTCTGACAGAGGTCACAGTCGGCCCGGACGATACGCCGGAGGCGATCCTGGCTCTGGCGGACAACCCGGCGCTGCGCTATGTGGACGCGCAGGAGAGCACGGCCTGGGCCGCGCTGGGCGAGCTGCAGCGGAGACTGCCTGACTGTGACGTGGCCTATACGGTCATGCTGGGCAGCAATGCGCTCAGCAGCCGCACGACGTCGCTGCGCCTTCCCGCGGACAGCGTGACGGCGGAGGAACTGCTGGAGGGCCTGGAATGGCTGCCGCGGCTGCGCCAACTGGATATCACAGAGCTGGATTTCGGCAACACGGCCACGGTCCCGATCGTAGAGCGCTATCCCGACCTGGACCTGATCTGGAACGTACATGTCATGCACTGGACCGTGCGCAGTGATATCACCTGCTTTTCCACCCTTCAGCCCTGGCCGGTGGGCTATCGTTACACCGATTCCGATCTGGCTCCGCTGCTGAAATACTGCAAGCGCCTGCGCGCGCTGGACCTGGGACACAACGATCTCCGGGACCTGACGCCCATCGGGGAACTGGGGGAGCTCAAGGTCCTGATCCTCGGCGACAACGAACACATCACAGACATCGGTCCCCTCGCGAAATTGAGTGAGCTGGAATATCTGGAGCTGTTCCTTCACAATGAGATCACGGACTTCACGCCGCTGGCAAGTCTGACAAATATGGTGGACCTATGCGTCGGCTTTTGCGCGGGGTTGAACGACATCAGCTTTATCGAGCAGATGCCGAAGCTGAAAATGGGCTGGTTCGCCCGTGCCCAGGTAACGGAGGAGCAAAAGGCGTGGGCCCTGAACGTCCGCCCGGAAACGCAGTTCCTGTTCGTCCCGTCGATCGTGTCCTCCACCTCCGACGGCTGGCGTATGACCGACCGCAACGTGGAGATCCGCCGCGCCTTTGCCAACTGGAAATACGTTGTCGAATTCCGGAGCTGGGACGATGTGGTATACAAAACCGGCGTGGAGCTGACGCCGGTGATCCCTTTGCATAACTGATAAGAGAGAGAAGACATACTATGAACATTGTGAAACGGATTTTCGCGGTGCTGCTGTTCCTGCTTGCTCTTTTCACAGCAGCGGTGGCGTATCATCTCATCGTCCATGCGCAGGACGCGAAGCTGAAGGTGGACGACGCGGCCCCGACCGCGCGGCTGGAGGCCTTTTTTGACGCGCTGGAGGCGCGGGACTACCCCGCGGCCTACGCATGCCTGAGCAACTACGGCAGTCTGGGCCTGGAGAACGCGCCGGACGACCCCATCGCCGCGCTGCTGTGGGAGGCGGAGCAGGACAACTGGGACTTTGAGATCCTGCCCGACCACGAGATGAACGGCGCGGAGCTGATGAAGCGGGTGCGGATCACCGCGCTGGACACCGCCGCCCTGACCGCGCCCATTGGAGAGAAGGTCCAGGAGAAGCTGGCCGCCGTCGTGGAGAACGCCACGACGAATGAAGAGGTCTATGACGAGGACGGCAACTACCGGACCGAGCTGCTGGAAACGGCGCTTCGGGAGGCGGCGGAGGAAGCCTTCGCGGACGCCGCGGCGCACACCGTCACAAGGGAGATCACGGTCCGTCTGAGCTACGCCGACGGAGAGTGGCTGATCGCGGCGGACAACCAGCTGCTCAGCGCGCTCACAAGCGGCGCGGTGCGATGAAGGGAGGGACTGACATGAAACAAAGTCGGACAAAAAGCGTCTTGATGATCCTCGCGGCCGTCGTCTGCGTGGGCCTCTTCGCGGTGATTCTGCCCTGGCTGCCCCGGGTCGGGGCGGACAGCGGGAGCCGCCAGAGCGGAGACAAGAACAACGCGGACGCGGTGGCGGCCTTCGAGCTGGACGTGAACAACCTGATCGCCGACGCGCTCTCGGACCTGGAGGAGATCCCGGTCTACATCCCCAAGGTCTATATGCTCAGCGAGGACACGGTCATCGCGCCGAAGCCGGACCCCAACGCTTTCGGCACCTCCTATGACGGCGCGGACACGATCCCCGCGATGGAGGCCGCCGCGGAGCTGATGGACGGCCAGGAATTTCTTTGGGACCCCGATACCGAGCGGCTGGCGGGCTCCGTCGTGCGCTGGTATCAGGACGACACGATCTTTTCCGTCACCTGGAAGGAGCTGATCAACGGGCGGAGCGTTTACAACTTCACCGAGGTCAAGATCGCCCACCCGAGCCAGTTCCGGCGCTATCTGGCGGACAACACCTTCGGCAACGCGATGCAGTATCTGCCCTCCCAGCTCGCGCAGACGGTCAACGCCGTCGCCGCGATGAACGGCGATTTTTACAAATTCCGTAAGATCGGCACCGTAGTATACAACCGGAAGCTCTACCGCCTCGACAGCCAGTACCTTGACACCTGCTACGTGGATACCAACGGCGACCTGAACTTCGTCCATGCGGGCGGGCTGCCGACGGAGGAGGCCGTCAACCAGTACGTCGCCGACCATGACGTCCTGTTCTCCCTGGCCTTCGGCCCGGTCCTGATCGAGGACGGCGTGGACGTCTGCCCGGAGAACTATCTGGTGGGCGAGGTCAAGAATTATTACTCCCGTTCCGTGATCTGCCAGCTCGGCCCCTGCCACTACCTGATGGTCACGGTCAACCACGACAGCGGCTACAGCGGCATCGGCACGATCCGCACCGTCACCGACCAGCTCATGCTGCGCGGCGTCCCCAACGCCTACTGCCTAGACGGCGGACAGACCGCCACGATGGTCATCGGGGGCGAGGTCTTCAACCACGTGGACTGGGGCACCGAACGCGCGGTGAGCGACATCATCTACTTCGCCACGGCGATCCCGGAGTCGGAGAGGGAGGCGGGCTGAGATGGGGAAAGTCGCACTTCTGACCGACGGCCAGTTCATCTACTGGCGCAGCATCATCTGGGCCTTTGCCGCGCTGGCCGCGCTCCTGATGGCGGTCGCCCTGCGGCTCTGGCAGAAGAAGCCCCTGCCCCCGCTGCTGATCGCGCTGCCCTTTGCCGTCGTGCTGAGCGTCTACTGCGCGCGGCTGATCCACTGGTACTGCCGCTTTGAGAGCTATGCCTCCCTGAGCGCCGCCCTGACGGATCTCGGCGGGGGCGGCTACAGCCTGATCGGCGTCTTTGCCGGGACACTGCTGGCGCTGCTGATCGTCCGGCTGCTGAAGCTCACGGATGAGCTTCCGTCTCTGCTGGACGCCGTGGCGCCCGCCGGGGCCTTCGGCATCGCGCTGGGGCGCTGGGCGGAGCTGTTCACCGCCGCGGACCGGGGCAAGATGATCTTCGCGGACGAAGCCCTGCACGCGCTCCCCTGGAGCACCGCGGTCACGAACGCCGCGGGCGTGGAGGAGTGGCGCTTCGCCACCTTCGCCTTCCAGAGCTTCTGGGCGGCGGCGGTGTTCGTCGTCACGCTGCTGGTCTTTCTGATCCCGTCGAGGCGGCAGGAGCAGAAAAAAAGCTGGCGCGGCGGCGGGGTCTTTTACCTGTTCGTGCTGCTCTACGGCATCGGGCAGATCCTGCTGGACTCCACCCGCTACGACGCGCTGTTCCTGCGTTCCAACGGCTTCGTCAGCCTGGTGCAGATCGTCTGCGCCGTCGGCCTGGCCGCCGTCACGGCGCTCTACAGCGTCCGGAGCATCAAGGTCCACGGCTTCCACTGGTATCACTGGGTCCTCTGGGTCGTGGCGGTCCTGGGCCTCGGCATCGTCGGCGTCATGGAGTGGTTCGTCCAGCGCCACGGCGACGAATACGTTCTCGCCTACGGCCTGATGCTGGTCGGCCTGCTGATCTTCCTCTGCGTCCCGCTCTGGCTGCGGAAGAGCACGAGGACTGTCTTGGTGGTCAACAGTTCGGAAAGACCTTGAATCATTGAATGTAGGGGCGACCCTGCGTGGTCGCCCGTTCCCACGATCTTCCGCCCGCCTTCGGCGTGCGGCGGGCGACCACGCAGGGTCGCCCCT
>JAFSRS010000022.1 GCA_017445985.1 Oscillospiraceae bacterium | reverse complement strand
GGCTCCCCTGCAAGGGGAGCTGTCGCCGCCGCTTGCGGCGGTGACTGAGGGGTACTATCGCGGCCCACACGGCACCCCCCAGTCACGTTCGCTTCGCTCACGCGACAGCCCCCCTTGCAGGGGGGCCAAATACGGTATCTCGCCGAATCCAAATTTGTCTACACGCTGACTCCGGCGGTCAAAGGACCGCCGGAGTCGTTGATATCCGTTCCTTGTTACCTGTTACTTTCCTTACAGCGGCAAAACGGTCTTGCCATAGGTCTCGTTGAGCACCTGGGCGACGGCGGCGTAGATCGCGCTGCAGCCGCAGATGATGCCCTCGATGCCCGCGACGATCCCCAGCGCGTGGCTGCCGGTGAACTTCTCGATCGCCAGGATCAGGAAGAGCAGGGCCAGGCTGCCGAACACGAACTGGGTGGCGCGGTTGCTCTTCAGCGTGCCGATGAACATGAACGCGGTGTAGATGCACCAGAGCAGCATGTAGAAGCCCATGCCGGCCCCGTCCGCGCCCGCGGCGGAGAGCCAGGCCGGGTTGGTCAGGATGATGACCAGGGACCACCAGAAGAGGCCGTAGGAGGTGAAGGCCGTCGCGCCGAAGGTGTTGTTGTTGCGGAATTCCATCAATCCCGCGATGACCTGCGCCAGACCGCCGAGGGCCAGGCCCATCGCGAGGATGATGGCGCTCATGGGGATGATCCCGGCGTTGTGCAGGTTGAGCAGGACCGTGGTCATGCCAAAGCCCAGCAGACCGAGCGGGCCGGGATTGGCTTCCTTGTGGGTGTGGGGTTCAGACATAGCAGTTCTCCTCTCTCGCAATATTTTTGTGGATTCTGACCTCATTTTACCATAGATACCATAATATGCAAGCGCTTTTTCACAAAAGCAGCGGGCAAATCGGAAAACGGAAAAATCGGCAAAATCTTCTTTCCCACTTGCGAAACCGGAAAAAACACAGTATAATGTGGTTTCAAGGTCTACCACACTCTTGATACAGAAAGGACAGACAAAACGATGAAACGTAACGCGAAACGCATCACGGGCGCGGTGCTCGTGCTGGCCATTGCCCTGGCCCTGGTCCTCAGCGGCTGCGGCGGCTCCTCCTCCAAGGGCGTCACCATCGCCATCCCCAACGACACCACCAACGAGGCCCGGGCGCTGCTCCTGCTGGAGAAGCTCGGCTACATCAAGCTGAAGGACGGCGCGGGCATCACCGCCACGCCGCTGGACGTCGCCAGCAACCCGAAGAACATCACCTTCAACGAGGTCGAGGCGGCCCAGCTTCCCAACGTCCTGAAGGACGTGGACTACGCGGTCATCAACTCCAACTACGCCCTGGACGGCGGCCTGAACCCGACGAAGGACGCTCTGGGCATCGAGGGCGCGGGCTCCTACTACGCCAACATCCTGGCCGTCAAGGAGGGCCGCGAGAACGAGCCGGTCATCCGGGCCCTGGTCGCCGCGCTGGAGAGCCAGCAGGTCAAGGACTTCATCGCCGAGCGCTATGACGGCGCGGTCGTCTCCACCGTGGACGATCCCACCGACGGCTACGACGCCTCCGTTGACTACGCTGCCCTCGCCGGACAGTCCGTCTCCGTCGCCGCCTCTCCCACGCCCCACGCCGAGATCCTGGCCGTCGTGAAGGACATCCTGGCCGCGAAGGATATCACCGTTGAAATTCTCGAGTTCACCGACTACGTGCAGCCCAACAACGTGGTTGACAGCGGCGAGGTGGACGCGAACTACTTCCAGCACGTCCCCTATCTGGACGACTTCAACGCCGAGAACGGCACCCATGTCGTCTCCGTCGCCGCGATCCACGTGGAGCCCATGGGCTTCTATGGCGGCAAGCAGGCGAATCTGGACGCGCTGAAGTAAGGGATAAGGGAAAAGGGACAAGGGAAAAGGGGGCAATCACGGCCCTTATCCCTTATCCCTTGTCCCTTTTCCCTCAATAACACTATGATCGAACTCAACCACATCACCAAAACCTTCACCACCGCCGAGGGGACCGTCGAGGCGCTGCGGGACGTGTCGCTCCGCATCGAGGATGGGGACATCTACGGCGTGATCGGCATGAGCGGGGCGGGGAAGAGCACCCTGGTCCGCTGCATCAACATGCTCGAACGGCCCACCTCCGGCTCCGTCGTGATCGACGGCGTGGACATGGGGGCCCTCAGTGACCGGGAGCTGCGGGAGCAGCGGCGGAAGATCACGATGATCTTCCAGGGCTTCAACCTGCTGATGCAGCGCAACTGCCTCGACAACGTGTGCTTCCCGCTCCAAATTTCCGGCCTCCGCGGGGAGCGCAAATGGCAGCGGCAGCGGGGCATGGAGCTGTTGGAGCTGGTGGGGCTGGCGGACAAGGCGCGGGCCTATCCGGCCCAGCTCTCCGGCGGCCAGCAGCAGCGCGTGGCGATCGCCCGCGCCCTTGCCACCGATCCGAAGGTCCTGCTCTGCGACGAGGCCACCAGCGCCCTGGACCCCACGACCACGGCCTCCATCCTCGAGCTGATCCGCCAGATCAACGAGCGGACCGGCATCACCGCGATCCTGATTACCCATCAGATGAGCGTGGTGGAGAGCGTTTGCCGCCACGTCGCCATTCTCGACCACGGGCAGGTCGCCGAGACCGGCGCGGTCAGCGAGGTCTTTGCCCACCCGAGGTCCGAGGCCGCGAAGAAGCTGGTCTACCCGGACGGGGAGTCGATCTCCGCGACGCTGGTCCCCAACGAGCGGGTGATCCGCGTGGTTTTCAACGGCTCCTCCGCGTCCTCCACGCCCCTGATCGCCCACATGGCGGTGGAAAAGGGGATCGAGGCGAACATCTCCTACGCCTCCACCCGCACCATCGAGGGGCGGGAGTACGGCTCCATGCTGCTGGGCATCCGGCAGGGGGAGAACGTGCTGCGGGAGGCCATCGAATACCTGAACCAACAGCCCGACGTGAGCGCGGAGGAGGTGGTCCCGGATGCTTGACAAGCTCTTTGCCCCGGAGGTCCTGGAGGAGGCCTGGCTGATTATCCGCACCCAGTTCCCCCTGGCGATCTGGGAGACCGTCTACGTGACGATCCTCTCCACGGCTTTTGCCATCGTGCTGGGCCTGCCCCTGGGCGTGATCCTCGTCGTCGGCGAAAAGGGCGGCGTCCGGCCCCTGCCCGCGGGATTGATGCGGGCGCTGAACGTGATCGTGAATCTGCTCCGCAGCGTGCCGTTCCTGATCCTGATGGTGCTGGTGTTCCCGCTGACGCGCCTGATCGTCGGCACCGTGGTCGGCACCGTCGCCAGCATCGTACCGCTGGTGATCGCGGCCTTCCCCTTTATCGCGCGGCTGGCGGAGAGCAGCCTGCGCGAGGTCAATCCCAACACGATCGAGATGGCGCAGAGCCTCGGCGCGTCTCCGATGCAGATCATCACCCGCGTGATGCTGCCGGAGAGCGTCCCCTCCCTGATCTCCAACGCCACCATCGCCATCACCACGATCCTGGGCTACAGCGCCATGAGCGGCATCATCGGCGGCGGCGGCCTGGGCAAGATCGCGATGAACTACGGCTACTACCGCTACAAGTACCTGATTATGGTCGCGGCCGTGATCCTGCTGATCCTTCTGGTCCAGCTGTTCCAAAGCCTCGGCACCCGCTTCGCCGTGAAGAGCGACAAGCGGCTGAAAAACAAGTAATATACTGAATTAGTAATACATACCAAAGGAGAACCCGACAATGGAACAGAAAAAACGGCTTGTGACCCGCAGCGACTTTGACGGCCTGGTCTGCGCAATGATGCTGCGCGAACTGGACCTGATCGACGAGATCAAGTTCGTCCACCCCAAGGACGTGCAGGACGGCAAGATCGAGCTGGGCCCCAATGACATCACGACGAACCTGCCCTACGACCCCCGCGTGGGCCTGGCCTTCGACCACCACGCCTCCGAGACCGAGCGCCTCAAGGCCGTCGAGACCGGCGGCAAGCTCATCATCGACCCCAACGCCCGCAGCGCGGCCCGCGTGGTCTATGACTACTACGGCGGCAAGGAGACCTTCCCCTGCGTCAGCGACGAGCTGATGGAGGCCGTGGACAAGGGCGACAGCGCCGACTTCACGATGGAGGACGTTCTGAACCCCCAGGGCTGGGTGCTGCTGCACTACCTGATGGACCCGCGCACCGGCCTGGGCCGTTTCCGCCAGTTCCGCATCTCCAACTATGATCTGATGATGGAGCTGATCGACTACTGCATGAGCCACAGCATCGACCAGATCCTGGAGCTGCCCGACGTGAAGGAGCGCGTGGACCTCTACCGCGAGCAGACCGAGCTCTTCATCGCCCAGCTCCGCCGCATCGCCCGCGTCGAGGGTAAGGTCGTGGTGCTGGACCTCCGCAACGAGGAGATCATCCACGCGGGCAACCGCTTCATGATCTACGCCCTGTATCCGGAGACGCAGATCTCCATCCACGTGGCCTGGGGCTTCCAGAAGCAGAACACCGCCGTCATGATCGGCAAGAGCATCGTCAACCGCGGCTCCGAGACCGACATCGGCGCCATCTGCGCCGGCTACGGCGGCGGCGGCCACAGGAACGCCGGCACCTGCCAGCTCGACAACGACAAGGTGGACGCCGAGCTGCCGAACATCATCAAGGCGCTGAACGTGTAATCCTGCAAATATGGATATTGCCGCTGCGTCGCAGCGGCAATATCCATATCAGTCCATATCAGAAAGGAGGCAGGCCCATGAACGTCTACATGGCCTTTTCGCTCTTCTCCCTGATGATCCTGACCTATTGGATCATCACGGAGCTGTTCACGATCTTCTTCCGCTTCACCGGCCTGCCGGACGAAAAGGCCCGTTTCCAGGTCATTTCGCTCCTGACCGGCTGCGGCTTCACCACGCGGGAGAGCGAGAGCATCCTGAACAGCCGTCCCCGCCGCCGTCTGGCGCGGATCACGATGCTGTTCGGGTACGTGTTCAACATCACGATCGTTTCGGCCTTCATCAACGTCTTTCTGTCGCTGAAGGCCAACCAGGCGGGGAACTATCTGCTGGCGGTGCTGATCCCCCTGGGGGCTGTGACGATCCTCTTCATCCTGATTCGCTTCCCCATCGTCCGCGCCCGGGTAGACCGGGTGCTGGAGCGCTTCGCGGACCGGGTGCTGGGCGGCGAGGCGGGCAACTCCGTCATGCTGCTGGATTACATCGGCGAGGACACCATCGCGCTGGTGACGCTGAAATCCGTGCCGGAGGAGTATCAGGGGGTCCCGCTGTCCGAGACCGGGCTGCGGGCGGATACCGGCATCCTGGTGATGCTGGTGGAGCCCCCCGGGCACAAGGCCAGCCCCGCCGGGGCGGACACCGTGTTCCGCGTGGGCGACAAGCTGACCGTTTTCGGCGACTACGCCGCGATCTGCCGCGCCTTCGGCGCCCGCGAGCGCTTCACCGAGCAGGGCGCGGGGCCGGATTGTCAATGAATGAGGTGACGATATGAACGAGTTCATCCCGAAGATCCCCATAATCGACTGGAACGGAAACGGCAGGCTCTTCGATCCGGACGATATCGCCGTCACGCTGGCGATCGCGGAAACGCTGGAGGAGCTGCAGGAGCGGGAGGAAGAGGACGACTGAGGGGCGTACCTGGTCGGCAAATTGGGAGTTGTAGAAATGTTGAATGTAGGGGCGACCCTGTGTGGTCGCCCGCACCAAAATTACCACCGATCCCGTAGGGCGCGATCCCCTGATCGCGCCGCGTTGCGCCAATGCCATTGGCTCCCCTGCAAGGGGAGCTGTCGCCGCCGCTTGCGGCGGTGACTGAGGGGTTCTATCGCGTCCCACACGGCACCCCTCAGTCACGTTCGCTTCGCTCACGCGACAGCCCCCCTTGCAGGGGGGCCAAATACGGCATCTTGCCAAATCCCAATTTGCCCGCCTGCCGCTCAGAGCCCGAGCGCGGCGCGGTAGTCCTCCTCCTTGAAGCCCACCAGCACGAAGCCCTCGCCCACCAGGATCGGGCGCTTGACCAGCAGGCCGTCCGAGGCCAGCAGCTCCAGTTGCTCCGCCTCGCTCATATCCGGCAGCTTGTCCTTCAAATTCAGCGTCTTATAGAGCTGTCCGCTGGTGTTGAACCACTTCCGCGTCGGCAGACCGCTTTGCGCGTGCCAGGTCCGCAGCTCGTCCAGCGTCGGCCGCTCGTCCCTGATATCCCGATACTGGTACGCGACGCCGTTGGCGTCCAGCCATTGCCGTGCCTTGCGGCAGGTCCCGCATTTGGGGTAGCAGATAAACAGCATTGTGCGTTCCTCCCATCAATTCCAAGATAAGAGCAGTATACCACACAAGGCTCCGTGACGCAAACGAAAAAGCTTCCTGAGTTTTCATCGAAAACCGGGCACTTCTTTGGCACCCCGTAAGGGATTCGAACCGCTGACCTTCCGGTCCGCAGCTTCGGGTTATA
This sequence comes from Oscillospiraceae bacterium, assembly GCA_017445985.1. Lineage (GTDB taxonomy): Bacteria > Bacillota > Clostridia > Oscillospirales > Oscillospiraceae > RGIG7114. The sequence continues at coordinate 7,730 of JAFSRS010000022.1, read as the reverse complement.
ACTCCAAACAGAGCTTTCCGTCACGTTTTGCCCCGCTTGTGTCCGAGTTTCCCGCGGATTCGCGGGGCCGTTTCGTATCCGCCGCTCTCCGGAAATCTCGGATCGTGGGTCAGGTTGTGGGTCAAAGAAAATGGGAAACGATGGGAAACTATTCGTCGTCGCCCTCCGAAGCGCCGCGGATATGCGGCGGCAGGATCCGGGTCTGCAGGTCCTCAATGCTGGGCAGCTGATTCCGCAGCTCCTCCGGGAGTACGCCGGTGACGCGATACTCGCTGACGCCCATGGGCTTGGAAATGTCCTTCAGGGAGTATTCCGCGACGAGGTTGTTCTTCGTTTTGCAGAGCAGAAGCCCGATGGACGGATTGTCGTCCTCTGTTTTGAGCAGACCGTCGACGGCGGAGAGGTAGAAATTCAACTGCCCGGCATACTCCGGCTTGAACTCTCCGGTTTTCAGCTCGATCACCACATAGCTGCGAAGCTTCAAATGATAGAACAGCAGATCGAGATAGAAATCGTCGCCGCCCACGTTCAGATGATACTGGTTCCCGAGGAACGCGAAGCCCGTTCCGAGCTCCAGAAGCAGCTTGGAAACCTCGGAAACCAAAGCCCGCTCGATGTCCCGTTCCACAACATCCTCGCGGAATGGGATGAAATCGAAGATGTACGGGTCCTTCATCATTTGCTGCGCCAGTTCGCTCTGCTCCGGCGGCAGTGCCGCGGGGAAGTTGTTGACCTTGCGCGAGAGCGACTGCCGTTCGTAGAGCCCGCTTTCGATCTGGTGGACGAGGACGTTGCGGGACCAGCCGTTTTCTACACAGCGTTCCGCGTACCAGAGGCAGGCGTCCAAATCCTTGACCTTATCCATGAGCGCCATGTTGTGGTACCAGGATATTTGTGCAAGCGCCGCTTGCACAATTTCAGGGTCAGAAAACATAGACGCGAACTTCGCCATGTATTTCAGATTCCGCACGGAATACCCTGTGGCCTCCGGAAATTCCAGCTTGATATCCGCCGCCAGATTTTCGATGAACCTGCTGCCCCAGGTCTTGTGCGCGTTGATGACCTGCCCGATCCGCCAATAGAGCAGAATCAGTTCCCGATTCGCGCCAAGAACGGCGCGATACTGCGCGTTTTTGATCTCATGCTTGATCGAAGAGATCGTTTGCAGATATTCTGACTGGTTTATCAACATACATGCGCCTCACAACCGTGATGATGTTCCGTTTGCAGCTCCGAGACCGTATAAATTCTGCTCATGGAAATCCCTCCTCGCCTGTACCGTCAGTATAGCAGAAAAAGAGAAAAAAGAAAAGTCTTTCCTGAAGAACATTCGGAAAGCGATTCTTGTAAATCATTCAGAAGGCAATCAGAATGCTGAACATGCCGCGCCGGGTCCTGAAACGGGCGGGGCTGGAGATGATCCGCTTCCACGATCTCCGGCATACGTTCTCGGTCCTCGCGCTGCAGAACGGCGTGGACGTGAAAACGCTCTCCGGCATCCTGTGTCACTACAGCGCGGGCTTCACCTTGGACACCTACGGACACATCACAACGGCGATGAAGCAGGACGCGGCGAACAAGGTGGGGGGATTTTTGGCGGGGGTAGTATAAGCGGCAAAATCCCGTGCCCCTCAAACAAAAATCTGCGCTGGGGGTTGACATTCATTTTATCGCGATGAAACTATTTCGTTTCCTCTGGACTATATCATAGTGTACAGCGGCGCGCGACGCTTACAGTTTTTGGAAAGGAACGGGCAGATGAATGAGGAAGCACGGTTGCTATGGCGGCTGAAACATGGTGATGCAGCCGCTCTGGAGGCTTTGATCCGGCGCCTGACGCCATATCTCAGCACGGTCATCTTCCGCGCAGGAGGCAATGTGTTGTCCCGAGAGGATCAGGAAGAACTTCTGGCCGATGTCTTTGTATCGCTCTGGCAAAGCGCGGATCGCCTAAACGCAGAAAAGGGAAACTTACGCGCTTATCTGGCAGCCACGGCTCGTCACAGCGTTTACCGACGCCTGCGAAACAGGCAGGAAACCGTCGCTCTGGAGGAGATGGCTGAACGGGGCGAGGAGCTGTCGACTGAAGACCCGGATCGCCTGAGTCTATGGAATGCGGTTGCGTCTTTGGGCGAGGAGGATTTCGAGCTCTTTGTCCGTTTCTACCGCTACGGTGAGTCCCTGCGGGAGATCGCAAACGCCATGGACATGAAGCTGTCAACTGTCAAAACCCGTCTTTCCAGGGGCAGACAAAAGTTAAAACATATTTTATCAGAAGCGGAGGAAACCTTATGACACAGCGAGACCTGAGCAAAGATCCGAGCTTGGCAGCATACGCGGAGCGGAATGCCCCGGTTCGACTGGATCCGGCACGGATCACAGCGCTGACGCTGGAGAGGACCGCCTCCGCACGGACAGAAAGGAAGGTCATCCCTATGAAACGTAATAAGAAACAGGCGGTCGTCATCGCTTTGGCCGCAGTACTGGTCCTGGCTTTGAGCGTTGCGGCCCTGGCCAGTAGCGGGATCATCCGCGGTCTGCATTCTGAGTCCGTGTCTGACTCGGCATTCACCAGCCTTCCCACAGAGGCAGAAGCCATGAATGAGGCCGGCTTTGTCCCTGTGATAGTGGATCGCTTTGCCAATGGTTATGCGTTTTCCAACGGATGGCTAATGGAAAACGATCTGCTGGGCGACAACCGCAGCGTGGAAGCAAACATTCGTTCCTATGTCTTCAATTACGAGCTTCCGGAACAGCGGGGAGAGAAAGAATCTGTCACTGTCAGCTTGAGCGAGATTCCCTGGCACGAGGGGGAAACCGTCAGCTTTATCGACGGGACTCCGGCAGACACTATCAACGGCATCACAGTCTTCACATCCGAGGTTTTTTGGGAGTATGAAGACGGTCAGCGCACCGGAGATGTTGACCGCAGCGTTTCCTGGCAGCAGGGTGAGCTGCAGTGCGCACTGAAAAGCCACAACGGGCTGGCGTTGGATGAACTGCTGAAGATGGCCCGGGAGCTGATTGAACAGAGCTGAGAATCAACACAATATGTAAAAAGGCAAACGAGGGCTGCAATGGTTAATGGACCGCTGCAGCCCTTGAATTGCCTGCAATCAACAATCGCAATGTCAAGCAGATGATAAGAGGCTCTGTATCACCATTTGCGCCGCATAAACAAAGAATAGCCGCCGTACCCCAAAGGAAGTACAGCGGCCTGACCCGTAGACAATAGGATAAACCTGTGAAAAAGTTTTCGGAGAGCGCAAAAAATCCAGAATAATCGCGTTTAACCCTCTCCAATCGTTTCCGGACGTTTCCCCGTGTGGGTCAAAATGTGGGTCAGCGGTTTTTCAGAAAAGTTAAGTCCCTCAAAAAGTGACAAAAGTTCCCGATTTCTGCACGAAACCGGGAACTTTCTTGGCACGCCGTAAGGGATTCGAACCCCTGACCTTCTGGTCCGTAGCCAGACACTCTATCCAGCTGAGCTAACGGCGCTCATACGCTCTCAACGCGCTTGACTATAATAGCACGCTCGTTTGGAAAATGCAAGAGTTTTTTGCTGGATTTGAAAAATTTTCCGGGGAAACGCCCACGCAGGGCGCGATCCCATGATCCTGCCGTTTATTTCGATGGGATAGTCCCGGCGTCCGCCCCGCGCGGTGCGCGGGGCGCTCAGTCGGCCTTGTGGTCGACAGCTCCCCTTTCAGGGGAGCCGAAGGAGTGGCAGAAACGGTTTTTCGGGGAAAAGCGGCGCGATGAGGGCATCGCGCCTTTCAGGGCGGTCTGTCAGGCTTCGGTGAGGGCGGAGGCCCCCGCCGCCTCCCGCTCCTCCAGCCGGAGGGCGGCGAAGGTGACGCCGAGGAAGAGGAAGAACGCGAAGAGGCAGCGGGGGTAGTACCAGACGTAATCCGTCAGTCCGGCGAAGCCCGTGGCGGCGAGGGCGGCGACGACGCCGCCGCAGAGCAGGCGGAGGCCTGTCCCGGCGCGGCGGACGGCGGCGCGGTGGGCGCGGCCCAGCAGCTTGAGCAGCATCCAGAGGAAGCTGAACAGGCCCAGCAGGCCGAATTCGAGGTCCAGCTCCAGGTAGAGCATGTGGGAGTGGTAGGCGCTGTTCCTGGCGATCTCCTCAGCCTCGTAGGGGAAGAGGCTCTGGAAGTTCTGCGAGCCCATACCGATGCCGGTGACCCAGTTGAGGTCCGCGCTGAGGATCCTGCAAACGCCGTCCCAGATCGCGAAGCGGTGGCCGCGGCTGGAATCCTTGGCGTTGAAGATCGAGGCGAAGCGCGTCACGATGCTGGTCGGCAGCACCGGGATGCACAGCAGCGCGAGGACGGCCAGGGCGGGCAGCAGCTTCTTGTTCCGGTAGTAGAGGTAGACCGCCGCGGCCAGCGCCACCGCCAGCCAGCTCGCGCGGGAGTAGGTCATCACGAGGGCCAGGGCGGGGAGCGCCAGACCGAGAGTCAGCAGCGCCCGCAGCCAGGTCTTTTTCGTCGCGGCGGCGTAGGCCGCGCAGAGGGGCAGGAAGGTCTGGATCACCGCGGCGAGGCTGTTGGGGTTGTCCATCGGGCCGTAGACGCGCCCGGGCACGTTCGCGTTACGCACCGCGTCGGTCAGGCTCTCGTCCATGTGGACCAGGTTCAGCGCGCGCTGGGCGAGGGCGATCAGGGACGCGGCCAGCAGCGCGGCGTAGAGGAAGCCCAGGAGCTGCCGCAGCCGCTGCCGGTCCTGACAGATCGCGACGACCTCGTAGCAGAGCAGAAAGGCCGCGACAAAGAAGAACAGGCAGCGCAGGCTGCTGCGGCGCGAGACGCCGAAGAGCATGCTGAGGCCCACGGCGAGGACGAACAGCGCCAGGCCGAGCCCCAGCGTGTCGGGCTGGATCAGCGCCCGCCGCCGGTCCGCGACCAGCAGCAGGTAAGCCCCCAGGAACAGCACCGCGCCGAGCAGCGCGTAGGTGTTGTTCCACAGGGCGTGGGGCACGGCGAGCATGGCGCAGCAGAAAACGCCGAAGAGCGCTTCAAAGCGGAAGATCGCGGAGCCGCGGAACAGCCGCCGCAGCAGCGCGGCGACGGCGCTCTCCCGGAACCAGCGCGCGGGCGCCCGCAGCAGCCGGACCAGGCCGTTCATCACGGCGCGGATCAGGTGGGCGAGCAGGCTGTCGGACCAGAGCGCGTCGCCCCGGGTCGGGCCGAACAGCAGCCGCCCGAGCCAGCTCTCCCCGGCCAGACGGCCCAGCCCGTGCCAGAGCCGCTGCAGCAGGGAGAACAAAAAGCTGTCGAGCCAGGCGCGGTAGAAGGCGCCCAGCAGGCTTTCTTGCAGCATGGAGCATCACATCCTTTCAGCGAGATCCGTCTCCGTCCGCCTTTGGCGGACGGCGGGCGCGGCGTTCAGCGCCCCTGCAGGGACGTGGACGGATCGCTCAGTCGATCAGCTCGAAGCTCGTGATCTGATAGCCCGCGCGGGTGGGGCCGACGTTCAGGTAGTAGTTGCCGCCGATCACGAAGGTGGTGTCTTCGATGGTCATACCGTTGGAGCCGAGCTGTCCGTAGCACTCCACGGTGAGCCACACAAAGCTCTCACCCATGATGGGCACGTCCACCATCTCGCCGCGCTGCGGGTCATAGACCTGCTCGTAGGCGGGGGCGTAGGAGAAGTCCACCAGGTTCCCCATGTTCACGCCGGTCTGGTACTGGGTGATGGGGTCGCCGGCGTGGAGGTTTTCCGGGACGTAGTTCTTGATGTCCTCAAAGCCGTAATACTGGACGCGGATGTGCTGGGCCGAGGCCGTGACGCCGGTCTTTTTCAGCATCCGGGTGCTCAGCAGGACGCCCGCCGCGAGGATCGCGACGATCACCAGAACGTCGATGATATTCAGCTTGCCGAAGAGCTTCCAGGGCTTCTTTACTGTCTGTTCGTTCATGGGTAGTACCTCGTTTCCGATGTGATCGGGAAAATACTACCACAGGAACGCGCGTTTTGCAAGCCTGTCACAGCGTCAGCGTGCCGCTCTCGTCCTCGATCAGCAGCAGGATCTTTTCCTGTCCGCCGGTCAGGGCGTTGACGTACAGGATGCAGTGGCGGCCCTGGGCGTCGGCGCATTTGAACTCGTGACAAAGGGTCTCGTATTCCCCGTCCGAGGGCACCAGGGCCAGCTGCTCCGCCAGGAGCTCCAGCTCCGCCGGGACCGCGGCGCGGGCGGTCTCCGCGTCCACCTCGATCCCGGGCAGCTCCCGTTCACAGTGCGCCATCAGGTAGCCCTTGGCCTCGAAGCCGCAGACGCGCCCGTTGTCCAGGGCGACGGAGACCTTGACCAGATCGCTGTAGCAGAGGACCTCCCCCTGCCGCCAGGCGAAGTTGAAGGTACAGACGCCGTCGCGGGTCATGTGGTAGCTCGGCTCCATGTTATCGGGGAAGCCCGCCGCGGCGAGGAAACGCTTCGCGGCGGCCTCCGCTTCTTCCGCCGGGACCGACGCCGGGCCGGCGGGCCGGGAGGACAGCAGGCTCAGCAGCCGTCCGCCCTGCTTCGTCAGGCTGAGATAGACCGTCGCGCCGTTCACGTCGTCGGCGGCCATGCCCCAGCAGGGGATCTCGCCGCCGAGCTCGCCGGTGGAGTAGACCCGCGAGCGGGGGAGGCCCAGCAGCTCCGCCGCGGTCCGCCGCGCGGTCTCCTCGTCGATCTCGCTCAGACCCTCCAGGGCCCGGGGCGCGCGCCCGGTCAGGTGTTCGGAGAAGGGCCCGTCGTAGATCAGGCTCGGGACCTCCGGGAACTCCCGCTCGATCAGGCTGAGCTGATCCCCCGCCCAGGCCGGGCTCTCCCCGCCCTCGGTCCGGGAGAGCGTCGCGCCCGTTTGTTTCAGCTCCGTCAGGCTCAGGCTCCCGTCCTGCAGGCCCGCCTCCAGCTCGTACAGGTTCATCGCCAGCACGGAGGCCGTGTCGGACAGCGCCCGCAGGGCTTCGCGTTCCTCGTCGGTGAGCGCCTGTCCGCGCATCGCGCCGCGGCTGAGGCAGTAGGCGTAATCCCCGACCCGGCTGAGGAAGCCGTCGGTTTTTTCCAGCTCCTGAGAGGAGAAGGGGAGGGCGCTGACAGCGGCCTGGGCGCAGAGGGCCTTGCCGAAGAGCTCCGCGCAGACCGCGCCGGTCATGCCGGAGTCGGTGGCGTACAGGCTTTTTTGCAGAGCACTGTCCACCTCGCCCACGGCGGTCACGAGCTGCCCGAAGGCCCGCTGGTAGCCATTCGACGCGGTCCGCTCCCAGCGCTCCGCCCGCGCGTGCTCCGTCCAGGCCAGCCAGCCCAGCGCCAGCACCGCCGCCAGCAGGTAGCTGACCGCCAGGATCGCCCGCTTGTTCCGTCTATGCTGCATAAAAAACACCCCCATTTTTGGTCAGGATGCCCGAGGGTGGGGCGGATTATGTATGGGAAATAGTAGAAAAAAGGAAACGCGAGTCCGGCAAATTGGGATTTGGCGAGATCATGTTCGTAGGGGCGACCCTGTGTGGTCGCCCGCAGGTCACGACGATTGCCACATCGTAGGGAGCGATCCCCTGATCGCGCCGCCGCCCCGCGCCCCGCGCGGGGCGGGAAACATGGTCGTAACGTCGGCGCGACGCGATAATCCTGGCGTTCTCCCTCTCCTGCCGCTGCGGCGGCACCCTCCCCCGCCGGGGGAGGGAAAGGTGCCGAAAACGGCACCGCCAGCCTCAAACCCAACGCGCCGAGGGTAAGACGC
>JAFSRS010000021.1 GCA_017445985.1 Oscillospiraceae bacterium | reverse complement strand
GCACCCACGAAGGAACCCGTAACAGAGACCGCCGCGCCCACAGAGCCGGAGCCCGAGGTCGAGCCGGAGGAGACCGATCAGGAGAAAGCCGACCGCGTCGCCGCCCTGATCGACGCGATCTACGTCCAGACCCGCACCGACGAGACAGACGCCCTCTGCGCGGAGGCCAAGGCCGCCTGGGACGCCCTGACCGACGAGCAGCGCGAGCTGGTCGAAGGCGAGGAGGCCGACCCCGATTACTTCGGCCGGGACACCGGCGACGCTTCTCTGGACGATCCGCGCAACGCCGACGGCATCGGCGAAAAGGAGCTGCTGGTGGTCAGCTTCGGCACCTCCTTCAACGACAGCCGCGCCGTCGATATCGGCGGCATTGAGGCGGCGCTGGAGGCCGCCTATCCCGACTGGTCCGTCCGCCGCGCCTTCACCGCGCAGATTATCATCAACCACGTTCAGGCCAGAGACGGCGAGTTCATCGACAACGTGGACCAGGCTCTGGAACGGGCCGTCGCCAACGGCGTAAAGGAGCTGGTGATCCAGCCCACCCATTTGATGCACGGCGCGGAGTACGACGAGCTGACCGAGACCGTCGCCGCCTACGCCGATCAGTTTGAGCGCGTCGCCATCGCCGAGCCGCTGCTGGGCCAGGTCGGCGCGGACGAGAGCTCCGTCAACGCGGACAAGGAGCGCGTCGCCGCCGCGATCACCGAGGCCGCGGTCAAAGCCGCGGGTTATGAGAGCCCCGAGGCCGCCGCGGCGGACGGTCTGGCCTTCGTGTTCATGGGCCACGGCACCTCCCACCGCGCGAAGGTCACCTACAGCCAGATGCAGACCCAGATGAACGCGCTGGGTTATGAAAACGTTTTCATCGGCACCGTCGAGGGCGAACCGGAGGAGACCTCCTGTGAGGCCGTGATCGAGGCGGTCCATGAGGCGGGTTATGAGCGCGTCGTGCTGCGTCCCCTGATGGTCGTCGCGGGCGACCACGCCAACAACGACATGGCGGGCGAGGACGAGGACAGCTGGGTGAGCATGTTCGACGTTTCCGGCTATTTCTCCGAGATCGTGTGCCAGATCGAAGGCCTGGGCCGCATCCCCGCGGTGCAGGCGCTCTACGTCGAGCACGCGGGCGCCGCCATCAACGGCGCGGCGCTGGAGGACGGCGTCTATCTGGCGGAGTTTCACACCGACAGCAGCATGTTCCGCGTCAACGAGACGATGGACGGCAAGGGCACGCTGACGGTGAAGGACGGCGTCATGACGATCCATATCACGCTGATGAGCCAGAAGATCCTGAACCTCTTCCCCGGCCTGGCGGAGGATGCGCAGAAGGAGGGCGCGGCGATCCTGGAGCCCACCACCGACGCGGTGACCTACGACGACGGCGAGACCGAGGAGGTCTACGGCTTCGACGTGCCGGTGCCCGCGCTGGATACGGAATTTGACCTCGCGCTGATCGGCACGAAGGGCGTCTGGTATGACCACAAGGTCAGCGTGACGAACCCGGTGCCGGTGGAACAGTAAGATTTTTAAATGAAACGCTTTCGGATTCTGATCGCGGCGGCGCTCCTGCTGGTCCTGCTGGCGGGCTGCGCCTCCGCGTCCGGGAAAAAGCCGCCGGACGGCAGCTACCGGATCGCCGTCTCCCTGTCCGGCGGGACGGGCCGTGCCTCCGTGGCCTCCCCCGCCGCGCTGCGCATTGAGAACGGGACCATGACCGCGACGCTCGTTTGGAGCAGCCCCAACTACGACTACATGCTGGTGGACGGAACACACTATGAGCCGGAGATCGTGGACGGACACTCCGTGTTTGAGATCCCCGTCGCCGCGCTGGACCGGGAGATCGCGGTCGTGGCGGACACCGTCGCCATGAGCGTCCCGCATGAGATCGAATACACGTTGTTTTTTGATTCCGCGACCCTGGAGGCGGCGGAGGACGGGCCGGAATGGAGCTCGTTATCCGTCGTGGGGGAACTGCCGCTGCGCTTCGCTACAGAGTTTCAGGTCACGGAATACTCTGGCGGCTATCAGCTCATTGAGATCAACACCACCGGGCGTTTCCTCGTCGTCCCGGAGGGCGCGGCGGTCCCAAACGGGCTCGGCGCGGACGTCGTGCCGCTCCGTCAGCCGCTGGACTGCGTCTACCTCGCAGCCACAAGCGCGATGGACTTTTTTCGGGCACTGGATTCTATCGGCGCGGTGCGGCTCTCCGGAACGGACCGGAACGGCTGGTATCTGCCGGAGGCCCGCGCCGCGATGGACGCGGGGGAAATGCGCTTCGCCGGAAAGTACAGCGCCCCGGACTATGAGCTGATCTGGTCCGAGAGCTGCGACCTTGCCATTGAATCCACGATGATCTATCACCGCCCGGAGGTCAAGGAGCAGCTGGAAAAGCTGGGCCTGCCGGTGCTGGTGGAGCGGTCCAGCTATGAGGCCGAGCCCCTGGGCCGTATGGAATGGATCAAGCTCTACGGCGTGCTGCTGGGCAAGACCGACGAGGCGGCGGCGCTGTTCGACGCCGAGACCGCCGCCGTCGAGGCGCTTTCCGGCGCGGAAGCCACCGGCAGGACCGTCGCTTTCTTCTATATCACCTCCACCGGCACCGCGAACGTCCGGCGGAGCGACGACTACGTGGCGCGGATGATCGAGCTGGCGGGCGGCGAGTACGTCTTTTCCGATCTGGACAGCGGCAGCGCCCTGTCCACCGTGAACATGACGATGGAAGCCTTCTACGACGGCGCGAAGGACGCGGACCTGCTGATCTACAATTCCAGCATCGACGCGGAGCTGTACACCGTCGACGAGCTGCTCGCGAAAAGTCCCCTGCTGGCGGATTTCAAGGCGGTACGGGACGGCGCGGTCTGGTGCACCGGGAAAAATCTCTTTCAGGAGCCGATGGGGCTGGGCAAGCTGATCGTCGAGTTCCATCAGGTGCTCACCGGGAACGTGCCCGCCGACGGGGAACTGGACTATCTGCACAGGTTGACGTAAGGAGTTTTGCACAAGATGCGGGAACAGGCGCGACAATCGAATACCGTTCGTTACGCCCTCGGCTTCGCGGGGCTGTTCCTTGCGCTCGTGCTGCTCCTGATCTGGAACGTCAACGCGGGCAGCGTTCCCGTGTCCACCGCTGAGATCGTGGACGCGGTGTTCCGCGGTACGGGCGAGCGCGCGGTCATCATCCGTGAGATCCGCCTGCCCCGCATCTGCGCCGCGGCGCTGCTGGGCGGGGCGCTGGCCCTGTCCGGCTTCCTGCTGCAGACCTTCTTTGCCAACCCGATCGCCGGACCCTTCATCCTCGGGATCTCCTCCGGCGCGAAAATGTGTCTCTCCCTGACGATGATCTTCTTCCTCAGCCGCGGAATAGCGGTGGGGAGCGTGACGATGATCGCGGCCTCCTTCGTCGGGGCGATGCTCTGCATGGGCTTTTCCCTCGTCATCAGCGCGAAGGTGAAGCGCACGTCGATGCTCATCATCGGCGGCGTGATGATCGGGTACATCTGCTCGGCGATCACGGATTTCGTCGTGACCTTCGCCGACGACGCGAACATCGTCAATCTGCATCACTGGTCCCTGGGCAGCTTCAGCGGCACAGTCTGGGAGAACGTGGGTGTGATCGCGTTGGTGGTCCTCCCCGCCCTGGCCTGCGCCTTTCTGCTCTCCAAGCCCATCGCCGCCTACCAGCTCGGCGAGGTCTACGCGCAGAACATGGGCGTGAATCTGAAGGCCTTCCGCGCGGCGCTGATCTTGCTCTCCGGCCTGCTCTCCGCCTGCGTGACCGCCTACGCCGGGCCGATCTCCTTTGTCGGCGTCGCGGTGCCCCATCTGGTGCGGAGCATCTACAAGACCGCGAAGCCGATCGTGATGATCCCCGCCTGCTTTCTGGGCGGCGCGGTCTTCTGCCTGTTCTGCGATCTGCTGAGCCGCACCCTCGTCGCCCCGGCGGAGCTGAGCATCAGCTCGGTCACGGCGGTGTTCGGCGCGCCGGTGGTGTTGTTCGTGATGCTGCGGCGGCAGCGGGAAAGACTGTGAGGCGCGGCATGAAGGACGTATATTACCTTTTCGCTGAAAAGCTGTCCGTCGGCTACGACGGCGTCCCCCTGATCGAGAACGTCGAGCTCGGCGTCCGGCGGGGCGAGATTTTAACGCTCATCGGGCCGAACGGCTCCGGCAAATCCACGATCTTAAAAAGCCTGATCCGCCAGCTCCGGCTGATCGCGGGGACCGTCGTGCTCGACGGGCGCTCCCTGTCCGATTTTTCGGACAAGGAGCTGGCGCGGACGATGGCCATTCTAATGACAGAGCGGCTGCGGTCGGAATATCTGAGCTGCTGGGACGTGGCGGCCACCGGGCGCTACCCCTATACCGGGCGGCTGGGGCTGCTCTCCGGCGCGGACAGGGAGCTCGTGGATTCTGCCATTCGGATGGTACATGCCGAGGACGTTGCGGCGCGGGATTTTTCGCGGGTCAGCGACGGCCAGCGCCAGCGGGTCCTGCTGGCCCGGGCGATCTGTCAGGAGCCGGAGGTCGTCGTGCTGGACGAGCCCACCTCCTTCCTCGACGTGAAGCACAAGCTGGAATTGCTCGATATTTTAAAATCTCTGGTGCGGGAACGCAACGTCGCCGTGGTGATGAGCCTACATGAGCTGGACCTGGCGGAAAAGGTCTCGGACCGGGTGCTCTGCGTAGGGCTCAACGGGATCGACCGCTGTGACACGCCGGAAAAGGTCTTTACGGACGCCTATATCCGTTCGCTCTACGGCATGGAAAAGGGCAGCTTCAACAGCTTGTTCGGCTGCGTGGAGCTGGAACGGGTGTCTGGCGCGCCGGAGGTTTTCGTGATCGGCGGAGGCGGGCGTGGCATCCCGGTCTACCGTTTTTTGCAGCGGCACGGCGTGCCCTTTGCCGCGGGAGTCTTGCCGGAAAGTGATCTTGATTATCCCGTGGCGCGGGAATTGGCGGCGGAGTTGGTAAGCGAGCCTCCCTTTGCCGCGGTCATGGCGTCGTCGGTAGACCGGGCGCTCGATCTGCTGCGCGCCTGCCGCCGCGCGGTTTGCTGTGTGGAGCGCTTCGGGGAGAGCAACGCGGAAAATCAAAGGCTGCTGGACGCCGCGGCGGACGCTGGAAAGTTGATCGAGTGGGACGCGCTCCACAGAGAGCTGGAAGGAGCGCGGGAATGAGTCTGCTGACCCTGGCCGCGATCCTGGCGGGCTTTCTTGTGGACTGCGTACTGGGCGACCCGCCGGGCTTCCCCCATCCGGTGATCTGGATCGGCAAGCTGATCTCCGGTTCGGAAAAGCTGCTTCGACGTCTGTTTCCCAAAACGCCGCGCGGCGAGCTGGCCGCGGGCGTCGTGCTGGCGGTCCTCGTCCCGCTTTGCAGCGCCGCTCTGAGCTTTGGAATCCTGTATCTCTGCTGGTGCCTGAGTCGCTGGCTCTATTTCGCCGTCTGCGTTTTGACGTGCTGGCAGATCTTCGCCGCCCGCTGTCTGCAAAGGGAAGCGAAAAAGGTCGTGGATTCTCTGGCAAGAGACGGTCTGGAAGCCGGGCGGCGGCAGGTCTCCATGCTGGTGGGCCGGGACACCGAAAATCTGAGCGAACCGGAGGTCCTCCGCGCGACGGTGGAGACCGTGGCGGAGAACACCACCGACGGCGTGATCGCGCCGCTGCTCTGGATGCTGGCCTTCGGGCCGGTGGGCGGCTGGTTTTACAAGGCGGTCAACACGATGGATTCGATGGTCGGCTACAAGAACGAACGCTATCTCTATTTCGGGCGCGCGGCGGCGAGGCTGGACGACGCGGTGAACTTTCTGCCCGCGCGGATCGCGGCGCTGGGGATGATCGCGGCGGCATGGCTCTGCGGCTTTGACGCGCGGAACGCCTTGCGGATCTGGAGACGGGACCGCCGCCGCCACGCCAGCCCCAACAGCGCCCAGACCGAATCGGTCTGCGCCGGAGCGCTCCACCTCCGGCTCGGCGGCAGCGCCAGCTATTTCGGGAAGTTGGTCGAAAAGCCGACGCTCGGCGACGCGGACCGGGAGATCGAGCAGGCGGACGTCGGGCGGAGCTGTCGGCTGATGTACGGGACCAGCGTTCTGCTGCTCCTGCTCGGCTTGGGTATCCGCCTGGCTGTGTGGGCTTTTGTCAGGCTTTGAATGTGCTGCGCATTCCGGCCTTCTCCCTCTCCTGCCGCTGCGGCGGCACCCTCCCCCGCTGGGGGAGGGATAGGAGCTATCGACGCGACCGCCAGCCTCACGACCGACGCAGCAGCGTGGCGACACGGTTCCCTCCCCCAGCGGGGGAGGGTGCCCGAAGGGCAGGAGAGGGAGAAGGCTCCGATTATAGCCATTGTAAAGCTATGAGATAATGGCGGCCTGTAAAGAACGACGAAAAGGAAGCACGAAGGGAGGTCTGACGCATGATCCTTGACGGAAACAATCCCCACGGCGGGGACGTATACCGTCAGCCCGTCCGCCTCGACTTCTCCGCGAACGTCAACCCCTGCGGCGCGCCGAAGGCGGTGCGCGACGCGGCGCGGGCGGCGGCGTCAGAGCTTGCCATATACCCGGACCCCCGCTGCGGCGCCTTGCGGGAGGCGCTGGCGGAACGGCTGGGTGTTGACACAGGCGAGATCGTCTGCGGCAACGGGGCCTCGGAGCTGATCTTCCAGTTCTGCGCGGCGCTGCGCCCGAAGAAGGCCCTGCTCCCCGTCCCCTGCTTCTCCGACTATGAGGCCGCGCTCCGGGCCGCGGGCTGTGAACCGGAATTCTTTCTTCTGTTCCGGGAAGAGGGATTCCGGGTCCCCGCGCGGCTGCTCGACGCGATCACGCCGGAAACGGAGCTGCTCCTGCTCGCCAGCCCCAACAACCCCACGGGCCGCTGTGTTTCTCCTGACCTTTTGCGTCAGCTCCTCACGCGCTGCCGGGAGACCGGGACCTGGCTCTTTCTGGACGAGTGCTTTTTCGAGCTGACCGACGCGGAGCGGGCGGACACGCTGCTGGGCGAGCTGCGGGAGCAAGACCGGGTCTTTCTGCTGCGGGCCTTCACGAAGGCCTGGGGCATGGCGGGCCTGCGGCTCGGCTACGGGGTCTGCCGGAACCGGGCGTTTCTGGAACGCCTCTGCGCCCTGTCACAGGCGTGGAACGTCTCCGGCCCCGCCCAGGCCGCGGGACTGGCGGCGCTCAAATGCCCTGAATGGCCGGAGCGGGCGCGGGACCTGATTTCCCGGGAAAAGCCCCTTCTGAAACGAGAGCTGGAAGCGCTCGGTTTGAAGGTCCTGCCGGGGGACGCGAACTATCTCTTTTTTTCTGGTCCGCCGGAGCTGGGAGCGCGGCTGGCGGAGCGGGGCGTCCTGATCCGGGACTGCGGGAATTACCGCGGCCTGTCCGCGGGCGATTACCGGGTGGCGGTGCGGACGCGCCGGGAAAACCGGGAGCTGATCGAAGCGATGCGGGAGGTCCTCCATGCCTGAAACCGGAATCGAATCGCGCTACGTGCTGAAAAACGGAAAGCGGCTGCGGCTCGGCTACACCACCGGGACCTGCGCCGCCGCCGCGGCGAAGGCCGCCGCGCTGCTGCTGTTTCGCGGACAGGCCGACGAAACGGTAGAGCTCGTGACGCCGAAGGGGATCGCCCTGCGTCTGGAGGTCCTGGACCCGCGTCTGGAACGGGGCCGCGCAAGCTGCGCCGTCCGCAAGGACGCCGGGGACGACCCTGACGCGACCGATGGCATCCTCGTCTATGCTGAGGTCCGCGCCCTGCCCGATCCCGAAATTGAGATCGACGGCGGCCCGGGCGTGGGCCGCGTGACGAAGCCCGGATTGAAGCTGCCGGTGGGCGCGGCGGCCATCAACCCAGCGCCGCGGGAGATGATCCGCCGCGCCGCGGAGGAGGCGCTCGCGGCCTGCGGGCAGAGCTGCGGACTGTCCGTCCTGATCTCGGTCCCCGGCGGCGCGGAGCTCGCGAAAAAGACCTTCAACCCCCGCTTGGGGATTGAGGGCGGCATCTCCATCCTCGGCACCAGCGGGATCGTCGAGCCCATGAGCGAGGACGCGATCCTGGAAAGCCTGGAGCTGGAGATCAGGCAGAAGCGCGCCCTCGGCTGGGAACGGCTGATCCTGGTCCCCGGCAACTACGGCGCGGACTACGCCCGCTCCGCGCTCGGCTTTTCAGACGGCGAGCTGGTCAAATGCTCCAATTATATCGGCTGCGCGCTGGACATGGCTGCCGACGCGGGTTTTCCCGAGGTCCTGTTGATCGGGCACGTCGGCAAGCTGGTGAAGCTCTCCGGCGGGATCATGAACACCCACTCCCGGGAGGGCGACGCCCGGGCGGAGCTGTTCGCGGCGCTGGCGCTGCGGGCGGGCGGCGGCGCGGAGCTGGCGCGGACGATCCTGGACTGCGTGACGACGGACGGGATGCTGGAAGCGCTGCGAAACGCTGGGCTTCTGGAACGGGCCATGACACTCATGGCGGAGCGGATCGACCTCCACCTCCGCAGCCGCGTCAGAGACCGGCTGCGCGTCGGAGCCGTCGTCTTTTCCGAAAACTACGGAGAGCTGTGCAGGACCGGGCCCGCCGCGGAGTGGCTGGCGGAAGGCAAAAGCGAGGGATAAGCTATGGTACATTTTGTGGGGGCGGGCTGCGGCGCGCCGGACCTGATCACGCTGCGGGGCAAGGCGCTGCTCGAGGCCGCCGACGTGATCATCTACGCCGGGTCCCTGGTGAACCCGGCGCTGCTGGACTGGAAAAAGCCCGGCTGCGCGGTCCACGACAGCGCGACCATGACCTTGGAGGAGGTCGTCGCGGTCATGGAGGCGGCGGAGCGAGAGGGCAAGACCACGGTCCGCCTGCACACCGGGGACCCCAGCCTCTACGGGGCGATCCGGGAACAGATGGACCGGCTCGACGCCCTCGGCATCCCCTACGACGTCTGCCCCGGCGTCAGCGCCTTCTGCGGCGCGGCAGCGGCGCTGGATCTGGAATACACGCTCCCCGGCGTGTCCCAGAGCGTGATTATTACCCGGATGGCCGGGCGGACGGGCGTCCCGGAGCGGGAGCGCCTCCGCGCCCTCGCCGCCCACGGTGCGACGATGGTGCTCTTCCTCTCCGCCGGATTGCTGGAAGAGGCCGCGGCGGAGCTGATCGCGGGCGGCTGCGCCCCGGAGACCCCCGCGGCCATCGTCTGCCGGGCAAGCTGGCCGGACGAGCGGCGCTGTCTCTGTACGGTGGGCACGCTGGCGGCCTGCGCCCGGGAGAACGATATCACCAAAACCGCCCTGATCATCGTCGGCGAGACGGTGGCCCAGCGCGGGTATATGCGGAGTGAACTATACAATCCGGCCTTCGCCACCGGATACCGCCCGGCGAGGGATACGCTATGAATATCCGCGTCGTATCCTACACTGCCCACGGGCGGGAGACCGCGGTTCGGATCGCGGCAGCGCTGCGCGACGCGGGCCACGATTGCCGCCGCTTCGCCCTGCCGAAGTTTTGCGGGGCGGGCGACGAGCCGCTGAGCCTCCCCGCCGCGGACTGGGCGGGCGCGGGCTTTCAAAGCGGCGACGCGCTGGTTTTCTGCTGCGCCGCGGGGATCGCGGTCCGGGCCATCGCGCCCTGGGTCCGGGATAAGACCCGCGACAGCGCCGTGCTGGTCGTGGACGAGGCGGGGCGCTTCGTGATCCCCCTGCTCTCCGGGCACCTGGGCGGCGCGAACGAACTGGCTGTAACGCTGGCGGAGCGCCTCGGCGCGACGCCGGTGCTCACCACCGCCACCGATGTCAACGGCGTTTTCGCGGTGGACCTGTTCGCGCGGGACAATCATCTGCATATCACGGACATGGGGCTGGCGAAAGCGGTCTCGGCGGCGCTGTTGGACGGTACGCCGGTGGGCTTCCGCTCGGACTTGCCCTGGGAGGGGCCGCTGCCGGAGGGTTTGACAGAAGACGGAGCGGAGTTGGGGATTTGGATCTCGTCCAAGAACGCTCCCCTTCCTCGCAGCGCTGACAGTTCATCCTGTAGGGGCGGCTCCCCTGAGCCGCCCGTCGGACGGGCCGCCGAGGGCGGCGGCCCCTACATGAAAAACTGCCACCGCTTTGAGAACGATCCTGCTCTCCCCTTTCCCCGGACGCTGCGGCTGGTGCCGCGGCGGTACGCGGCGGGGCTCGGCTGCAAGCGGGGAAAGCCCTATGCGGCATTGAAGGCGTTTCTGCTGGAACAGCTCGCGGTCTGCGGCGTGACGCCGGAGGAGCTGCGCTGTCTGGCAAGCATTGATTTAAAACGGAACGAGCCGGGCCTGCTCGCGCTCAGCGCGGCGCTGGGCGTTCCGCTGCCGACTTTCTCCGCGGAAGCACTGAACGCGATCCCGGGCGCGTTTTCCGGCTCGGATTTCGTGAAGGCGCGAACCGGCGTGGACTGCGTCTGTGAGCGGGCCGCCGTTTTGGCCTCCGGGGGGACGTTGGTCTGTCAGAAAATCACGGGCGACGGCATGACTTTCGCGCTGGCGAAATATGAGGAGGCGATCCGCTTTGGCTAAGCTTTACGTGGTGGGGCTCGGGCCCGGCAGCCCGGACGGGATGACGCTGCGGGCGCGGGAGGTTCTGCAAACGAGCGAGGTCGTCACGGGCTACGCCGCCTACGTCGAGCTCGTCCGTCCGCTGTTCCCGGACAAGACCTATCTCACAACGGGCATGCGGCAGGAAGTAGAGCGGGTCAGGGCCGCGCTCTCGACGGCGCAGACCGGGAAAACCGTCGCCCTCGTATGCAGCGGGGACGCGGGCGTCTACGGCATGAGCGGTCTGGCGCTGGAGCTCTCGCCGGACTTCCCGGGCGTGGAGGTCGAGGTCGTCCCCGGCGTCTCCGCAGCGCTGAGCGGGGCGGCCCTGCTGGGCGCGCCGCTGATGCACGACTTCGCCGTGGTCAGCCTGAGCGACCTGCTGACGCCCTGGGAGACCATCGAGCGGCGTCTCCGCGGCGCGGCCGCGGCGGATTTCGTGCTCTGCCTATACAACCCCGCCAGCCGGAACCGACCGGAGCATCTGAAACGAGCCTGTGACGTTTTGTTGGATTATGTCAACCAGGACCATCCCTGTGGGATCGTCCGCAACGCCGGACGGGCGGGCGAGGAGATTCGCGTTCTGACGCTCGCGGAGCTGCGGGAGGCGGAGGTCGATATGTTCTGCACGGTCTTCGTCGGCAATTCCCAGACGAAGGTGATCGGCGGGCGGCTGGTGACGCCGCGGGGGTACGCGTATGAGAGCTGAGGTCCTGTTGTTCGCGGGCACCACTGAGGGCAGACAGCTCGCGGAGGCCTGCCGCGGAACGGGCGTCCGCCTGCTGGTCAGCACGGCGACGGAGTACGGCGAGGCGTTGATCGAGCCCTCCGAAAACGTGCGCGTGATCCACGGCTGCAAGGACGAGAGGGAGCTTGCCGCGCTATTGGACGAGTCCGGCGCGGCGCTGGTGATCGACGCGACGCACCCCTACGCCGCCGCCGTGACACGGACGCTGCAAGGACTCTGCGCGGCGCGGGGTCTGGAATATCTGCGGGTCCTGCGGCAGTCGGAGGATACGGACACGGCGGGCTGCGTCTTTGTGAAGGACGCGGAGGAGGCCGCCGCTTATTTGGATACGGTGGAGGGAAACGTCCTGCTCACGGTGGGCAGCAAGGAATTGCCGGCCTTTGGGAACGTGCGCGGCGCGGACGCGCGGCTTTACGCGCGGGTGCTGTCCGTTCCGGAGTCGGTCCGGCAGGCCGCCGCCCTCGGCTTCGTCGGGAAACGCCTGATCTGCATGCAGGGGCCCTTCAGTACGGAGCTGAACGCGGCGATGCTTAGAGCCGTGAACGCCCGCTGGCTCGTGACGAAGGACAGCGGCGCGGCGGGCGGCTTTTCCGAAAAGCTCCGGGCCGCGAAGGAATGCGGCGTGACCCCCATCGTGATTCGCCGCCCGACGGAGGAAAGCGGGCTCAGCGTCACGGACTGCCTCGAACTGCTGGGGGAGCGCTTCGGCATTGCCCTGGCACAGAAAAAACAGGTGACGGTCCTCGGGATCGGCACGGGAGGCGCCGGGGACATGACCCGCGACGCGGAGCTGGCCTGCGCGGAGGCCGATCTGATCCTCGGCGCGGCGCGGGTGACCGCGGCCCTGGCCCGCTTCGGCAAGCCCGCCGTGAACGCGGTCCTGCCGTCGGAGATCGTTCAAAAGATCCGGGAATCCCGCGCCGGGCGCGTCGTCGTCGCCATGTCCGGCGACACGGGCTTTTACAGCGGGGCGAAGCGCCTGCTGCCCCTGCTGGCGGATTGTGAGCTTCGCGTGCTGCCGGGCGTCTCGTCGGTCTCGGCCTTCTGTGCCCGGCTGGGGATCGCCTGGGACGACGCGGCGCTGGTCAGCGCTCACGGGCGGGACGGGAACCTCCCCGCGAAGGTCCGCCAGAATCCGAAGGTGCTGGCCCTGGCGGGCGGCGCGGGCGGCGTTGAGGCGTTGCTGCGTTCCCTCTGCGATTGCGGCCTGGGCGAGGTCCGCGTCACGGTCGGAGAAAACCTCTCTTACGACAATGAAAGGTTCCGGACAGGCACGGCGGCGGAGCTGGCAGTAGAGACCTTCGACTCCCTCGCGCTGCTCCTGATCGAGAATGCCGACGCGGCGCGGGCTGTCACGACCCACGGCAGGCCGGACACGGATTTTCTGCGCGGCGAGACGCCGATGACGAAACAGGAGGTCCGGGCCGTGACGCTCTCGAAGCTGCGCCTGACGC
The DNA here is from genome assembly GCA_017445985.1 of Oscillospiraceae bacterium. GTDB lineage: Bacteria > Bacillota > Clostridia > Oscillospirales > Oscillospiraceae > RGIG7114. The sequence continues at coordinate 8,962 of JAFSRS010000021.1, read as the reverse complement.
GCGGCGCGGTCTGCTGGGACCTGGGCGCGGGTACAGGCTCGGTATCATTGGAAATGGCGGAACGTTGCGAGGACGGGCAGGTCTGCGCGGTGGAACGGGACGAAGCGGCCTGCCGCCTGATCGAGGAAAACCGGCGGCGGCTGGGCATCGGGAACCTGACCGTGGTCCACGGCACGGCCCCGGATTGTCTGGACGCGCTCCCCGCGCCGACCCACGTCTTTGTCGGCGGCAGCGGCGGGCAGCTCCGGGCGATCCTGGAAACCGCGCTGCGCAGGAACCCCGGCGTCCGCGTCGTGCTGAACACCGTGACGGCGGAGAGCTTCGCGGAGGCGGTCACGGCGCTGAAGCACCTCCCCGTGCGCGGGCTCGAGATCGTCCAGCTCAGCGTCGCCCGCAGCCGGGCCGTTGGGAGCTATCATCTGATGACGGCGCAGAACCCGGTCAGCGTTTTCAGCCTCGAGGGAGGCGTTGGGGATGGCTGAGCCGAGAATCGTATTCGCCGCCCCCGCCAGCGGCAGCGGCAAGACCACCGTGGTCTGCGGCGTCCTGCAGGCGCTGCTGGAACGGGGCATGCGGCCGGTGTCCTTCAAATGCGGGCCGGACTACATCGACCCGATGTTCCACGAGCGGGCGCTCGGGGTCCCGTCGGGCAATCTGGATCTGTTTTTCTCCGACCCGAAGACGCTGCGCCGCCTGTTCCTGCGGGATGCGACGGGGGCGGAGCTTGCTGTGATCGAGGGCGTGATGGGCTATTACGACGGTCTGGGCGCGGCGACGGACGCCGCCTCCACCTGCCGCGTCGCGGAGGCCCTGGACGCCCCGGCGGTGCTGATCGTGGATGCGCGGGGGCAAAGCTTGTCCGCCCTCGCCACGCTGGATGGCTTTCTCCGGTACCGCCCGGACAGCCGGATCCGGGGCGTGATCTTCAATCGGATGAGCGGGCACGTGTACAACGCAATAAAGCCTGAGGCCGCGCGGCTGGGCGTCCGGCCCCTCGGCTATCTGCCGAAGCTGGACGGCCTGTCCATTGAGAGCCGCCACCTCGGCCTGATTACGCCGGGGGAGATCGCCGACCTGTCCGGACGGCTCCACCGGCTGGCGGAGGCGCTGGAAGAGTCCGTGGACCTCGACGGCCTGCTGGAGCTGGCGGCGTCGGCGCCTCCCCTCCCCTGTCCGCCGGAGCCGTCTTACCCGGTGCTGCCAAAGACCCGGATCGCCGTCGCGCGGGACGAGGCCTTTTGCTTTCTGTACAAGGACAATCTGCGCCTGCTGGAACGGCTCGGCGCGGAGCTGAGCTTCTTCTCGCCGCTCCGCGACGCCGCGCTGCCGTCGGGCACGCAGGGTCTGATCCTCCCCGGCGGCTACCCGGAGCTCTACGCCGAGACCCTGAGCTGCAACCGCTCCATGCGCCAAGCCATCCGGGAGGCGCTGCGGAACGGCCTGCCCTGTCTCGCGGAGTGCGGCGGCTTTCTGTACCTGCACCGGGAGCTGGAGGACGCCTCGGGCATATCCTATCCAATGGTTGACATAATTCCGACAAAAGCCTGGAGGACCGAACGGCTGAGCCGCTTCGGCTACGTCACGCTCAGCGCGAAACGGGACGGCGGGCTGCTCCGGGCCGGCGAGACCGTCCGGGGCCATGAATTCCACTACTGGGAGAGCGGCGATCCCGGGATCGACCTGCTGGCGGAAAAGCCCGCCGGCGGACGGCGCTGGGACTGCGCCCACGTCTCCGAAACGCTGTACGCGGGCTTTCCCCATCTGTTTTATGAATCAAATCCAAAGCTGATCGAACGCTTTCTGCGCCGCTGCGCGGGAGAGGAGGGCGAAGCATGGTAAAGCCTCTGATGATCCAGGGTACCATGTCCAACGCTGGCAAAAGCCTGCTGGCCGCGGGCCTGTGCCGGGTGTTCCGGCAGGACGGGATCTCCGTCGCGCCCTTCAAGGCGCAGAACATGGCGCTGAACTCCTGCATCACGCGGGAGGGGCTGGAAATGGGCCGCGCCCAGGTCGTCCAGGCGGAGGCCGCGGGGATCGAACCCTCGGTCCTGATGAACCCGATCCTCTTAAAACCCAGTTCCGACACCGGCTCCCAGGTGATCGTCCACGGCGAGGTCTGGGGCCAGTACTCCGCCCGGGACTACTACGCCCGGAAGCGGGAGCTGCTGCCGGAGGTCCTGCGGGCCTACGAGGCACTCTCCGCAGAGTATGACGCGATCGTCATCGAGGGCGCGGGCAGCCCGGTGGAGATCAATCTGAAGGATCAGGACGTGTTCGTGAACATGGACATGGCGAAGCTGGCCCGGGCCCCGGTGCTGCTGGTGGGCGATATCGACCGGGGCGGGGTCTTCGCCCAGCTTTACGGCACCGTCGCGCTGCTGACGCCGGAGGAGCGCGGGATGGTAAAGGGCGTGATCATCAACAAGTTCCGCGGGGACCGGACGATCCTGGAACCGGGGCTCCGGCAGTTGGAGGACCTGATCCACATCCCGGTGGTCGGCGTGGTGCCCTGGACCAGGCTGGACATCGACGACGAGGACAGCCTCTCCGAGCGGCTGCGGGACCGGGAGGCGGCGCTGGTCGATATCGCGGTAATCCGCCTCCCCCGCCTCTCCAACTTCACGGATTTCCGCGCTCTGGAGGGCGTCGAGGGGGTCTCCGTCCGCTACGTGACCACGCCCCGGCAGCTCGGCGCGCCGGACCTCATCATCCTCCCCGGCACGAAGAACACGATGGAGGACCTGCTCTGGCTGCGGCAGAGCGGTCTGGAGGCCCGCGTTCTGCAGTTTTCCGCGGGGGGCGGCCCGGTGCTGGGCATCTGCGGCGGCTATCAGATGCTGGGCGAGCGCCTCTCCGACCCGGAGGGCGTGGAGCGCGGCGGGGAACTGCGGGGTCTGGGCCTGCTGCCCGTCGAGACGGTTTTTACGAAGGACAAGACCCGCACCCGTGCCGCCGGGCGTTTCGGGACGCTCTCCGGCGTCTTTTCCGCCCTGTCGGGACAGCGCTTTACCGGCTATGAGCTGCACATGGGCCAGACGGACAGCCCCGCTCCGGCCGCGACGCTGGTGGATACCGTCAGCGGGACGGAACGCACGGACGGCTGCCAGCGCGGGAACGTCCTCGGCAGCTACGTCCACGGGCTGCTGGACGGGGACGAGGCCGCGGGTGCTCTCATTTACGCCCTCGCGGAGCGCAAGGGCGTGGACCCGGCGGAGCTGGGCCGGGTGAACGGGGAAGATCACAAGCAGCGGCAGTATGATCTGCTGGCCGATACGCTGCGCGGCAGTCTGGATATGGACGCGGTGTACCGCATTTGGAGGGAGGGGTTGACGTGAGTCTGCAAATGCTGAGTCCGGCGGAGATCGAACGGGAAAGCTTCGCGATCATCACGCGGGAACTGGGGGACCGGGTCCTTGACCCGGAGCAGGCCCCGATCGTCAAGCGGGTCATCCACACGACGGCGGACTTCTCCTACGCGGATACCCTGTATTTCTCCCCCGGCGCAGTCCGTCTGGCGAAGGAGGCCCTGCGCGGCGGCGCGGCGGTGGTCACCGACACGCAGATGGGCCTGGCGGGGATCAACAAGCGCGCCCTCGCCCGACTCGGCGGGACCGCCCTCTGCTTCATGTCCGATCCGGAGGTGGCGGCGGAGGCCGCCCGCCTCGGCTGCACCCGGGCGCGGCTCAGCATGGACCGAGCCGCCGCGCTGGGCGAGAACGTGATCTTCGCCGTCGGCAACGCGCCCACCGCCCTGCTGCGGCTGCGGGAGCTGATCGACGGCGGCTACCGGCCCCGGCTGATCGTCGGCGTGCCGGTGGGCTTCGTGAACGTGGTGGAGTCCAAGGAGCGCATCATCGACAGCCCGGTGCCCTGCATCGTCGCGCGGGGCCGCAAGGGCGGCAGCAACGTCGCCGCCGCCATCCTCAACGCCCTGCTCTATGAGCTGGACGCGACGCGCGGAGCCGGAAAGGAGCCAAAGGCATGACGAACAGTTCCTCATTTTTCAGCAACCGGGCCTGCGCCTATTTCCCCTGTCATGCGGTAGACGATCCCGATTCCTTCAACTGTCTCTTCTGCTACTGCCCGCTCTACATGCTGGGCGAGCGCTGCGGGGGCAATTTCCGCTACACCGCGAAGGGGATCAAGGATTGCAGCGCCTGCACGGTCCCCCATCGGCCCGACGCGGCGGGCGTCATCGGGAGGCGCTTCGCCGAGATCGCGCAGGCGGCGGGGATCAAGCCAAGCCTGATCGAAAAAACGGAGCCGGAGACGGCTGCCCCGGACCGTTCTCTGCTTGCGGAATGGCAAGCGGCGCTGACGCCGCCCGACGCGGCGGCGATGGAACGCGCCCGGGCCAAATGGGACGCGGTCGCGAAGCCGCTCCACGGCCTCGGGAAGCTGGAGGACGCGGTCGTGAAGCTCGCGGGCCTGAGGGGCAGCGAACGCGTGACGCTGGAAAAGCGCGCCCTGGCTGTGCTCTGCGCCGACCACGGCATCGTCGCCCAGGGCGTGACCCAGACCGACGCCTCGGTCACGGCGACGATGGCGGCGCGGATCGCGGAGCGCAGGTCCTCGGCCTGCCTGATCGCGAAAAGCGTCCGCGCCGATGTGTTTCCCGTTGACCTGGGGATGCTGCGCCGGGTTCCGGGCGTCCGGGACCTGCACGTCGCGGACGGCACCGCGGATATGAGCGAAGGGCCAGCGATGACGGAAACGCAAGCGCTTACCGCTCTCCGGCACGGCGTCACGCTGGCGCGGGAGCTGGCGAAGGCCGGATATCAGATCCTCCTGACCGGGGAGATGGGCATCGGGAATACCTCCGCGGCCAGCGCGCTCACCGCCGCGCTGCTGGGTCTGCCGGTGGAGCAGACCGTCGGGCGGGGCGCGGGGCTCTCCGACGCGGGACTGGCACGCAAGCGGTCCGCCATCGAGCGGGCGATCGCCGTCAACCGCCCGGACCCCGCGGACGCGCTGGACGTATTGGCAAAGCTCGGCGGCTTTGAGCTGGCGGGGCTGGCGGGGCTTTGCATCGGCGCGGCGCTCTGCCGCGTGCCGGTGGCGCTCGACGGCTTTCCCAGCGCGGCGGCGGCGCTTGTCGCGGAGCGGCTGGTCCCCGGCTGCGTCCACGCGATGCTGGCGAGCCATTGCAGCGCGGAGCCCGCGGCCCGGGCGATTTTGGATGCGCTGGGCCTGGACGCGCCGATCCATGCCGGCATGAAGCTCGGTGAGGGCGCCGGGGCGCTCTGCCTCCTCCCCCTGCTGGACGCGGCGCTGGCGGTCTACGACGGCGCGGTCGGCTTCGCGGAGGCGGGCGTCGAGCAGTACGTCCCGCAAGCAGAAGTTGTTGAACCGCTCTGCCAGCCTGACGACAAATCCTGTAGGGGCGGCTCCCCTGAGCCGCCCGTGTCGCCCGTCACCGCCGGGCGACGGGCCGCCGAGGGCGGCGGCCCCTACGTTTTGAATCCGCAGGATGGGGAACAAACGGCCATAGCGCACCCGGAAGGCGGCGGAATGCTGATCCTCGTGACCGGCGGCTCGGCCTGCGGGAAGAGCTCCTACGCGGAGGCGATCTGTATGCAAAAGCCCGGACCGCGCTTCTATCTCGCCTCCATGCGGCCTAATGGAGAGGAAGGACGGGAGCGCGTCGCGCGGCACCGCCGCCTTCGCATGGGCAAGGGCTTTGAGACCGTCGAACGATACACGGACTACGCCTCTCTTCGACTGCCTGCGCGCGGAACCGTCCTGCTGGAGGATATCGGAAATCTCTGCGCCAACGAGACGTTCTGCGCGGATGGAACGGTGCGTGACCCGGTGAAAGCGGTGCTGGACGGCATAGATACACTGACAGTGCAATGTGAGCTTCTGGTCGCCGTCACGAATGAGACCGGCGCGGACGGGATCAGCTATGACGAAGAAACGACGGCCTATATCCGCGCCCTCGGCAGGGTCAACGCCGCGCTGGCGGCACGTGCTGACGTGGTGGTCGAGCTGGTCGCCGGGCTCCCGATCTGCTGGAAAGGAACGCTGCCGCTATGAAGAAGCTGTACCATTCTATTGTCGCCGCGTTCTCCACCTTTTCCGCCCTGCCGACGCCGCGCATCGACTGGGAGGGCGCGCAGCTCGGCGGGACGCTGGCGGCGCTGCCGCTGGTGGGCGTCGTGATCGGCGCGTTCGGACTCCTGTATGGGCTCCTGGCGAAGTGGTGCCAGTTTCCTGTCACCCTCTCCGCCGCCGTGCTGACGGTCCTGCCCATCGCGGTCTCCGGCGGCATCCACGTGGACGGCTTCGCGGACACGGCGGACGCCCTCGCGAGTTGGGGCGGACCGGAGAAAAAACGGGAGATCTTAAAAGACCCCCACGCGGGGGCCTTCGCGGTGATCGGCGTCGGCTGTTATCTGTTGCTGTATTTCGGTCTCTGCTCCGCGTTGACGTTACAATGGGACTCTCTGCTCCTGCTGGGCCTCACGCACGTGCTGGCCCGCGCCCTGGGGGCGCTGGCGGGCACGGTCCTGCCCGCGGCCTCCGAGAATGGGATGCTGTCCACGCTGCGAAGCGGGGCCGGTGCCGGGACCGTCCGGGCGCTGGCCGTCTGGATCGTGCTCTGTCTCGCGGCAACTGTCGCGCTTTCTCCCCTGGCGGCGCTTCTGTTCGCGCTGGCGCTGGCGGCTGTATTTTTCTTCGTCAGGCGCATCGCCCGCAGGCAGTTCGGCGGGATGTCCGGCGATCTGGCGGGCTTTGCGATCTCGGTCACTGAGCTCGCTTTGCTTCTCGCATTGGTATTTTCGGAAAGGCTGGTGATCTTATGGTCCTGATCCTCGGCGGGTTGGGTGCGGGAAAGCGCGAATATGCCCGCTCCCTCGGCTATTTTGAAGCGGATATGAGTCCAGACCCCGCCTCCGCCGCTCCTGTGCTGTTGGAATTGGAAGAGGCGGTCCGCGCCGATCCGGACCGCGTGGAGGCGCTTTTGGATACGTTATTGGAAAAGGAATTGGTGCTCTGCCGTGAGGTCGGGTGCGGCGTCGTGCCGCTCTCATCGGAGGAGCGGCGTTATCGGGAGGCCGTGGGACGGCTCTGCGTCCTGCTGGCGCGGCGGGCGGAGTCCGTCGTGCGCGTCGTCGCCGGGCTGCCGATGGCGCTCAAAGGAGAACTTCCATGCGCGCGCTCCTGATCCGGCACGGGCAGACGCCCGGAAACGCCGAGGGCCGCTATATCGGACGGACCGACGAGCCGCTCAGCGCGGAGGGCCGCGCTGCGGCGGCGCTTGTGAAGCCGGACTTCTCCCCGCGTCTGGTCTGCGTATCGCCGCTGAAACGGGCGCGGGAGACCGCCGCGATCCTGTTCCCAACTGCGGGGCAGCGGGTCTTACCCGATCTTCGGGAGATGGACTTCGGCGACTTTGAGGGGAAAAACGCCGCGGAGCTGGGATCCGATCCCGCGTATCGCGCCTGGGTGGACGGCTGGTGTCTGGCCCCCTGCCCGAACGGGGAGGACCGCCTGTCCTTTCAGCGCCGCGCGGTGGCGGCTTTCGTAGAGGCGCTGCGCGAAGCGGAAGAAGCCCCCGCCGTCTTTGTCGTCCACGGGGGGATCGTCATGGCGGTGCTGGAGGCCCTGGCGGAGCCCCGCCGGGAGTTTTACGACTATTGGCTGCCGAACCTCGGCTGCTATGCGGCGGAGGGCGTCGAAACGGACGGCGGGCTGAGGCTGCGGAACGTCCGGCAGATCGAGCTGAGGTAAGAATAAAAACAGACCTGTTGGAAATCGGATCGGAGTGAATTCCAACAGGTCTACATTATTTTATTGTAAAACATGCAAAGTTTTCCCTTCTCCCTCTCCTGCCCTTCGGGCACCCTTTCCGATAGGGATACTAACGACTTTCATGTAGGGGCGGCTCCCCGGAGCCGCCCGCCCGTCCGCCTTCGGCGGACGGGAATACGGGCCGCCGAAGGCGGCGGCCCCTACATTAGGAGATCGGCCTCCAGCGTCGCGGAGCGATGTGGGCATCGCTCCCTACGAAGCTGGCGGAAAATGGCACAAGCGATTTATCGCCGTTCCTGTTCGGCTCAGCCCTCCTGCGCCATCGCGATCTTGACGATGCGGCTGGTGCCGAGGCGGTCCGCGCCGAGCTCGATGAAGCGCTCCGCGTCCTCCAGGCTGGAAATGCCGCCGCTGGCCTTGACCTTGACCCGCGGATCGCAGTGGGCGCGCAGCAGGGCCACGTCGTCGAAGGTCGCGCCGCCGGTGGAAAAGCCGGTGGAGGTCTTGATATAGTCCGCGCCGGAGGCGGAGACGATGGCGCAGAGCTGGATCTTCTCGTCGTCCGTCAGCAGGCAGGTCTCGATGATGACCTTCAAAATCTTACCCTCGCTGACACGGCGGACGGCCTGGATGTCCTCCAGCACGTCGCCCCAGGCGGCGTCCTTCACCATGCCGAGGTTGATGACCATGTCCACCTCGTCCGCGCCGAGCTGGATCGCGTTGTGCGCCTCGAAGGCCTTCGCCGCGCTGGTCATGTAGCCGTTCGGAAAGCCGATCACGGTGCAGATCTTCAGGCGGTCGCCGACGTAGCGCTTCGCCCCGGCGACGTGGGCGGGCGGGATGCAGACGCTGGCGCAGCCGTAGCGGATGCCCTGGTCGCAGAGGTCGCGGATCTCCTCCGCGGTGCAGTCCTGGCGCAGCAGGGTGTGGTCGCAGCGGGCAAGTATCTCATTGAGTTCCATCTCAGACGTTCTCCTTTCAATCCCCGCGCGGCTCAGGCGCGGCTTTTTCTGTTTCTATTGTAAACGGAAAACGTCAGGAAAGCAATAAAAACTTCGGAAATTGAAAAATCGTCCGGCCTGTGTTATAATCCCGAGTTTGTCAGTAAAAGAGAGTGCGAGGGCCAAAAACCCAAGGAAAATCAATGGGTTTGAGGCTCTCGCAGTCGTTTTCAGATTGTAGTATTTTCTACTTCTTTTTTGAAATG
>JAFSRS010000020.1 GCA_017445985.1 Oscillospiraceae bacterium | reverse complement strand
TCGACGCGTGCGTCGAAAAGAACCGGCCCTGTGATCTTTCTTCCGGAACTCAGAAAAACCTGCAAAAACAGTACCATATGGGCCTGTACAAGACCCGCTTGCTTTTACTATAATCAAACTGAGGCGGCATAGGCCGCAATGAATGGAGGAGGTACAAGCTATGAGAAACAGAGGCATGAAACAACTCCTGACCCTTCTGCTCTCGCTGGCGCTGGTCCTGAGTCTTTTTCCGCTTCCCGCGCTGGGCAGCGGCTCGGAGGTCTATGACCTGTGGATCGCGGGCGTCCAGGTGACGGACGAGAACCGGTCGGACGTCCTGGGCGACGGGGTGTTCAGCTACAACAAGCGCACCAACACCCTGACCGTGGACGGCTACTGCAACTATCCCTCGGATTACGTGATCCGCAGCGAGATCAGCGGTCTCACGATCGAGTCGGCGTGGGACAGCACGCTGATCGGCGACCGCGGCTGCGTCTCGCTGCAGAGGTCCACCACGATCACCGGCGAGAAGCTGACGATCAAAAACACCGGAACGAATTGGACCGCGCTGAGCGTCAAGGGCACGCTCACGATCCGGGACACGGAGCTGGTCGTGGACGGCGCGGGCCGGGCGATCTCCGGCGGCACCGACGTGAACACGGCGCTGGAGATCATTGATTCCACGGTCTCCGCCAAAACGGCCTCGACCTCCGGCCAGGTGGGGGCGGTGATGAGCTTCAAGGGCGGAATCAGCTTCGAGGGCTGTGAGATCACCGAGCCGGAAGACGCCTACGTCAGCCTGGGCTCGATCTGCGTGCCGGGCGGCTCGCTCCCCAAGGAGGTCCGGATCGAAAAGCCGACCGGACGCGCAACGGTCCGGGTCGGCGATTATCTGCAGCTGGGCAGCTACTGCAACGCGCCCATCCTCTGGCGCTGCGTGAGCGTCGACGAGAACGGCCCGCTGATGCTCGCGGACCAGATCCTCTGCCTCAAGGCCTACGACGCGCGGACGAGCGTGAGCGTCGGCCACCATGCGCGGGACCCGCTGGGGGACGTGGCGCAGTGGGGCTCGAATACCTGGGCCTACTCGAACATCCGCTCCTGGCTGAACTCCGCGTCGAGCAACGTCGACTGGAAATGCGGGAACCCGCCCACGGCGAGCTACGTGGGCGGCGGGCTCAACGCCTACGTCACTGCGCCGGGCTTCCTGACGGGCTTCACGGCGCTGGAGCTGTCGGCGGTCAAGAGCGTCAAACAGAAATGCGTCGTCGCGGCGAACGATTCCCATACCGAAGGCGGGGAGCCCTACGTCCCGGGCCTGGGGGAGCCGTCGTCGCCGGTGGCGCTCGCTTCGCTGGAGGGTATCCTCGGGAACTACGCCAACGCCTACGCGACCTGGAACACGGACAGAATGTTCTTGCTCGACGTGGCCCAGCTCTATGCCGTCTACGAAAACGGCGCGACCCTCGGCTATGATTATCACGTCGGCAGAGTCTCCGAGCAGGCGGCGGAATATTCGGAATACGTGTCGGAGGGCGTCTACGCCCAGGCCGCGTGGAAATACTGGCTGCGCACGCCCGTGACCGATACGGGCGCGTCGGTCTACGCGATGTATCCCGACGGCACGATCGTCAGCGAGGGCCAGGACGGTCACGCCTTTGATTCGGAATACGGTATCCGGCCCGCCTTCTATCTGGACGCCGTGGCCGCCGTCGGCCAGGGCCGGGGCACGGCGGACAGCCCCTACGTGGTCTTCAAGGAGCCGGAGGTCGAGCCGACGCCCACCCCGCGGCCGACGCCCGCGCCCGAGCTGACGGTCACGGCGACGAAGACGGAGCTGACGGTGGGGGAGAGCGCCACGCTGACCGTGACCGCCGCGAATATCGACCCGTCCTACAAGCTGGAATGGAGCGTGCAGCAGTCCCGGCTCGTGGTGAACCTCTTGCCCTACCGCGGGGCCAAGGCCGATCTCAGCGCGCGCACGCCCGGCACCGCCCTTGTCACGGCCCAGGCGAAGGTCGAGGGCAGGATCGTGGCGGAAAAGACGGTGACGATCCAGGTCGGTCCCGTGCCGCCCGAGCCGCCCGTGCCGACCCCCACGCCGAAGCCGGAGGCCGATTTTTCGGAGATCAGCATCGGCAGCGGGACCCTGTCGATCTATAAAGGGCGGGATTATATCCAGTCGCTCTCCATCGCCACCGACACGGGCGACAGATATTTCGACCGCGACTATGTCGACGGTGTGTATTACAACAGCAACTACCCGATCCAGGTCAAGACCTACAAGCTCAGCGGCTGGACGCTCGTGGAGTCCGACGAGATCGTGAGCGCCGGGACCGCATGGCGGGTGGAGGGATACGACTACGTATGGGTCCGGGGCAACGCCGCCGGGCTTGGCGCCGTCGAGGTCACCATGCCGAATTCCAACGGGACGCTCTGCACCTGCCGCCGGTACGTCACCGTGACGGACCCGAGCGCCGGCGTGTCCAGCTTCTCCATCAGCATCCCGAAGGACGTCAAATACTATCCGAACTCCACGGCGCAGCTCAGCCTGAGCATTCAGCCTGCGGGCGCGACCTACAAATCGCTGACCTACACCTCGCTCGATTCCGACGTTGCGGTCGTGGACCAGAACGGCCGCATCACCTGCAAGGCCCCCGGTCAGGCGCTGATCATGGCGGAGCTGCGCAATTACGGCGCGAACAGCCGCTACAAATACGCGTACCGGCTCATCCAGGTCTACAGCACCGCCGACTACTGTGACAGCTACGGATACGAATTTTCGAACAACAAGAACAGCTTCGGCTATTCCTCCGGCTACGAGATCCCGCAGTCGATCTACATGGCCGCCGGGATGGGCAGGCTGAGGGCCTGGTTATACTCCTGCAAGGACTGGAACGGAAGCTGTGTGGGAATGAGCGTGACAAGCCAGCTCTTCTATCTCGGCAAGCTGGACAGCGGGTTCTACAGCAACCGGGACGATGGGGCCTGGGCGTATCTGCCGCATGATCTGAAGGCGCCGAATACGGAAAGTGAGCAGGATCAGACCCTGCGGCGCATGATCGAGCTGTTCCACGTCTCCCAGGACATATGGTACGACAAGACCTATATCACCTACGCGTCGGGCAGCGGCTATTTCAAGACCGACCGGCTGCGCTACATGGCGAAGAGCGTCGAACGGGGCGAGCCGGTCGTGATCAGCATGCGGGACAGCTGGAATTACGTGGGCGGCAGCGGCCACGCCGTGCTGCTGTGCGGCTACGAGTACGGTCCGGGGGAAAAGTACACGTTCGATATCTATGATCCCTCTCACTTCGTGGATACGCTGGTTTTCTACAAACAGAACGGCGACTGGGTCCACTGGTTCCATTATCTGAATCATGACTACGACTGGTACCCGCAAGCGTATTATACGCTCTCGTCGATCACGAAGGGCTACAACTATCTGCGGGACCACACGGGCGCGGTCTACAACGGCGCGCGGTATGCCTATCTGCTGGATGAGGAGGAGGACGCCCACGAGGCGGTCTTCGGAACGGAGCTGACCGTCACGCTGCCGGAGGGCGACTATACCCTCGCCGACGCGGACGGGCGGACGATGACCGTCACCGGCGGGACGCTGAGCGGCGAGCTGGAGGGGGTCCGGCTCACGTCGGAGATCCAGCTGGACGAGGCGGCGGAATACACCCTGACGCTGCCCCTGGGGGACTATGCGCTCACCGGCAGCGGCGCGGGGACGGCCTCCTATACCGTTTGCGACGACGTGAACGCGGCGGAGCTGGAGGTCCCCGCCGACGCCACGGTCCACTTCAGCAGCGCCCTGACCCGGCTCGGCGTCTCGAAGGACGCGCCCTTTGCGTATTCCATCCGCTTCGTGGCCTTTGACAACGCCTACGACTATCTGGAGCTGTCCGGCACGGCGCAGTCGCGGGTGGACGCGGCCCTCTCCGGCTGGGTGGCGGAGGTCATCGGCAGCGATACGCTCCGGGCGCGCGTGACGGTCTGCGGCAGCGAGGTGGAGCGGAGCGTCGGCAATCTGTCCGGCGAGGCGGTCACCGTCAAAATTTCGGACGAGCGCGCCCTGGGCCTTTGGATGGGCGGCGAGCCGGTCACGGAGGAGACGCCGCTGCCGGATCGGATGGACACGATGATGCCCTATTGCGATCTCCCGAGCGGGGAGTACGACAGCCCCCGGACGCTGCGGCTGGAAGGGGCCGACGACGAGACCGTGATCCACTATACGACGGACGGCAGCGCCCCCGGCGAGGATTCTCCCGTCTACGTTCTGCCGATCCCGGTCAACCGGAGCATGACCCTCCGGGCCGTCGCCAGCAAATTCGGCTACCGCGACAGCGAGGTGCTGTCGCTGGAGTATACGTTCCCGGAGCTGGCCGCGCCCACGGCGGACGTGCTGGGCGGACATTACGCCGACACCCAGTACGTGACCCTCAGCGGGGAGCAGACGGTCCTGTACACCCTCGACGGCAGCGATCCCGCGCTCTACGGCACGGTCTGCACCCAGCGGATCGTCATCGGCGGCGACACGGTGCTGCGGGCCGTCTGCGTGGATGAAAACGGCGTCGCCAGCGAGGAGCTGTGCGAGGAATACACCTTCACCCGCCTCTGGCCCGCCGACGCGGCGTATCTGCTGACCGACGGGAACGGCGAGCCGACGCAGGAACTCTCCGGGGCGAGGAACGTCACCTTCACCCTGACCAGCTACGCGGAGCTGGAGGCGGGCAGCGTGTTCCTGGCGTCTTACGACGGGAACGGAAAATGCCTCGGGATCAGCAGAGCGTCTGTCGATTTCTGGCACAGGACGGACAGCGCGACGCTCCCGCTGCCGACGGGCGCGGACGTCGCCGCGGTCAAGGCCTTCTTCTGCGACGAATACCTGGTCCCCATCGCGGAGACGGTCCTGCTCTCATAAGTCAAAAAAAGAAGCCAACAGAAACTTCGGACGCCCCGGAAGATTCCGGGGCGTCCGCAGCGTGTAGACAAATTGGGATTTGTAGAAATGTTGAATGTAGGGGCGACCCTGTGTGGTCGCCCGCACCAAAATTACCACCGATCCCGCAGGGAGCGATCCCCTGATCGCTCCGCGTTGCGCCATGCCTGGACGTCGCATCCAGCCACGCGCTCCGCGCGGAGCGGCGGCGCCATCAGGGGATGGCGCCCTACGGGATGCGTAGGAAAGCGGACGGCTGAGAGCCGTCCCTACAAACCGATCTCCCCAAATACCGCTCTTCCGCCATGCGTCGGACGGCGGCGGGAACTCAGCTTCCCGTAGACTCATAGCGCCGCTCGCAGCGGGTCCAGACCCACACGGCGAGGGCGAAGAACACGGCGGCGCAGCCGATGATCGCGAGGGAGAGCAGCCAGGGATCGTGGCTGCCGGTGAGCAGCGTGTCGACCGGCAGCGAAATGAACAGCCCAAAGGGCAGCACGAAAATCAGAAGCGCCCGGAGGAAGGCCGGGTAGATCGCCAGCGGATATTTCGCGTAGGCGGAAAAGTTGTAGACGACCTGGAGCAGCGGCCCGCTGCGCTTGAAGATGAAGGCCAGCGCCGACATCGCCACCTTGAGCGAGGTGATGATCACCGCGCCGAAGACCGCGCCGACGCAGAGCACGGCGACGGCCCCGATGCTGACGGTGACCGTGAGCTGCGAGGCGCAGACGGAGATCAGGGCCACGCCGACGATCAATTCCCCGAAGCCCTCCGGCTGGAAGGTCTCGGCAAAGACCTGGAACATCACCGGCACCGGACGCAGGAAGAACATGTCCATATCCCCCTCCTGGACCCGGCGATAGGCCACGAGCCAGAATTCGTCGCTGAACAGGTGGTCGAGGGCGATGGGCAGCATCGAGAAGCCGTAGAAGAAGCCGACCTCGGGCAGCGAATAGCCCGCCAGCGCCGGGATGGCCTGCAGGATGAAGTAGAGCGCGGCCAGGGAGCAGAGGTTGGAGAAGAAGAAGGAGGAAAGCGCGACGATGGTATCCTTCTTGTACTCCAGCCGGGAGAGGATGCTGCGCCGGATGCAGGTGAAATACAGATGAACGTAACGCATATCAGCCTCCCTGCACCGTGACCTTGCGGACGGCGCGCGAGAACAGGCCCTTCGCGAAGAGCTCCAGCGCGACGATCCAGGCCGCCGAGACCGCGACGCAGCGCAGCGACGTTGCAAGGTCGTATTTCATCATCAGGATCAAAACCGGGTCCTGGCTCATGCCCGCGAAGGGCATCCAGCTCAACACATCCCGCAGCCCCGCCGGGAAGAAGGCGAGGGGCAGCAGCGTGCCGGAGAGGAAGGAAATCAGCGTTTCCTTCAGCGAATTCAGGCCCCAGCCGGAGGAGGTATAAAAGCACAGCACGCCGAAGACGTAGGAGATCGTATCGTTGAGCAGCGAGGCGCAGAGCCCGGACAGCAGGAACAGCCCCAGATGGGCGAAGAAGCCCGGAAAAGCCAGGTCCGGCAGAAAGCCGAGGCCGGAGAGTACCAGCAGCGCCGCGGCGTACAGGGGCAGACCGAACAGCGCCGTCATCGTGAGCAGGCTGCCCAGGCTGGTCGCGGCGAATTTCCCGCGGTAGCTGATGGGCTTGATGAGGTAATTCCCGACCGTGCCCTTTTTGATGTCGGTGTTGATGTTCCAGAGCGTGCTGTTGTTGAAGGTCACGAAGCCGAAGACCGTCGTCAGCACGACGTAGGAGATCATCTCGCGGAAGCTGAAGCCGTGGATCACGGCGTCCATGCCGTCCACGCTGGACCTGTAGACCGCCAGCCACAGAAAGACCAGGCAGGCCACCTCGCAGACCGTGATGAGCGCCCACATCAGGATGTTGAAGCGGAAGGCCAGCGTGTCCATCGCCCCGGCCCGGAGGAAGGGCTTATATCGTTTCAGCATGCTCCGCCTCCTGCTGTTCCAGGATCGTCTTGACCACGTCGCCGACGGAGATCTCGGCGATCTTCATATCCATCGCCCGCAGCTCGCGGAAGGCGTACTGGATCACCTGCTCCAGCGGGAGCCGGTCCGCGTCGAAGCGCAGCACCAGGCGGCCGTCCTCCTCGGATATGGCGAGCTCGGGGGAGAGCCGGGGCGCGGTCTCGGCCCTGATCTCCGCCGGAACGGTCAGCGTCAGGGTCTTGAGGTTGCCGAAGCGGTTTTTGAGGCTCTTCAGGGGGCCGTCGTAGAGGATGGCCCCCTTTTCCAGCAGGATGATGCGCGAACAGAGGTCCTCGATATCGGTCATGTCGTGGGTGGTCAGCACCACCGTCGTGCCGTAGGTCCTGTTCAGCGCGTGGATCGCCTGCCGGATCTTCTCCTTCACCAGCACGTCCATGCCGATGGTCGGCTCGTCCAGAAACAGGATGCGCGGGTTGTGCAGCATCGACGCCGCCAGATCCGCCCGCATGCGTTCGCCCAGGGAGAGGGTGCGCACCGGCTGGGAGAGAAAGCGCGTGATGTCCAGCACCTCGCCGAGGAAGGCCATCCGCCCGGCGTAGTCGGCGTCGGAAATTTGATAGATCTCCTTGAGCACCTTGAAGGATTCGACCAGCGGGATATCCCACCAGAGCTGCGTTTTCTGCCCGAAGACGACGCCGATGTTCTGCGCCACCTGCCGCCGCTTCCGGTAGGGCTCCACGCCGTCGATGCGGACGCTGCCGGAGGTGGGCGTGAGGATGCCGCACATCATCTTGATCGTCGTGGATTTGCCCGCGCCGTTCGCGCCGATGTAGCCCACGATCTCCCCGTCGGGGACGGTGAAGCTGATCCCATCCACCGCCCGGATCTCGTCGTATTTGCGGGAAAACAGCGTTTTCACCATCCCGGACAGACCGCTCCCGCGGACCGGCTTCCGAAACACCTTTGTCAGATCCTGCACCTCGATCATGGGCGCGGCGTCCCCCTTTTCAAAAAAGCTGTCGTCTCTTCTATATGACCGGCCGCCTGTCAGCGCTTTGTGAGCTCATATTTGTTGCGCTCGATGTGGAGATCGTATTCTTCCTTCTCGCCGCTCGGGGAGACGATCGTCAGGACCGTATCCCCGGCGTGTCTGAAATCGGCGTGCAGCATATATTCCTCCACGCCATCCTCGTACCGGATCTGCACGTCGCCGTATTTCCCGTCCGCGAGATAAGCCGTGTACGAATCGTCAAAATGGTGTTCTTCGCCGTTCCCCATGATCTCGGTGCTGTATACCGGCGGATTCAGCAGGCAGAGGATCGTGAGGGCGACCACGAGGGCGCCGCCGACAGCCGCTCCGACGCGCCTGATCCGCTTGTTTTCAAAGATCGCGACCGGATACAGGATCATGGCGCAGGCGCAGAACAGGCTGATCAGGACGTACCGCGGCATGGCGAACTGGAAATCGGAAAAATAGGCCAGATAGGAATACGCGGTCAGGCCGATCATCGGCAGCAGGATCAGATAGCCCCACCACTTGTCCTTCTTCATCCAATAGCCGACGTAGCCCATCGGAAAGCAGAGGACCGTCCAGATCGCCCAATATATATAGTAACCGAACAGGCCCCAGCCCTGCCAGCTGAAGGGCACCTGGATCAGATAGACCAGGGGCTGGCTGATCAGGAAGAACACGAAGCATTTCAGCGCCGCGTCCAGGTTGGACTTGCTGTTCATGATGATGAGGATGCCGAACAGGATCCAGACCTCGAAGGTCGCGGTGATCGCGATGAACGAGGTGTTCTGAAAGATCGGGATGATCGCCATCGCGGCGGTGAACACGCCCGCCGCGACAGCCGCAACGATCAATTTCGGCCAGGTCAGTTCGATCCCACCGAACAGCTTTTTGAGAGTTTTCATATCGACTCGACTCCTCTGCGATCGTTTTTCGCGCGTCCTGTTTTCCGCTGCGCGGATAAAAATTCTATTTTTACATTGTATCTCAAATCTTCCATTGAATCAAGGCGTTCCGCGATTTTAAACGGACCTGACGCGGAGAAATTTTCGCTTGCTTATCGGGCCGCTTTCCGATATACTAACTATAATTGCCTCCGGCAACGGAACGCGCCGGAGGTGAGCGGACAGCGCCCGGGCGGAACGGCGGACGCGGAAAGGACGAGCTATGAACGAACAAATGGGACGGGAGAAAACCGTCATTCGGACCAGTATCATCGGCATTCTTGCCAACGTCTTTCTGGCGGCCTTCAAGGCCTTCGTCGGCCTGAGCGCCAACTCCATCGCCATCGTGATGGACGCGGTCAACAACCTCTCCGACGCGGCGAGCTCGGTAATCACGATCGTCGGGACGAAGCTGGCGGGGAAAGAGCCGGACAAGAAGCACCCCTTCGGCTACGGCAGAGTCGAATATCTCAGCGCCATGCTGATCTCCGGCCTGGTGCTCTACGCGGGCGTCACCGCTTTCGTGGAGTCCGTGAAAAAGATCATCTATCCCGACGTGCCGGACTACAGCGCCGCCGCCCTGGTCATCGTGGCCGTCGCGGTGGTGGTGAAGGTCCTGCTGGGCCGCTACGTGAAGCGGGTCGGGGAGCGGGTGAACTCCGATTCCCTCGTCAATTCCGGCGAGGACGCCACCCTGGATTCCATCATTTCCGCCTCGACGCTGGCCGCGGCGGCGGTCTATCTGATCTTCGGCGTCTCGCTGGAGGCCTGGCTCGGCGCGGTGATCGCCGCGGTCATCATCAAGTCCGGCGTGGGGATGCTGCGGGAGACCCTGTCCAAGCTCCTGGGCGAACCGGCGGACGTCCAGCTCGTCCGGGACATCAAGCGGACGGTCACGGACTTTCCGGAGGTCAGCGGGGCCTACGATCTGGTCCTGCACGACTACGGCCCGGACGCCCACAACGGCTCGATCCACATCGAGGTGCCGGACAGCCTGTCGGCCTCGGAGCTGGATAAGCTCATCCGGAAGATCTCGGAGACGGTGTACCGGAAGCACCGGGTGATCCTGACCGCCGTCGGCGTGTATTCCTACAACACCACGGACCCCGAGGCCGTCGCCGCCCGGGAGCGGGTGCGGGAGCTGGCGCTCTCCGAGCCCGGGGTCCTGCAGATGCACGGCTTTTATCTGGACCATACGGAACGGACGCTGCGCTTCGACGTGGTCGTGAGCTTCGACGCCGAGGACCGCAGAGCCGTCTGGCGCGCGGTCCGCGAGAAGGCGCAGGCGGCCTATCCGGACTATCAGATCCAGATCGCGATGGACACCGATTTCAACGGCCTGGCTGATTCCTGACGCCGGTCAGGCGATACGAGGTAAGAGAGAATGGCTGAGAACAAACGCTTCACAAGGGCCACCTGGGCCATCATGGAGCAGCTTTTGGAGGTGGACGATCTGGAGGAGGCCCTGGCGGGCAGCCTGGAGATCATCGTCAGCACGCTGAACAGCGAGGCCGGGGCGATCTGGTATCTGGACCCGAAGACGGAGCGCCTCTATCCGCTGTTCCACATCGGGCCCGCGGATATCTCCAACTACAGCATCGAAAACGGCATCGGTCTCGAGGGCGTCGTGACGAAAACGGGCCAGTCCATCATCGTGACGGACCCCGCCAACGACCCCCGCTTCGAGGGGACGGTGTTCGAGGACGGCGGATTGAGCACCAGGACCATGCTCTGCGTCCCGCTGAACAACCTCCATGACGTGATCGGCTGCGTACAGGTCGTCAACAAACGGGACGGCTCGGTCTACGACGAGGAGGAGCTGCAGCTCTGCGAGCGCATGGCCTCCCTGGCCGCCATCACCATCGACGAGAAGGGCCTTGCGGTGACGGAGGGGGAGACGAAGGAGGTCCTGGCCTCCCTGAAGGACGTGACGAAGGAATTTCCCTCCGGCGACGGCGTGCTGCGGGTGCTCAAGGGCATCAACCTGGAGATCTACCGCAACGAATTCGTCGTGGTGCTGGGCGAGTCCGGCTGCGGCAAGAGCACGATGATGAACATCGTCGGCGGCATGGACTTCCTGACGGACGGCACGCTGACCATCGAGGGCCACGACTTCTCCCATCCCTCCGACGACGAGCTGACGGAGTTCCGGCGGCGCTACGTAGGCTTCATCTTCCAGGCCTACAACCTGATGCCGAACCTGACGGCGCTGGAGAACGTCCAGTTCGTCGCGGAGCTGGTGGACGAGCCGATGGACCCGGCGGAGGCCATCGCGAAGGTCGGACTGAGCGACCGCGCCGACAACTACCCCGGCCAGATGTCCGGCGGCCAGCAGCAGCGCGTCTCCATCGCCCGGGCCATCGCCAAGCGGCCGAAGCTGATCCTGGCGGACGAGCCCACCGCGGCGCTGGACTACGCCACCAGCATCGAGGTCCTGCGTGTGATCGAGGACGTGGTGCGCAACCAGGGCACGACGGTGATGATGGTGACCCACAACGGGGAGATCGCGAAGATGGCGGACCGTGTCGTGAAGGTCCGCTCCGGGAAGATCGCCAGCATCAAGCGGAACCTGCATCCGCTCCATGCGGAAGAGCTGGTGTGGTGATCCCATGAAAAAAACACAGGTAACAGACGCCCGGATGAACATCCGGAAGCAGCGGGTGTCTTTCCTCTCCATCGCGGTGATCGCGGCGATGGCGGTGACGGCCTATCTCGGTCTCAGTTTTGCCTCCCGCGCCATCGCGGCCAATACGAACCGCTTTTACGACGCCGCCGCCTTTCGGGACGCGGAGGTCGTGTCCACCCTGCTGCTGTCGGAGGCGGATCTGGATGCGCTGCGATCAACCGAGGGGATCGCCGACGCGGAGCCGCTCTGGCAGAGCTCCGGCACGCTCACCTTCGGCGGGCAGGAGCGGCGCGTCGGGCTGCGCTCCCTGACGGAGCGGATCGGCGTGCCGGTGCTGGTCTCCGGACGCCTGCCGGAGACGGCGGAGGAGTGCGTCGCCGACTGGGAGATCGCGAAGGGCACGTCCCTGGAGCTCGGGGACACGGTCATAGTGGAGGGCGCGGACTACCTCCTGACGACCCGCTTCACCGTCTGCGGCATCGCCAAGAGCGGCGATTTTGCCGCCAACGAGATGAACACGCCGGGCGACCGCAGCCTCGTCGTCCTGCCCGCGGCCTTTGATCTGGACGCACTGGAGGGCTGCTGCATGCGCGCCCTGCTGCGCTACGCGGACAGCGCGGGGCTCGACCGCTTTGACGCGGACTGGTTCGACCGCTTCGCGCCGGTGCTGCAGCGCGTCGAGACCCTGGCGGAGTCCCGGACCGGGCTCCGGACGGAGGAGGTCCGGACCTTGTACGGCGAACAGCTCGCCGACGGGGAACAGACGCTTGCCGAGGCCGAAGCGGAGCTGGCGGACGCGCGGCGGCAGCTCGACGAGGGCTGGGCGGAGCTGACCGAGGGCGAGACCGCGGCGGCGGACGCCAAAGCCCTCTTGGAGGACAGCAAGCAGCAGTTGGACGACGGCGCGGCGCAGCTCGCCGAGGGCGAAGCGCAGCTTGCAGACGGGCGGGCGGAGCTCGCCAACGCGAAGGCGACGCTGGACGGGTCTTATCTCCGGCTCAGCCGGGGACAGGCGCAGCTCGACGAGGCCGCGGCGCTGCTGGCCGACGGGCGCGCGCAGCTCGACGCGGGCTGGGCGGAGTATCGGGACGGTGAATCGCAGCTCGCGGACGCGAAGGCGCAGCTCGACGAAGGCGCGGAGTTGCTGGCGGACGGACGGCGGCAGCTGGACGAGGCCGCCGCGGAGCTGTCGGCGGGCCTGCTGGCGCTGGAGGACGGCGAAGGGCAATACGAGGCCGCGGGCGCGGAGCTGCGGGCGGCGCGGGCCGAGCTGAGCGCGGGCGCGGCGGAGCTTGCCGACGCGAAGGCGCAGCTCGACGCGGGCGCGGCGGAGCTCGAGAACGGGAAGGCAACGATCCGCACAGCGCTGAAGGACGCGCTGGACGGCGCCCTCGGGCAGGACTCTTCCTCCTGGATCAACTGGGCCCCGGACGTCAGCGGCCTGGACGCGGACAGCGCCGACGCGCGGGCGACGGATTTTCCGATCACCGCGGAGCTGACGCTGGACCTGGATATGTCCATGGCGGGCAATATCGCGAACGTTCTGACGCTGCTCACGCGGAAGGGCGTCGACGAGGACGCGCTGATCGCCGCGGTGGAGACCGTGTACGGCGCGCTGGAGCTGCAGCCGGAGGAGAGCCGCATCGGCGCGGCGGCGCGCGTGATCGCGGACGCCTGCGCGTCCGTTGCGGAGACCTACGAGACCCTGGCCTCCGGCGCACGGACCTGGGACGCCGGACACGCCGAGTATCTGGCGGGCGCGGCGGCGCTGGAGCAGGGGCGGGCGGCCTATGCCGACGGCCTGGCCCAGTACCGCGCGGCCCGGGCGGAGCTGGACGCGGGCTGGGAGGCCTACAACAGCGGGCTGGAACGGTACACAGAAGGCAAGGCTGAGCTGGAAGCGAAGGCCGCGGAATACGACGCGGGCTTCGCGCAATATCAGGATGGGGCAGCCCGTCTCGCGGAGGGACGGGAGACCCTGGACCGCTCGGAGGCGGAGTACGCCGAAAAGCTGGCGGAATTTGAAGCGGGCAAGGCGGAGCTGGAAAACGGCTGGGCGCAGTATTACGCCGGTCTGGCCCAGTACGTGGCGGGGCAGAACACCCTGACCGAAAAGACCGCGGAGTTCGAGGCGGCGAAGGCGCAGTATGAGGACGGTCTCGCGCAGTACGAGGCCGGGCTGGCGGAGTATGAGGCCGCGCTGGAAACCCTCTCAGCCGGACGTGCCGAGCTGGAGGACGGCGAGGCGCAATACGCACAGGGGCTGGAGGACTATCGCGCGGGCGAGCGGCGCCTTGCGGACGCCGGAGAGGCCCTGGACACGCTGGAGCCCTGCCGCTGGGTCGTGCTCGACCTGCGCGGCAACGCCTGCTATCAGGTCATTTCGGGCGCGGTGCGGAACGTTTCCGACATGGGCATGACCTTCGCGCTGATCTTCATCCTGGTCGGCGCGCTGGTAATCTACGCCACCCTGGGCCGGATCGTGGAGGAGCAGCGCCGTCTCGTGGGCGCGACCAGGGCGCTGGGCTTTTACCGGCGGGAGGTCCTGGCGAAATACCTGATCTTCGGAATGGGGGCCACGCTGCTCGGCATGCTGCTGGGCGTCGCCCTCGGCTATCTGATGATCCAGCCGATCCTGACGGGGAGCTACGGGAAGTTCTACAACTTTGACAACACGGCCCTGGCCTTCGTGCCCGGCAAGACTTTGATCGTGCTGCTCGGCGGTCTGATCCTGTCGGCGGCGGCGGTGTGGAGCGCCTGCACCGAGCTGCTGCGGTCCACTGCCACGAGCCTGATGCAGGAGAAGGCCCCCTCGGCGAAGCAGCGCGCCAGGAACGGGAAGGGGAAGCTGTCGCTCTACGCGCGGCTGATCCTGCTGAACATCCGGACGGACAAGAAGCGCGTCGCGGTGACGGTGGTCAGCGTGGCGGGCTGCTGTGCCCTGCTGGTGGCGGGCTTCACGATGCGCGAGGGGATCGTGGAAGCGATCGACCGGCAGTACGGCTCGATCGTCCGCTATGATTACAGGGTGGAGTTTTCCAGGGAGGCCGCGGAGACCGCGGTCCCCGCGGCGCGGGAGGCGCTATCAAGGATCGGGGCGGAGTGCGTGACGGTGTGTACGGGAAACCGGCTGCTCAGCTCCGAAGGCAGGCTCACCGCCAGAGTGCTGCTCTGCGGCGAGCTGGACGAGATGGAACGCTTTTACGCGCGGCAGGACGTGAAGACCGCCGCGCCGCTGCCCGACGATCCGGAGGGCGTCTGGATCGACTACAAGCTCGCGGACCTCAACGGCTTTCAGGCCGGAGATACCGTCACGCTCTACACCGCCGACATGAAGCCCTGCGCCGCGCGTGTGGCCGGCGTCTACGACTGCTACGTCGGCAAGGAGCTGATGATGAGCCGGGAAAGCTATGAGGCAATCTTCGGCGAGGCGCCGGAGGACAACGGCCTGCTGGTCCTGCGGGGCGAGGCGGAGGAGGCGCGGCTGGAAGAGCTCCTGTCCTCCCTCCGGGGCGTCGAGGGCCTTGAGAGCACCGCGGTGAAGCGGGCGGAGACCATGGAGCTCGCCGGGGTCTTGAACATGATCGCGGCGCTGCTGGTCGGCATCGCGGGGATCATGGCCTGCTTCATCCTGCTGAATCTGATCAACATGCACGTCAGCCATAAAAAGCGGGAGCTGACGATTATGCGGGTCAATGGCTTCACGGTCCGTGAGGTCGTGGCCTACATCGCCAGAGAGACCGTCGTCACGAACCTCCTGGGCATCGTCCTGGGCCTCGGCGCGGGGGCCCTGCTGGGCTATCGGATGATCTGTCTGCTGGAGGGGGCCCAGGTGCACTTCGTCCGGGAGCCCCAGCTTACGGCGCTGCTGCTGAGCGCGGCGATCACCGCCCTGTTCAGCATCATTCTGAACTGGATCGCGCTGCGGAAGGTAAAGGACCTGAAGCTGACGGACGTCGCGTGAAAGGAGAACATATAGTTATGAATGAAACGTTTGATCTGGAAGCCCATATCGCGCGGGGCGTGGAGCGGATCGTCTCCGACGCGCTGCGGGCGACGGTCCGGGACCCGCGGGAGAGCCTGTTCCTGGCGAAGTTCGCCGCGGCGAGCCGAAAAGCTACGAAGACCCGGCAGCGCCTGGCGGAGCAGGGGGAGCACGTCCCCTCCTTCCTGATCGCCAGCATCACCAGCGCCTGCAACCTGCACTGCGCGGGCTGCTATTCCCGCTGCACCGAGGCGACCACGGACTGCGCCCCGGTCCGGCAGCTCACGGGCGAGGACTGGACGGCTGTTTTCCGCGAGGCGGAGAGCCTGGGCGTCAGCTTCATCCTGCTGGCGGGCGGCGAGCCGATGCTGCGCCGGGACGTGATCGAGGCGGCGGGGGAGCGGCAAAACCTCCTGTTCCCGATCTTCAACAACTGGACCTTCTTCGGCGAGCGGGACTGGCAGCTCCTGGACCGCTGCCGCAACCTGATCCCCGTGCTGAGCCTGGAGGGCGGCCGGGAGCGGACGGACGCGCGGCGCGGGGCCGGGATCTACGACAGGCTGCTTCATAATATGGAGGAACTGCAAAAGCGCGGCCTGCTCTTCGGCGCGTCCGTCACGGTCACGACGGAGAATCTGGCGGAGGTCACCTCCGTAGAATTCCTCAAAACTTTGACGGAACGGGGCTGCAAGCTGGTGATCTACGTGGAGTACGTCCCCATGTCGGCGGACACGCTCCGCCTCGCGCCGGGGGAGCCGGAGCGCCGCGCGATGACCGCCGCGCTGGCGGAGCTGCGCGCGCTGTGGCCCGATCTGATCCTGCTGTCCTTCCCCGGCGACGAGCGGGCGGACGGCGGCTGCATGGCGGCGGGCCGCGGCTTCATCCACATCAATTCCCACGGCGGCGCGGAGCCCTGCCCCTTCTCGCCCTATTCCGATATCAACGTGAAGGATACCTCGCTCCGCGAGGCCCTGCGCTCTCCGCTGTTCCGGGCGCTGCGGGAGGGGGACTTCCTCGACGACGAGCACGTCGGCGGCTGCGTCCTGTTCGAGAAGCGGGAACAGGTGGAAGCCCTGCTATCAGCCGGGAAAGCCGCGCAATGACCCGCAGGGAAAGCAGAAACCCCATTGACAATTCAATTCGATGGGATTAAACTGGCAGTATGATGATTAGACGTGAATAATCATTCAAATTGAAACTGGATCGGGGAGGAACGCAGAATGGCATGTTTTTTGGTTTCCGCCGCGGAGGCGGTCGTCGTCACGGTCGCCGCGAGCAGATTTGAGAAGAAGGAGAAGGCGCGGGAGACGGCTCCGGCTGCCTGTGAGGGCCTGAGCGCCGAGACCACGGCGAAGATCCCGTTTTCCCGCAAGCTGAAATGGCTCCGCAACCTGCTCTGGGGCGGCGTCGCGCTGCTGGCCTTTGAGCACGTGTGGCACGGGGAGGTAGTCCCCTGGTTCCCGTTCCTGACCGCCGCGAGCGATCCGGCGGACGCCGCGGAGATGCTGCATGAGATGGGCACCGTCGGCGTTGCGATGGCGCTGCTGGTGACGGTGGTCTGGCTCGGGATGCTGGGCGTCGCCGCGCTGGCTGAAAAACGGGCGCTCCCGTCCCTGCCTGAGCAGGATTGAGCGGAGGGCGCGTCATGACCTTACTCACGACCGTCTTTGCCGCGATCATCTGCACGGTGCTCTGGTACAGGACCGCGCAGAGCGGCGAGTGGAAGCTCGGCACCCTCTGCCTGATGTACTGGGGCGCGTCCCTGATGTGGCTCGTGGACGCGATCTTCGAGTACGCGGAGCTGGGGGCGGCCTATTTTACGCCCGAGCCCGCGGACATGCTGAACGACCTGTTCCTCGGCCTGTCCGCCGTCGCGCTGGGCCTGGTAATCTGGCTGGCGATCCTGCTGATCCGCGACCCGAAGGGCGTCGTCCGGCAGAAGCTGTTCAAAAAATAAGGGAATCCAGATCGGTCCCGCCGCCACCGGCGGGACCGTTTTCCGTCACAGAAGAGGGTAGCATGAAAACTGAGATCAAGAGCCTGCTGGAAGGGGTCCGGGACGGGAGCGTGTCCGTGGAAGCGGCGCTGCTCAAATTGAAGGCGGCGCCCTATGAGGACGTCGGCTACGCGAAGGTGGATCTCCACCGCGCCGTCCGCCAGGGCGTCCCGGAGGTGATCTACGGCGCGGGCAAGACGCCGGAGCAGCTTCGCGGGATTGTCGAGACCATGCGCAGCCGGGGACAGACCCGCGTCCTGGTCACCCGGCTCAGCCCGGAGGGGGCGGCGGCGCTCCCGGAGCTGCGGTATTACCCGGAGGCGCGGGTCGGGACGCTGGGCGCGCCGCCGGAGCCCGACGGCATCGGGACCGTCGTGATCGCGACGGGCGGCACCAGCGACGTTCCCGTGGCGGAGGAAGCGGCGCTGACGGCGGAGTTTTACGGCAACCGGGTCCTGCGGCTCTATGACGTGGGCGTGGCGGGGCTGCACCGGCTGCTCTCCCACCTGGAGGATATCATGAGCGCCTCCGTGATCGTCGCGATCGCGGGCATGGAGGGGGCGCTGGCCAGCGTGATCGGCGGGCTGGCGGACTGCCCGGTGATCGCGGTCCCCACCAGCGTGGGCTACGGGGCCTCCTTTCAGGGCCTTTCCGCGCTGCTGAGTATGCTGAATTCCTGCGCCAGCGGCGTGTCCGTCGTCAACATCGACAACGGCTTCGGCGCGGGCTATCTCGCGAGCATGATCAATCACATGGAGGCGAAGCAATGAAAACCTTGTATCTGGACTGTGGAATGGGCGCCGCCGGCGATATGCTGACCGCCGCCCTGTTGGAGCTGCTGCCGGACCCGGAGGGCTTTGTCCGGCGGCTGAACGGCCTGGGCATCCCCGGCGTGGAATACCGGCGGGAGCGCGCCGTCAAGTGCGGGATCGTCGGGACCCGCGTTTCCGTGCTGGTGCACGGGGAGGAAGAGGGCGAAGCGCCGCACGACCACCATCACCACCACGAGCATGAGCATGAACATGAGCATGAACACAGTCATGAGCACGACCACCATCACGACCATGACCACGACCATGAGCACCACCACGCCCACGGCCATACGCACACGGGCATGGACGGCATCCGGCACGTCCTGCTGGACCATCTGGAGCTGCCGGAGCGCGTTGCCGCGGATGCGCTGGCGGTCTATGAGCTGATCGCCGAGGCGGAGAGCGCGGTCCACGCCGTCCCGGTCAGCGACATCCATTTCCACGAGGTCGGGACCCTGGACGCCGTGGCCGACGTCTGCGCGGTCTGCCTGCTGATGGATGCGCTCGCTCCGGACGAGGTCGTGGTCTCGCCCGTCCACGTGGGCAGCGGCCAGGTCCGCTGCGCCCACGGCGTCCTTCCGGTGCCCGCTCCGGCCACGGCCCACATCCTGCGGGGCGTGCCCTGCTACGGCGGGGCGATCCGGGGTGAGCTCTGCACCCCCACCGGGGCGGCGCTGCTGAAGCATTTCGCCGCCCGCTTCGGCGAGATGCCCGTCATGACGGTGGAGGGGATTGGCTACGGCATGGGCAAGCGCGACTTTGAGGCCGCGAACTGCGTCCGGGCGCTGCTGGGCGAGCGCGCGGACGGCACGGACACGGTGCTGGAGCTGAGCTGCAACGTGGACGACATGAGCGCCGAGGAGCTGGGCTTCGCGATGGAGCGGCTTTTCGAGGGCGGGGCGCTGGAGGTCTACACCGTCCCCGTCGGCATGAAGAAGAGCCGTCCGGGGACCCTGCTCCGCGTGATGTGCCCGCCGGAGGGGCGGGACGCGATGCTCCGGCTCCTGTACCGGCACACCAGCACGATCGGGGTCCGGGAGACGCGCACCCGGCGCTACGTGCTGGACCGGAGCGTCGTGACGCGGCAGACGCCTTACGGCGAGGTCCGGGTCAAGGAATCCTCCGGCTACGGGGTCCGGCGGAGCAAGTACGAATATGAGGACCTGGCCGGGATCGCCCGCCGGGAAGATCTCAGCCTGGCCGAGGTGAAAGCCCTGCTCGACGGAACGAAGTGAGGGCGGCATGGACGAGCTGTACCGAAAAAAAGAGGCGCTGGAAGCGATCCTGCGGGACCTCGGCAGCGTGGCCGTGGCCTATTCCTCCGGCGTGGACTCCACCTTTCTGCTGAAGGTCGCCCACGAGCTGCTGGGGGACCGCGCCGCTGCGATCACCGCCGTCTCCTGCCTGATCCCGGAGACGGAGGCGCGGGAGGCGGAAGCGTTCTGCAGGCGGGAGGGCATCCGGCACCTGATCCTGCGCCCCGACCCGCTTGCCATCGAGGGCTTTCCAAACAATCCCCCGAACCGCTGCTATCTCTGCAAGCGGGCGATCTTTTCCGAAATGCGCGCCGCGGCGGCGAAGCTGGACGCGGCGGAGCTGGTCGAGGGCTCGAACCTGGACGACCTCGGCGATTACCGCCCCGGCATGGCGGCGATCGCGGAGCTGGGCGTCCGCAGCCCGCTGCGGGAGGCGGGGCTGACCAAGGCGGAGATCCGCGCGCTTTCCAGAGAATTGGGGCTGGACACCTGGGACAAGCCATCCTTCGCCTGCCTGGCCTCCCGCATTCCGTATGGGGAAACCATTACGGCGGAAAAGCTGGTCAGGGTGGAGCGGGTCGAGGAGCGCCTGCGTTCTCTGGGCCTCCGGCAGCTCCGGGTCCGCGTCCACGGAGACCTGGCCCGGATCGAGGTCGAGCCGGAGGACTTTCCAAAGCTCCTGGCCTCGGCCGGAGAGCTGGACCGGTATTTTCGGGAGTTGGGCTTCTTCTACGCCACCCTCGACCTGGGCGGCTACAGCATGGGGAGCATGAACAGGGCCTTGGGATAAATCCCGCGCGGCAAAGCCGCCCTTTTGTGTGAAAACGCACACAAAAGGGCGGCTTTTCTGACGAGCGTGGATTTAAGGCAACAACGCACAATTCTCGGCACACGTCTCGCTTGCATAATATTCCGTCATATCGCCCAAAAATCCTCGGCAATACACAAAGTATTGCCTGCGGTTTTTAGACGATCTGACGAAAATTCTGACTGCGCGATCCGCGCACCAGAATTA
>JAFSRS010000179.1 GCA_017445985.1 Oscillospiraceae bacterium | reverse complement strand
GGACGGGCGGATGATATCCGCCCCTACGGTGGGGACGGACGCCGGTGCGGTGTCCACCCCTCATCAGTCGGCTGCGCCGACAGCTTCCCCCCAGGGGGAAGCCGGATACGGAATGAACGAACGGAGGTGCTTGGATGCTGACGACGGAAGGGAAGGTCGACGCGGGGGCGCTGCGGGAGCGCCTGCGGCTTTTGCGGCTGAGCTACAACGACCAGGCGGACTCCTGGAGCTGGGAGAATCTGCGGGGGCTGCGGGCCGCGGCGGAGGTCTCGGAGCGGGCGAACTTGTTCTCGAAGGTCGGGATCGGCGCCCAGGGCGTGACCTTCACGCTGCGGAATGTGCCGGACCTGACGCTCGCCGACGCCTTCCTCTGGTACGGGCCGGGCGGCTGGGAGCATTGTTTCATCACGCTGATCGAGCCGGCGGACCGGCTTTTCATCCGCGTCCGCTGCGCGCGGGTCCGGACCTGCGCCTGCCGCGCCCTCGTAGAGCGGGAGAAGCCCGGCGTCTGGTTCCCCGGTGTGCTGACCGAGAAATACGTCGGGCATGAGCAGCTCGATCCGCTGGCGATCAACGTGATCTGCTATGTGCTGGTCACGCCGAAGGCCGTGGAGCTCAAGCGCGGCAGCCTCGTCAGCGTGGACGGCACGCCCTATGAGGTTCAGGTCGGGCACCTGCTCGACCCGTGGAAAAATGAGTTTGAGATCGTGAGGACGGTGGATCTATGAGTCAGGAGCTGGATTACAGAGAATTGCAATCTGCGATAACTCATGTAATGAACTGCAAAAAAGCGCTCAAAGCATATAGACGTGAGTTGCTCGAGAAGTATTCAAAGCAGATGCTACCTCTTGTACGTTCGGGTATCGGCGGAACAGGGAGAGTACAAGGCTGGCAAGGCCGCTATGTGCTATCCGGGTATACCGCTGTCCGCCCAATATCTAAACATTTTTGGGTTGGCGGTAAGGTCGTTGATGGTCTGGAAGACTGGTCTGCATGGGATACGGGCACAGCGCTTGGAGCCATCACCAATGCTATCGAAAGCGGGCATAAGATTCGCCAGCCCTCCGGACGTGATCCCAAATACCGTTATCGTGGCGGTCGACAAAAGGGTCAAGCCAGGCCCAACGGAGTTCCCGGAAAAAAAATGTATAAACACGCAAGATCGGTTGCCGCCACATGGGAGGCTTTAGCTGCCAAGGAATGGGCTGAAGCGGCAGCCAAAGCAATGAAATAAGAGGATATATAGCATGATTAAACCCAACGACTTCGTCAACGCTGTTGAAACTGTCCTTCAGACGACTTTCCCCGACGAGCCTGTCTACCGAGACTATGTGCCGGAGGACTTCATCCGGCCCTCCAATGAGATCGAATGCGCGGCGTTTTCCGCCGAGCAGGTCGGCGGCGGCTCGCTCGATCTCACGGTCAAGCTGATCGTGCGGACCTTTGTGCCGGTGGACGGGTACCACCACAGCGATTTTGACGCGCTCTATCTCCGCGCCATGCGCGTGCTGGCGCTGTTCTCCGGCGGCTACATCTATGTGTCGGATCCCGACACCGGCGTCCGGCGCGCGCCGTATATCCACAAGCCCGCCTGCCCCGTCACGGGGCGCGATTTCGCGGAGATCCATATCGAGTTCGCCCTGCAGGTCTTCGCGTCCGACTACGGTCCGTCCGCGACGCAGCTTCCGACGATGCAGCGCGTGGCCTTCAGCGGGACGATCAACAAAGAGATTCCAAAACGCGACGCGGAGGCGGGCGGGACAGGCTCGCCCCCCGCGGATGATACGATTACCGAGGAGGTTGTCAACACATGAGCACTCTCACTATGCCGCGCATCAACGTGATCTTCACGAACGCGGCCAAAACCTTCGTCCCGCGCGGGGAGCGCGGCGTCGTCTGCCTGCTGCTGCGCGACGACGCCGCCGACCTGATCGGCCACAGCTATGAGCTCCTGAGCGCCGCCGACGCGCCCGCCGGACTCGCCGACAGCAACCGCGCCGCCATCGCGCAGACCTTCCTGGGCTACCTCAATCCGCCCCGGAAGGTGCTGCTCTACATCCTCGGCGGTACCGGCAACGATGCCGTCTCTCTGACCGACGCCCTCGGCTGGGCCGCGACGCAGCAGTTTGACTGGCTCGCCGGGCCGCTGGACATCACCGCAGCCGAGGCCGAGGACGTCGCCGAGTGGATCGAGGCGCAGCGCGAGGACTGCCTGCAGATCTATAAGGCCGTCCTGCCCAACTACGACGCCGACAGCGAGGCCGTCGTCAACTTCGTCGGCGCGGGCATCCGGCTCGACGCCGAGACCACCCTGGACGCCGAGGACTACTGCCCGCGCATCGCCGGCCTGATTGCCGGGACCCCGCTGCGGATCAGCGCCACCTACGCCGAGCTGCCGGAGGTCGCCGACTGCACCCGGCAGACGCCCGTCGAGCTGGACGCCGCAGTTGGCGCCGGGAAGCTCGTCCTTTGGTACGACGGCGCCGCCGTCCGCCTGGGGCGCGCCGTCAACAGTCTGACTACCACGTCCGCCGACAAGGACGACGGCTGGAAGAAGATCAAGCTCGTCGGCGTGATCGATCAGATGTTCTATGAGCTGCGGATGCTCATCATCACCAACTACATCGGCAAGTTCCCGAACAGCTACGACAACAAGCTGCTGCTCGTCACGGCGATCCGGGACTACTTCCAGGCGCTGGTCACCGAGGGTGTCCTGCAGCCCGGCTTCACCGTCGACATCGACGAGGACGCCCAGCGCGACTGGCTCGTCAATCACGGCTATGACGTCGGCAGCATGAGCGACCGCGAGATCCGCGAGGCCAACACCGGAAGCGAGGTTTTCCTGGCTGCCGCCGTGCGCCCGCTGGACG
>JAFSRS010000178.1 GCA_017445985.1 Oscillospiraceae bacterium | reverse complement strand
GATCACATTCGTCGGGGCGACCCTGGGGGGTCGCCCGCACAAAAAGAACCACCGATCCCGTTGGGCGCGATCCCCTGAGCGCGCCGCCGCCCCGCGCTTTGCGCGGGGCGGAATCGTTGTCGGAGGTTTGCGCAACGCGGAGCGATCAGGGGATCGCTCCCTACGACGTGGCAATCATCGTAACCTGCGGGCGACCACACAGGGTCGCCCCTACGAATGTGATCTCGCCAAATCCCAATTTATCTACACGCTGTCGGGAGGGGCAAGCCCCTCCCTCCTCCCTCCTCCCTCCGACCTCCTACCTCTCCCCTGATCCCCCCCTTTTCCAATTTCCCTATAGACACCCCCTCCCCCTCTGTGTTATACTATATAATCAATATTTAATCCCATGCCGATCCCCCTATTTCATCAAGGAGGACTCCACCATGATAAGCTCCAACGAGATCCCGCGCCCCAGGCTCGTCCTGGTCGTGGACGATCACGAGGTCAACCGGGACGTGCTGGAAATGATCCTCAGCACCCGCGGCTACGAGGTCCTGACCGCTGAAAACGGGCGGGAGGCCCTGGAGCAGATGCGCAGCCGCGCCAGCGAGCTGTCCATCGTCCTGCTCGACCTCATCATGCCGGTGATGACCGGCTTCGAGGTGCTGGAGACGGTCCGCGCCGACGAGACGCTGCGCCAGATCCCGATCCTGGTGCTGACCGCGGAGAAGAGCGCGGAGCTCCAGGCCCTGCAGCTCGGCGCCGCGGACTTCGTGACGAAGCCCTTCGACCTGCCGGAGGTCATCCTCGCCCGCGTGGGCCGGATCATCGAGCTCTGCGAGGGCCGGAAGCTGATCTCCGCCGCCGAGCACGACCATCTCACAAGGCTCTACAGCCGCAACTTCTTCTTCGCGTACGCGAACCGGCTGTACCTCTACCACCCGGAGCTGCGCTTCGACGCGCTGGTGCTGAACATCGAGCAGTTCCACTCGGTGAACGCGCTGAACGGCCGGGAGTACGGCGACGAGGTGCTGAGGCTGCTGGGCGACGAGATCGCGGCCTTCCTGTCGGAGACCGAGGGCATCGCCAGCCGCTTCGACGCGGACCGCTTTGATATCTACTGCGTCCAGCAGCCGGACTACCGGGCAGTGCTGGACCGCTTCCAGCGCCGGATCAACGCCCACTCGCCCAACGTCAGCATCCACCTCCGCATGGGCGTGATGCCCTGGCGGGAGGGCGTGGAGCCGATTATGCTCTTCGACATGGCCCGGGCGGCCTGCAACATGGTGCGCGGGAACTATCAGAACCCGCTGATGGTCTACGACGAGGACATGCGCCTCCGGGAGCTGCTGAACCAGCGGCTCCTGAACGACCTGAGCGCCGCCGCGGAGCAGAAGCAGCTCCGGGTCTTCTACCAGCCCAAGTACGACATGCGCTGCGACCCGCCGCGCCTGAGCAGCGCGGAGGCGCTGATCCGCTGGAACCACCCGGAGCTGGGCATGATCTCTCCCGGTGTGTTCGTGCCGCTGCTCGAGGGCAACGGCCTGATCGTGGTGGTGGACAGCTTCGTGTGGAAGGAGGCCGCCGCCCAGGTCGCCGAATGGAAGCGCAAGTACGGCTTCATCCTGCCGATCTCGGTGAACCTCTCCCGGGCGGACATCCAGGACCCGACGCTGGAGGACCGGCTGGTGGCGCTGGTGCAGGACAACGGGCTGGAATTCGCCAACCTGAAGCTGGAGGTCACGGAGTCGGCCTACATCGAGAACAGCACGAAGCTGCTCGACGTGATCCGGCGCCTGCGGGCCCGGGGCTTCGAGATCGAGATGGACGACTTCGGCTCGGGCTACTCGTCCCTGAACATGCTGTCCGACATGCCCATCGACGTGCTGAAGATGGACATGAAGTTCGTCCGGCACATTGAGGAGAACGAGACGGACATGCGGCTGGTGAAGCTGATTTTGGATATCGCCCAGTATCTGAAGCTCAAGGTCGTCGCCGAGGGCGTCGAGACCGAGGGCCAGCTCTCGCTGCTGCGGGACGCGGGCTGCGACCTGGTGCAGGGCTTCTATTTCTCCCGCCCCCTGCCCCCCGAGGAATTCGAGCTCCTGATCCAGCGCGAGATCGCGATCCAGCGGGAGTAAGGCCCGCGCCCGAACCGTCTCAATCACCACCCGTCCCGTAGGGCGCGATCCCCTGATCGCGCCGCCGCACCGCGCGGAGCGCGGGGCGGGATTCACGCTGGCCTATGTTTCGCTCCGTAGGGGAGGGGCTTGCCCCTCCCGCGCGCGCCGTCGTTCCACACCATGAAACGCTCCGGCGAATTCGCGGCATGTCCGGATTCGCCCGAAACGCCCACAAAACCCGGCCGTCCCTGCCGGGAGGGGCAAGCCCCTCCCCTACGGTGTGATCCGGGCTTCTGTGTCGCGGCGCGATGTGGGCATCGCGCCCTACGGCGTCGGCCATGATCGTCACCGCGGACGGCTGAGAGCCGTCCCTACGGAATCCTTTACCTCCTACCTCCTACCTTCTCCCTCCTACCTCCTACCATCTCCCTCCTCCCTCCTACCTCCTACCTCCTCCCTCCCAACTCCTAACTCCTAACTCAAAACTCCTAACTCCCCGGAGGTGTCCATCATGAACCGTTCCCATTCCCGCGCCCTTTCCCTCCTGCTCTGCGCGATGCTGCTGACCGGTCTCTTCGCCGGCTGCGGCAATTCGACTCCGCCCGCCGAAACCGCGGCCCCGTCCGAGACCGCCGCGGTCAACTCCGCCGCGCCGAAAAACACCCTCCCGCCCCGCGAGAGCGCCGCGCCCGCGGACGGGCCGGAGCCCACCGACGAGCCGGAGCCCACGGACGCGCCCGCCGACGGGCGCTCCCTCTCGGAAAAGGCCGTCGGCGTCTGGAAGCTCCACGCCACCGAGGTGGACGGCGACTACAACGAGTACGACGCCTGGGACGACAGCACCTACCTGCGCTTCCGTGAGAACGGCAGCGTGGACTTCTACCGCTTCTCCCCCTGGTTCGCCACGGTGAGCGAGCTGGGCGCCTGGACGAAGGAGACGGAGGACGGCCTCGAATTTCGCTTCTACCCCTACGACAGCCCCGTGGACTATACGATCACCGGGATCGACGGCGACGAAATGACGGTCCACGCGGTCTTTTCCTACGAGGACGGACAGATGGTCGGCAGCCTGCAGGTCTACCGCCGCTCCAGCGAGGACGGCATGAACGCCGCGCCGCGCCACCTCTCCGACTGGGAGCTGAGCGAGCTGGCCAACGAGCTGACCCACCGCAGCTTCCTCTATTCCACCTACTCCCGCCCGGAGGAGATCGACTGGCGCGAGGTGCTTTACGACGGCGCGGGCATCGGGGCGGAGGTCACCGACGAGCTGCGGGCCGCTTACGAAAAGGCCACCGGCTGGCCCATCGAGCTGGACGTGGAGATGATCCCCGGCGACGCGCTGCGGGACTTCTGCTGGACCATGACCGGCACGGACTACGGCTCCGCCCGCAGGCCGGTCAACGACTGGACCTATCTGGCGGACTACGACCTCTGGTGCTGGGAGCACGGCGACACGAACTACCAGAGCATCGAGTTCGACGACGGCTGGAAGGAGGGCGGCGACTACTACCTGTCCTTCCTCCGCTCCGACTGGGAGACCTACCGCGGCGAGCGCCGGTTCACCGCCCACCTCCGCCGCGTCGGGGACGGCTGGCAGTACGTGTCCGTCACGCCCGCCTCCGCCGAGGCGCCCCGGGAGCTGCTGACGATCGAATACTTCGACGCCCGCCCCAACGCGGACCACAGCCTCCCGGTGGAGGCCCTGGACTCCGACCAGCCCGACGCCTGGCGCTGGGCGCTGCTGACCGCGCAGACGGACGGCGTGCGCGTCAGCATTGACCGCTGCAGGCCGGGGACCTACGCGGAGGAGGCCTTCGCCACCGGCATGGGGGCCCCCGTGCTGAACGACAATCTCGGCGAGTTCGAATTGGACGCGGGCGAGCGCGTGGCCGTGCAGGTCTGCCTGGCCTGGAACCCGACGATGCGGGTCAGCGCCGCCTGCGCGGGCCTCTGGGGCTGCTACTGGTTCGGCGAGGACAACGCCCTGCACCTGGACGACGACGGCTTCTACCGCCCCCGCTGGGTCATGGGCCACGACCTGGACGGCGAGGGCCGCGGGACCTGGACGTGGAGCGAGGAGGACCTTTCCAATTTCCTCAGCTCCGGCGGCGGGACCTATGACGCCTGGTTCTGGTATGACGCGGGCGGGCACGTCGGCGCGGTGCTGGAATTCTACAACTATCGCGGCCTGACGATCCACACGGCGGAGGAGAGCTGGCCGCTGCTGCTGGACTTCGACTACCTCTACAACGAGAGCTGGGATGCCCCGGACCTGCTGCGCCTCGAGAAGTACGACAGCTATGATGCCTGCTGGTCCGGTTTCGCGGGCGGCGCCTTTGCGAGCGACGCCCTGGGCGACTACCGGATCGAGGTCGAGCAGCGCGAGGGCGAGCAGATCATGACGCTGACCCAGGTGAACAACGGCGACGGCGTCCTGGCCTACCTGCTGGGCGTGGACACCCACAGCTACCGCTTCACCTTCCGCCGCGCCGTCGGCACCGTCAGCGAGACCTACGCGGGCTGAACCAGCGCCGCCCCGCTCCCCTTCGTAGGGCGCGATCCCCTGATCGCGCCGCGACGCGGACGTCCGGGTTACACCGTAGGGGAGGGGCTTGCCCCTCCCGGCAGCAGTGGGTCGGTCCAGAGAAAGGTTTGGGCGAGATTGGACAAGTCGCGGATTCGCCGGGGCGTTTCAT
>JAFSRS010000177.1 GCA_017445985.1 Oscillospiraceae bacterium | reverse complement strand
CCCCGCTGGGGGAGGGAGGGGAGGCGGTGACGTTACCACCAGCCTCTAAATCGACGCACCAGGGTAACGACACGGTTCCCTCCCCCAGCGGGGGAGGGTGCCCGAAGGGCAGGAGAGGGAGAACGTCAGACATACGAAACCAAAGAGTTTTTTTGATACAACGCACGGCGACGAAAAACTCCTAACTCCTAACTCATAACTCCTACCTCGATCAATCCCAATTTGGACAGTGAATGAATCATTATGAAAAACGACTATTCCAATATCGAGATCTCCCAAAAGCACGTAAAGCTCCGCGTCGTGGCCTTTATCGTGGCAGCGGTGATCGCCATCGGGGCCATCACCTACGGCGTGACGCACCTGGGCGCGAAGGAGCCGGGCTGGTACGAGGTGGAATCCAACGGCGAGGCCTCGACCATCCGCATGGGCCGGGAGCTGCGCTTCCGCTACCGGTTCTCCGGCAAGTCCCAGGCCATCAACCTGGAATTGAAGGAGCTGCGGGAGGTCTACACCGCCGCGCTGAAGCGCTGCGGGGAGCTGCTCGACCCGGTGGACCGCTACTCCGGCGTCGTGAACCTGGCGGCGCTGAACCAGAGCGTCGGCGTGGACCTGCACGTCGACCCGGCCCTGCTGCCGGTCCTGCAGGACGCGCTGGAACGCACCGCGCGCGGCGAGGGCTACAGCCTCTTTGCCGGGGCGCTCTACGCGGAGTGGAACAGCATCGTGAACCTGGCCGACCCGCAGGACTTCGACCCGCTGCGGAACCGGGACGAGTGGGCGCGGCTGCTGACCGCGCAATCGCTGGCCAGCGAGCCCGAGGCCTTCTCCCTGACGGTCGTGGACGCGGAGCGGGCCATCGTGCGGCTGGACGCGGCGGACTGGGCGCTGGAGGCGCTGGAGGACATGGAGCTGTCCGGGCGCATCCTGGACCTGAACCTGCTGCGGGACGCCTATCTGATCCGACTGCTCGCGGCGGAGCTGGAGGAAAAAGGCTATCACAAGGGCTACCTGATTGCCGACAGCGGCGTGCTGTGGACGCTCTCCGAATGCGAGACCGTGGCGGGGACGCTCTACGGTCTGGGGGAGGACGGCCCGCTGCCCGCGGCGACGGCGCTGCTGGGGAGCGAAGAGGCGTACTGCGCCTGGCACGCCTTTGCGACGGAGGACGGCGCTTACGGCTGGTACCAGATCGAGGACGAGGCGGGGGAGACCCTGCTGCGGCACCCCTATCTCCGCGCGGACCTGACCCTCTCCGACAAGCTGCGGAGCGTGGCGGTCAAGGCGGCGGACCCCGTCGAGGCGGCCTGCCGGGCGCTGCGGCTGATCTCCGCCGCGGACGGTTCGG
Organism: Oscillospiraceae bacterium; assembly: GCA_017445985.1. Lineage (GTDB taxonomy): Bacteria > Bacillota > Clostridia > Oscillospirales > Oscillospiraceae > RGIG7114. Next base: position 13,111 of record JAFSRS010000177.1, on the reverse strand, counting down.
AGGCGGCGGCGCTGGCGGACGGCTGGCCCGCGGCCTGGACCCTGGCGGGGGAAGAGGGGCTGGTGTATTTCAGCGAGCAGGCGGAAGCGGCGGGCTTCAACGACGACGGCGGCTACGGCTGGAGACGCGCATGACCGTGTATCTTCGGAACGTCAGGACCGTCACGGCGGCGGACGCGGACGCGCTGCGGGAGAGCTTCCCGCGGCGCGTTCAGCGCGCGGAGCGGTATCGCCTGGAGGACGACCGGCTGCGGAGCCTGGCGGCGGCGCTGCTGCTGCGGGACGCGCTGGGGGCGGCGGAGGAAACGGCGCTGCGGTACGGGCCGAAGGGCAAGCCATATTGGGAGGCCGGGCCCGCGTTCAGCCTGAGCCACAGCGGGGACTGGGCCGCGCTGGCGGTGGGCGAGCCGGGGATGCGGGCCGTCGGGGTGGATATCGAGCGGCCGCGGGCGGTGCGTCCGTCATTGATGCGGCGGGTGTGCTGCCCGGAGGAGCTGGCGTGGCTGGCAGATGGGACGGAGGCGGCAGAGGCGCCTCCCCGCATCGATTTCACGGTTGCACGTAGGGGCGGCTCCCCTGAGCCGCCCGCCCTGACCGCTGCCGACGGTCAGGGAAAACGGGCCGCCGAGGGCGGCGGCCCCTACAGCGTATCGGAACCGCGGTTTTTTCGTCTCTGGACCTGGAAGGAGGCCGTTTTGAAGGCTATCGGAATCGGGCTTGGGATGGAAATGCGGGATATCTGCGTCTTGCCCTTTACGGAGGGCGGGACTGTCGAGATCGACGGGCAACGCTGGTACGGCGCGGCGGCGGAATACGAGGGCTATCGGATCGGCCTCTGCGCCGACGCGCCGGTCGAAGGCTGCGAGCTGAAGGCCTGCCTGTAGGGGAGGTGCTTGCCCCTCCCGCCCTCACGATTTCCACCAAGCCCGTAGGGCGCGATGCCCACATCGCGCCGCGTACCGCCGTCCTCCGACCTTGTACGCGATCCCGCCCCGCGCGAAGCGCGGGGCGGCGGCGCGATGAGGGCATCGCGCCCTACGGGCGGGGAAATACCGTGACGTTTCGGGCGACCACACAGGGTCGCCCCTACGGGCAAGTTTTAACGCGTAACTCCTGACTCCTACCTCCTAACTCCTAACTCCTACCTCCTACCTTCTAACTCCCAACTCCCCCTTGCCTTTTCCCCAAAAATCCTATATAATATAGTATCTTGTGATTATCCGCGCTTTTTTGGAGGAATCCTATGAAACGGATGCTTGCGCGCCCGCCTCTGCTGCGGCCGCTTTTGAAACGCTACGCCGGGTCCTACCTGCTGGGCCTGCTGACGCTGTTCATCGTGGACTACGTGAACCTGTTCATCCCCCAGCTCATGGGCGACGTGACGGACGGGCTGGCGGCGCATACGATGGACGCCGCCGGGGTCTGGACCATGGCGGTCCAAATCGTGCTCTGCGGCGTGGTCGTGGCGGTGGGGCGCTTCTTCTGGCGCTACTTCCTGATCGGCACCTCCCGGAAGATCGAGCGGGAGATGCGGAACAGGATGTTTGAGAAGCTGGAGACCCTGAGCCAGCGCTATTACCACGCCCACAAGACCGGCGACCTGATGAGCTACTTCACCAACGATCTGGAGGCGGTGCGCCAGGCCATCGGCCCGGAGATCGTGTCCTCCTTCGACGCGGTGGTGCTGACGATCATGGTGCTCTACCGGATGATGACCTACGTCTCCGTGGAGCTGACCCTCTGGTGCCTGATCCCGATGGGGATCATCGCGGTCTTCGGCTACTTCTTCGGGCAGACCGTGGAGCGCCGCTACCTCGGCATGCAGCGGGCCTTCGCCGCCCTCAGCGACCGGGTGCAGGAGAGCCTGAGCGGGGAGCGGATCATCAAGGCCTTCGTGCAGGAGGACCGGGAGGCCGCGGCTTTCCGCAAGGTCAACGAGGACAAGCGGCGCGCCACGATGGAGGTCGTGAAGCTGGAGGTCAGCTTCCGGCCCCTGCTGCGGCTGCTGGTGGGCGTCACCGTCGTGATCGCCATCGTCGTCGGCGGGCGGCTGACGATGATCGGGGCCATGACTTTGGGCAAGTTCGTCGCCTTCAATATGTACATCGGCTCGCTGGTCTGGCCGATGCTGGCCCTCGGCGACTCCATCACCTATATCTCCCAGGGCATCGCGGGCATGAACCGCATCCATGAGATCTTCGACGAGAAGCCCGATATCACCGACGCCGCCGAGCTGGACGCCGTGACCGAGCTGCGGGGCGGGATCGACGTCTCCCACGTCTCCTTCGCCTTCCGCGAGGACCTGCGGGAGAGCCTGCACGACCTGAACCTCCACGTGGAGCCGGGGGAGACCCTGGCGGTCATGGGGCGCACCGGCAGCGGCAAGACCGCGCTGGTCAGCCTGCTGACCCGGACCTACGATATCCAGCACGGCTCCATCTCCTTCGACGGCCACGATATCAAGCGCATCCCGCTGCGGCTGCTGCGGGAGAGCATCGCCTACGTGCCCCAGGACAACTTCCTGTTCTCCAACACCCTGGCGAACAACATCTCCTTCGGGCGGCTGGACGCGACGCGGGAGGATATCGTCAAGGCCGCCGTCGCCGCGGACATCCACGACAACATCATGGACTTCCCCGAGCAGTACGACACGATGGTGGGCGAGCGCGGCGTCACCCTCTCCGGCGGGCAGAAGCAGCGCTCTTCCATCGCGCGGGCGCTGCTGAAGGACAGCCCGATCATGATTTTGGACGACTCCCTCTCCGCCGTGGACACCGACACGGAGGAGACGATCCTGCGCAACCTCAAGGAGACCCGCGCGGGCAAGACCACGATCATGATCGCGCACCGCGTCTCCACGGTGGTGAACGCCGACCACATCCTCGTGCTCGACGAGGGCCGGACCGTGGAGTACGGCACCCCCGCGGAGCTGATGGCCATCGAGGGCGGCGTGTTCCGCACGATGGTGGAGAAGCAGCGGCTCGAGCGCCAGCTCGCGCTGGTGGACTGAGAGGGGGCGGAGCTTTATGGCAAGGATGCAAAAAGAGACCCCCGAGAGCACGGCCCAGAGGGGCGTGCTGCGGCGCCTGTTCGGCTACGCGAAGCCCTATCTGAAGCTGGGGATCTTCTGTCTGGCGCTGGTGCTGCTGGCGACGGCGCTGGAGCTCTACCGGCCCATCCTGATCGGCGACGCGATCGACAATTTAATTGAGGATTACGGAAAATTATACGCTTACGTGGACCCGGCGGCCGCGCCGATTCATTTAGATGATCTGGCTTTGAGCAAGGACGAGGCCGCGGCGGAGCACGCGGAGACCTTCGCGCTGCTGCTCTACGACGGGCAGGATTACTACCTCGTCCGCGATCTGGACCGGGAACAGGCGGAGGCCCTGCAGGAGCTGGGAGAGGAATCGCTCTCCGAGGCCGTCGTCCGGGAGACGGAGACGGGCCTGATCGTGACCGCGGCGGGCCGGGAATACGACGCGGCCCGGATGACGCGGGAGGACCTGACCGAGCTGCGGAAAACCGACTACGCCGGGCTGGTCCGGATCGCGTGGATCTATACGCTGGTGCTGGTCGTGACCATGGTCTGCACCTTCCTGCGCCAGTGGTATCTGAACAAGATCGGCCAGAACGTGATCTTCACGCTGCGGCAGGAGGTCTTTGAGCACCTCCACGGGCTGAGCGCCCGCTTCTTCGACACGAACCCCGTCGGGCGGCTGGTGACAAGGGCCACCAACGACGTGGAGAGCCTGCACATGATGTACGCCCGCGTCCTGATCGAGCTCTTCGCCAACTCGGTGCTGATCGTCGGTTACGCCATCGTGATGGTCTCCATCAACGCGCGGCTGGCGCTGCTCTGCTTCCTGTTCCTGCCGGTGATCTTCGCGCTGACCTACTGGTTCCGGCGGCTGGCCCGCAAGGTCTACCGCATCGTCCGCACGAAGCTGAGCGAGCTGAACAGCTTTCTGTCGGAGAACATCTCCGGCATGAACCTCATTCAAATTTTCACCCGCGAGCCGGAGAAGTACGAGGAGTTCCGGGAGCGCACCGGGGACCTGTTCAAGAGCCAGATGCGCGAGCTGTACATCATGGCGATCTTCCGCCCCGGCATCTTCTTCGTCGCGAACCTGGCGCTGGCCCTGCTGGTCTGGCGCAGCGGCGTCAGCGTCCTCGGCGGGACCCTCACGCTGGGCACGATGTACGTGTTCACGAACTACATCCGCAGCTTCTTCGAGCCGATCCAGGAGCTGGCGGAGCAGTTCTCCACCCTGCAGAACGCCCTCGCCAGCGGGGAGAAGATCTTCTCCGTGCTGGACGAGACGAACCCGATCAAGGAGCCGGAGCAGCCGAAAACGCTGGGCAGCGTGAAGGGCCGCATCGAGTTCGACCACGTGTGGTTCGCCTACGACGGGGAGGACTTCGTGCTCAAGGACGTGAGCTTCGTCATCGAGCCGGGGCAGCAGGTGGCCTTCGTCGGCGCGACCGGCGCGGGGAAGAGCTCGATCCTGAACCTGATCGGGCGGTATTATGAGATCCAGAAGGGCAAAATCACGCTGGACGGCGTGGATATCCGGGAGCTGAGCACGAAGGAGCTGCGCCGCGCCATCGGGCAGGTGCAGCAGGACGTGTTCCTCTTCACCGGCGATATCAAGGGGAACATCCGGCTGCTGGACGAGTCCATCACCGACGAGCAGGTGCGCTCGGCGGCAACGGCCGTCAACGCGGACCGCTTCATTTCCCAGCTCCCCCAGGGCTACGACGAGCCGGTGACCGAGCGCGGCAGCACCCTCTCCGCGGGCCAGCGGCAGCTCATTTCCTTCGCCCGGACCCTGGCCTACGATCCGCGCATCCTGGTGATGGACGAGGCCACGGCGAACATCGACACCGAGACCGAGCAGCTCATCCAAAGCGCCCTGGTGAAACTGATGGAGGGGCGCACGACGATCATGGTCGCCCACCGCCTCAGCACGATCCAGCACGCGGATAACATCATCGTCATGCACAAGGGAAGAGTCCGCGAGAGCGGGACGCACCAGCAGCTTCTGGAGCGGAACGGGATCTATAAGAAGCTGTACGAGCTGCAGCAGTAGGGACGGCTCTCAGCCGTCCGCGGGCAGACCACCGTCCACGCCGGTGCGGATCGTACCGGCGGACGGCAGGGTGCCGTCCCTACACACAGCTTTCCGGCCTCGCCGTAGGGGCGACCCTGTGTGGTCGCCCGAACGGGACGATGATCGCCCACGCCCTTGGCTCCCCTGAAAGGGGAGCTGTCGCGGCGCGTCCCCCGCAAGCGCCGTGACTGAGGGGTTTGGCTCCCCTGAAAGGGGAGCTGTCGCGGCGCGTCCCCCGCAAGCGCCGTGACTGAGGGGTTTAATAGCGCCGCGCCGCGGACCAAACGCCACCCCCCGGTCGCGTTCGCTTCGCTCACGCGACAGCCCCCCTTGCAGGGGGGCCAAAAAGCGCGCTTCGGCCCCGGCGGAAAGCGGAGCGATCAGGGGATCGCTCCCTACGGGGCTGGGGGAATCCGGCGGCGGGCGACCACATAGGGTCGCCCCTACGGAAAAATCGGAACCGCCCAAAACGATCGGGACCGGGACAAGGGAAAGGAGGGGAAAGAGCCATGCGTCAACAGCAGCACAGTCCAATCCAAAAGCGCCTCCTCGCCCTCCTGCTCTGCCTCGCCCTGCTGCCCCTGGCGGGGGCGGGACCGGCGGCGCGGGGGGAGGCCTCCTCCGGCGCGTCCCTGACCTTCCTCTCCGTGAACGACCTGGTCCCGCCGGAGCTCATCAACGCGATCGTCTGGTACGGCGGGCGGGAGTACGTCCCCTGGCAGGTCTTTGCGAACTACGGCCTCGGCGTCCACTACTCCTTTTTCCAGTCCTCCCAGACCGCCTACCTCTACACCGACGACCGCCAGCTCTTCTTCGACCTGAAAAACACCAGCACCTTCGACGGCTACGGCTACTACTACTCCGCCCACGCCATCTATCTGGGCGGCGCGGTCTATCTCCCGCTGCGGCTGACCTGCTCCTTCTTCGACCTGCGCGTCAGCACGATCACCGGCAGCGACTACGGCGTGATCGTCCGCATCGTCACCGAACCGGTGCTGACGGACGAGGAGCTGCTCCACGCGGCGACCGGCTACATGAAGCGCTATTACGAGCGCTATCAGGGCGTGACGCCGGAGCCCACCGCCCCGCCGGCGGAGACCGAGAAGCCCGTGACCCACGAGGGCGCGACCCTGACTCTGAGCTTCACCGGCCTGCCCGCCGGGGAGCTGCTGGACCGCATGAAGCGGGAGGGCCTGCGGACGGCCTTCTTCGTGACGGCGGAGCAGGCCCGCTCCGACCCGGAGCTGCTGCGGCGGATCGCCGGGGAGGGACACTGGCTCGGCGTGTATTGCGCCGGGGACCCGGAAACGGAGTGGCCGGAGACGGCGGCGCTGATCTTCGCGGCGGCGCGGCGCGTGACCCTGCTGCTGGCGGCGGGGGAGGACGCGGCGGACTCTGCCACCGCCTACGCCGCGGAAAACGGCCTGGTCTGGTGCGCCGCGGACCGCTTCTACGGCGAGACCGGGGCGGGCTGGCTTGCCGCGGCCTGGCTGGAGGAGACCGAGGAGACGGACCCGGCCCTGCGCCTGGACGCCGCCGCCCTGGACGCCGCCGCCCTGAGCCGCCTGCTGGACCGCGTCCGGGACCAGAAATACAATATAAAATGCCCGCGCGAGACTGACCGCGCAGCTTGAAAGGAGCATCCGGTCTATGAAATCCTCCGACGGAAAGACCTTCGTCTATGAAAAGAACCCGCTGGTGGAGGTGATCTGCCAGCTTCGCTTCCCGCCGATCCTGTCCATCGACGCCAAGGCGCCCGCGGACTTCCAGGACACGGTGCGGGAGAACTTCCCCCGCTACCAGCTCAACGTGGAGAAGGTCCAGCGCGCCGGGCAGGTCGAGGAGGTGCGGAACCACAGCTTCATTTCCGAGGACGGGACCTACAAGCTCTCCCTGACGAAGAGCTTCATCGCCCTGAGCACGATGCGCTACACGGGCTGGGAGGACTTCGCGGGGACGCTGGACGAGCCTCTGGGCCAGTTCATCCAGGTCTACCGGCCCGCCTACTTCGAGCGGGTGGGGCTGCGCTACGTCAACGCGGTCAACCGGAAGAAGCTGGAGCTGAACGGCCGCCGCTGGAACGACCTGTTCCAGCCCCAGTACCTCGGCCCGCTGGACGACGACGCCGTGGACGAGGAGAAGGTCACGAAGTGCGCGGTGGAGCTGGAGATGATGCGGACGGAGAAGATCGGCCTGAAGCTCCACGCCGGGCCGGGCCGGATCAACCGCACCGTGCGCACCCCCAACGGCGTCCAGACGCTCCAGGACCCGGAGACCCACTTCATCTTCGATCAGGATCTCTACGTCCGCGGGAACCTGAAGCTGCCCGCGGTGGCGGAGAGCCTCTCCGCCCTGCACGAAGAGGCGGACCGGCTGTTCTCCGACGCGATCACCGACGCGCTCCACGAGGCCATGGGTCCGGTGGTGGTCTGAATGGGCATGGACGAGCTCAAGGCGATCTTCGCCAGCAACCTGATCCGGCTGCGCGGCGAGGCGGGCTGGACCCAGGCGGAGCTGGGGGAGCGGCTGCACTATTCCGACAAGTCCGTGTCGAAATGGGAGCGGGCCGAGGCGGTCCCCGACGCGCTGGTGCTGAAAACGATGGCGGGGCTCTTCCACGTCAGCATCGACGAGCTGCTGACGAGCCACGACGAGTGGAAGCCCACGCCCGAGCAGAAGGGCGACCGGCGCTACAATCCGCTGTTCGTCATCCTCTGCGTGGTGGTGGGGGTGTTCACCCTCTGCCTGCTGGCCTTCCTGCTGTTCTGGATCTTCGGAAGGGTGGAATGGCTGCTGCTCTACGCCGCGGTCCCGGTGGATATCACGGTGCTGCTGGTGTTCAATTCGATCTGGTACCGCGGGCGGCGGAATATGTACATCATCATGGCGCTGGTGTTCTCGCTGCTGCTGCTGGCCTTCTTCCTGACGGGCCTCTGGCAGCTCCTGCTGCTGACCGTGCCCCTGGTGGCGCTGGTCTATCTGGCCTGCCAGATCGGGAGAAAACGGTGAAAAAAGGCCCGGAAACGCCCGAAATACCCGACTCTACGATTCGTAGACCCCCGTTCTACCGGGGGTCTACGGGCATTTTAAAGGGGTAGACCCCGGAGGACTTGCCGCGGCGGGGGAAAACGGGTAGAATATTGCCCGTCGGGAAGGGCGTGGCCCTCCCGCGGCGAATTAGGAGTTAGGAGTTAGGAGTTTGCCTTCGGTGCGCCGTGCCTGTTGCGTCGAACCGTGGCAACATGCATCACGCTCTCCCTCTCCTGCCGCTGCGGCGGCACCCTCCCCCGCTGGGGGAGGGAAAGGAGCCATGGTCGCAACCGCCAGCCTCAAGATCAACGCGCCGAGGGTACGACACGCCTCCCTCCCCCGCTGGGGGAGGGAAAGGAGCCGTGGTCGCAACCGCCAGCCTCAAGATCAACGCGCCGAGGGTACGACACGCCTCCCTCCCCCAGCGGGGGAGGGTGCCCGAAGGGCAGGAGAGGGAGAAGGCCCGATGACCGCCATGCGAAAGATTTTTGCGGCGAGGCGGATCGCGATAACTCCTAACTCCTAACTAATAACTCCTAACCTGACAACTCGTATCATTTCACCATTACCAAGGAGGCCATCCACATGCCCTACGTTCTGAGCTGCTGCTCCACCGCCGATCTGTCGAAGGAGCACTTTGAAGCCCGCGACATCCACTACGTTTGCTTTCACTACTTCCTGAACGGGAAGGAATACGCCGACGACCTGGGACAGTCCATCCCCTTCCCGGAGTTCTACAAGAAGCTGGCCGACGGCGCGGACACCAAGACCAGCCAGGTCAACATCTCCGAGTATCTGGACTACTTCGAGCAGTTCCTCTCCAAGGGGCTGGACGTGCTGCACGTCACCCTCTCCACCGGCATCTCCGGGACCTACAACTCCGCGATGGACGCGATGCGCATCTGCCGGGAGCGCTACCCGGAGCGGAAGATCTACGTCGTGGACTCCCTGGGCGCCTCCTCCGGCTACGGGCTGCTGATGGACGCCCTGGCGGACAAGCGCGACGAGGGCCTCGGCATCGACGCGCTCTACGACTGGGTCGAGGAACACAAGCTGAACCTCCACCACTGGTTCTTCTCCACCGACCTGAGCTTCTACGTCAAGGGCGGGCGCATCTCCAAGGCCGCGGGCGTCTTTGGCGGGATGCTGAACATCTGTCCCCTGCTGAACATGGACGACCTGGGCCGCCTGATCCCCCGGAGCAAGATCCGCGGCAAGGCCCGCGTCATCCGTGAGATCGTCGAGCGCATGGCCGAGCACGCCGAGGGCGGCGAGGACTACGCGGGCAAGGTCTACATCAGCCAGTCCGCCTGCCTCCCCGACGCCCGGGCCGTGGCCGACCTGGTGGAGGCCCGCTTCCCGAAGATGAAGGGCAAGGTCGAGATCAACTACGTCGGCACCACCATCGGCAGCCACACGGGCCCCGGCACCGTCGCCCTGTTCTTCTGGGGAGACAAAAGAGTCCGCTGACGGGAGCTCGGGTCATCGGTTTTACACAGCAAAACCGATGAGCGTAGGGTTTTCTCCGTAGGGACGGCTCTCAGCCGTCCGCCGTGACGATCCCCGCCGACGCCGTAGGGAGCGATCCCCTGATCGCTCCGCGTTGTGCCATGTTTGGACGTCGCATTCCGCCCCGCGCGTCGCGCGGGGCGCGGCGCCATCAGGGGATGGCGCCCTACGGGGCAGGCGCGTATTTCGACGGCGGGCGCGGCGTTCGGCGCCCCTACGAAAAGAATCGAGACGGAGAAAGCTATCTCCGTCCCGTTTTTTACTTATTACGTAACTATTCAGTCGCGGTTTGAACAGACGCTGATACGTCAGGCGTTTGTCATCGCGAACCAGTCCGCAGACTGGTGTGGCGATCCCACAATGACAGGAATACAGGACAATATTTGTGATATTATGAGGGATTGCATAGAAGTGGGATTGCCACGACAGTGTGCGCACTGTCTCGCAATGACAAATCGTTACCTTTCCGCGTTCATCTTTTACCGAGACTGAATAGTTACCTTATTACCTAATCCCTTATCCCTTGTCCCTTATCCCTTATCCCTTGTCCCTTATCCCTTATCCCTTGTCCCTGTTTCTCCCGCACGCCCAGCCGCAGGGCCTTCGTCGGGCAGGCGCCGACGCAGACGCCGCAGCGGATGCACTCGCCGCTGTTGGGGGTTTTCGACGGGTCCACCTGCATCGGGCAGACGCGGGCGCACTTGCCGCAGGCGACGCAGCGGTCCTCGCTCAGGCGCATCCGGTAGAGCGCGACGCGGTTGAAGGGGGCGTAGAGGGCCCCCAGCGGGCAGAGGTACTTGCAGAAGGGCCGGTAGATCGCCATGCCGGACAACACCACCGCGACCAGAATGAAGAGCTTCCAGAAAAAGAGCGGCCCGACCTCCAAATGGAGGCGTTCGCCGTGGAGCAGCACCAGCGGCACCCCGCCCTCCAGCGTTCCGGCGGGGCAGAGGTACTTGCAGAAGGCGGGCGTCCAGTCCGTCAGCAGCATCGGGACCAGCACCACCAGCCCGGCCAGCACCAGATATTTCAGCCGCCGCAGCAGCCGGTCGCCGGGGAAGGTGCCCAGCTTCTTCCGGGGGAACGGGATCTTGTGCAGCAGCTCCTGGATCCAGCCGAAGGGACAGAGAAAGCCGCAGACCGCCCGCCCCAGCAGCGCGCCGAAGAACAGGAGCAGGCCGGCGACGTAATAGGGGACCTTGACGGGCCGCGCCGACAGGAAAGCCTGCAGCGACCCGATGGGGCAGGACATAAGCGCCCCGGGGCAGGAGTAGCAGTTCAGCCCCGGCACGCAGACGGCCTTCTGCGCCCCCTGGTCGATGCGCCCCGTAAAAAAGCCGCGGAGATCGGCGTTCTGGACCAGCGCCGCGACGAACTGGACCCGCCCGCGCAATTTGTTATCCAACGCCGATACACTCCAGACACACCCGCGCCGCCTTCGCCAGCACGTCCCGCGGCTGGCCGAGCGCCAGCCCCGCCGCGAGCAAGCCCACGGCGGCGAGGAACAGGGCAAGGGGGATCAACCTTTGCAGCTTCATAAGCCCGCATCCTTTCCTGTGAAACGAAAATCGTGATACGCCGGGGAAACGACCAGCAGCCCCTTTCCCTCCCCCAGCGGGGGAGGGTGGCGCCGCAGCGCCAGGAGAGGGAGAAGGCCGCGTCTCGCTATGCGAAAATACAAAAGCTGTCGGAGGTCGTTCCGTTCTCCCTCTCCTCCGCCTGCGGGCGGACCCTCCCCCGCGGGGGGAGGGAGGGGAGGAGCGCGTCTCACGCGCCAGCCTCGATCCCGACTATTAATTCTTAATTATTCAATGACGTGCGCCTTCATCAGGTTCGTATGGCTCTTGCCCAGCGGGACGCCGGCGGTGATGACGATCACGTCTCCCTTTTGGACGAGCTGCTCCTTCTTCGCCACGTCGGCGGCGAGGTGGATGATGCGGTCGGTGCTGCTGACCTCGCCGGTCAGGCAGGGGATCACGCCCCAGCTGATCGCGAGCTGATAGCGCACCTTCTCCCGCGTCACCAGCGCGGCGATGGGGCAGAGGGGCCGGAAGCGGGAGATCATCCGGGCCGTGCGCCCGGAGAGGGTCGGCGTCACGATGGCCGCCGCGCCCAGGTCCCGCGCCGCCATGCAGCAGGCGTGGGTAATCACGTCGTTGATATTGTTCTCGTCCGTGAGGCGGCTGACCTCCACCTGGTCCCAGAAGTCGATGGCGGCCTCCGCCTCCCCGACGATGCCCACCATCGCGGCCAGGGCCTCCACCGGGTAGCGGCCGCTGGCGGTCTCGCCGGAGAGCATCACGCAGCTCGTGCCGTCAAAGACCGCGTTCGCCACGTCGCTGACCTCCGCCCGGGTGGGGCGGGGGTTGCGCATCATGCTGTCGAGCATCTGCGTCGCGGTGACGACCGGCTTGCCGAGCTGCAAGCCCGCGCGGATCATGCGCTTCTGCAGGGCCGGGACCCGGGCCGCGGGGATCTCCACGCCCAGGTCGCCCCGGGCCACCATGATCCCGTCGGCGGCGCGGAGGATCTCGTCCAGGTTGTCCACGCCCTCCTGGTTCTCGATCTTCGCGATGATTCGGATGTCCTCACCGCCGTACTCCCGCAGCAGCGCCCGGATCGCCTCCACGTCCGCGGCGCGGCGCACGAAGGAGGCCGCGATGAAGTCGAAGTCGTGCTCCACCGCGAAGAGGATGTCCGACTTGTCCTTGTCCGTCACGGCGGGGAGCTTGATCTGGACGCCGGGGACGTTGATGGACTTGTTCGCGGACAGCGGCCCGCCGTTCACGACGGTGCAGCGGACGTAGTCGCCGCCGGTTTCCGTCACCCGCAGCCCGATCAGGCCGTCGTCGATCAGGACCGTCTGGCCGGGCTGCAGCTCGCGCGGCAGGTCGGGGTAGGTGACGGAGACGCGGGTCTCGTCGCCGGGGACCTCGCCGCTGCAGAGGGTGAAGTCCGCGCCCGCGGTCAGCTCGACCTTGCCCGCCGCGAAGGAGCGGATGCGGATCTCGGGGCCCTTCGTGTCGAGGATCGACGCCACCGGCGCGCCCAGCTCGTCCCGGACGTTGGTAAACATCGTGTAGCGCTCCAGCTGCTCGGCGTGGGAGCCGTGGGAGAAGTTGAAGCGCGCGGCGTTCATGCCGCCCTCGATCAGCGCCCGGAGGATCGCGGGATCGTCCGTCGCCGGGCCGAGGGTGCAGATGATCTTGGTCTTGCGCATGGGAGTACCTCCTGTTTGGCAACAGCAAATGGTAGGATTCGGTATGCAGGGACGGCTCCCAGCCGTCCGCCGTGACGATTCCCGCCAGCCCGTAGGGAGCGATCCCCTGATCGCGCCGCGACGCGGACGTCCGGGTTACACCGTAGGGGAGGGGCTTGCCCCTCCCGGCAGCAGTGGGTCGGTCCAGAGAAAGGTTTGGGCGAGATTGGACAAGTCGCGGATTCGCCGGGGCGTTTCAT
>JAFSRS010000176.1 GCA_017445985.1 Oscillospiraceae bacterium | reverse complement strand
TCGGCGGCCCGTCTTACGTTCGATACAAGGATAACGGGCCGCCGAGGGCGGCGGCCCCTACATTCTTTAATTTTCCGGCAGCGTAAACCGTCTCGAAAACTCCTCGTACGCCTCCCGGAACTCCTCGCTGTTCTTTTCCCGGAGCCGGTTCATGTACTCGTGGGTCTGGAACTCCTCCCCGGCCAGCTCGATCATGGCAACGCCGATGTTGGAGCAGTGGTCGCTGACGCGCTCGCAATTGGTCAGAACGTCGTTGAACACGAAGCTCTGGCCGATCGTGCACATGCCCTGCTGCAGGCATTCGACGAAGTGCAGCTTCAGCGTGTCGCACAGGTCGTCGATCAGCTCCTCCAGCGGCTCGATGCGGGCCGCCAGGGTCAGGTCGTTATCGCAGAGGGCCGTGACCGCCATGCCCGCCACCTGCTCGATGGCGGAGGTGAGCACGCTCAGCTCTGCGCTGTTGCGCTCGGAGAGGACGATGCCCTTGTCGTGCAGCTCCTTACCGCTCTCCGCCAGGTTCAGCGCGTGGTCGCTGATGCGCTCCAGGTCGGTGATGGTGTGCAGGAATTTGCTGGCGGCCTGGCTCTCCGCCTCATCCAGCTCCTGTCCCGTCAGCTTGACCAGGAAGGTGCCAATGGCGTCCTCGTAGCCGTCCACGCGCTCCTCCAGCTCCGCGACCTTCGCGTAGTCCTTCGCGTCCCAGTGGTCCAGCAGGCCGAGGCCCAGCTCCAGCGCGGCCTGCGCTGCCTGGGCCATCTCCGCGACGCTGAGCCGCGATTGCTCGATGGCCAGCGCCGGATAGCGGAGGAAGCGGTCCTCCAGTTCGATCGCGGGGCCCTCCGGCGCGGGACCGTCGGGCACCAGGGCGGTGCAGGCCCTGACGATCAGGTCAAGGCAGGGCAGCATGAAGATCAGGATCGCGAAGCGGACCACGGAGTTCAGCAAGGCCACCGAGAAGGGGTTCATGCCCCAGCCGGAGAGGGAGAAGCCGATCAGCGCCCGCGCCCCGTAGTAGATCAGGGCGCAGACCACCGCGCCCACGCCGGTGGCGATGGGGTAGCTGAGAGCGCTGCGGCGTCCGTCGGGCTTCGCGCCGATGGCGGCCAGCAGCACCGGGAAGGACGCGCCGAAGGCCACGCCCAGCAGCAGCGGCAGCGCCGCGTCGAAGCCCATGGCCCCGGTCACGGACAGGGCCTGCACGATACCGACGGCGGCGGAGGCGGATTGCAGGATCGCGGTGAACAGCGCCCCCACCAGGATGCCCAGCACGGGGTTGCTCAGCCCGGTCAGCACGTCGAGGAACCAGGGCTCCTCCCCCAGCCCGCCGACGGACTTGCTCATGGCGCTCAGGCCGAACATCAGCACCGCGAAGCCCATCAGGATATCGCCCACGTGGGCCCCGGTGTTGGACTTGGAGACCATCCGCAGCACCACGCCGGTGACGGCGGCGAGGCAGGTCAGGGTCGCGGTCCCGGCGAGCTGGGCCAGGGTGCCCGCGCCCTCGATGTAGCTCAGGCAGATCACCCAGCCGGTGATGCTGGTGCCGAGGATCGCGCCGAGAATCACGCTGACGCCCTGGCGCAGCTTCATCATGCCCGCGTTCACGAAGCCCACGGTCATGACCGCCGTGGCGCTGGACGACTGGATCACCGCGGTGACGCCGGTGCCCAGCAGCACCCCGCGGAAGGGCGTGCTGCTCAGGCGGTAGAGGATCGGCTCGAGCCGGGAGCCGGAGACCTTTTTCAGGCCGTCCCCCATCAGGCTGATGCCGAACAGGAACAGGGCGATGCCGCCCAGCAGGGATAGAACGTCGGAAATAGTCATAAGTACTCCTAAGTTAAGAATTGCAGCAGAAAGACAGCGGCGCAGCAGGCGGCGGCCACCGGGAACAGTCCCGCGCCGAACCAGGACAGGACCACGCCGACCACCAGAGCCGCGAGGCCGGGGAGGATCTCCAGAAAGGGCGCGTCCAGATTCCCCAGAATGGCCGGGAAGGTCATCACGGCGAGGGTCACGTAGGGGACGTAGTAGAGGAAGGACCGCAGGAAACGGCTGGTGATCTGCCGCCGGATCAGGGTGAGCGGCAGCACGCGGATCAGATAGCTGACCCCCGCCATGATAAAGATATAGATATAGACGTTTTCGCTCATGGCGTCCCCTCCTTCTCCTTCACCGGGAACAGGGCCGCGGCAATGGCGGAGATCGAGAGCGTCAGGATCAGGGTCCGGGTCCCGGCGCTGAGGCCCGCGACAAGAGGGAGCACCGCGAAGGCCCAGCTCGCGGCGAAGCTGATGAGCACCAGCGCGCCCACCACCCGGTTGCGCCGGGCGGGCGGGATGATGATCGCCAGGAACATGCCGAAAATCGCGACGCTGAGGGCGCTGACGACGTTCGCGGGGAGGACGTCCCCCGCGAGGATGCCGATGGCGGTGCCCAGGGACCAGCCGGGGATGGACATGGAGAAGGCCCCGTAGAGATAGACCGGGTCGATGGCGTCCGGCTGGGCGATGGCGAGACCGAAGATCTCATCCGTCACGTTGAAACCGATCAGGAAGCGGTGGAAGAAGGGCGTGTCCGGTGAAAAGCGCTGGCTCAGGGCCGTGCTCATCAGCAGATAGCGGGCGTTCGTCACGAGGATCATCAGGGCCATTTCGAGATAACTGGCCCGCGCCGCGATCAGCGCGAAGCCCGCGTACTCCCCCGCCGAGGCGTTGTTCAAAAAGCTCGCCAGAAAGCCCTGGAAGGCCGTCAGGCCGACGTTGCCCGCGGTGATGCCCAGGGAAAAGGCGACGGCCAGATAGCCCAGGCCGATGGGCAGCCCGTCCCGCACCCCGCGCAAAAAGCGCCGGGCGCTGGAGGCTTTGGTTTTCGCTTCGTTCGTCATGGCAGACTCCGGTAAACAGTTAGGAGTTTTGAGTTAGGAGTTAGGAGTTTTTTGCGGGAATCTATAGATATTTGAGTATAACATAAGCTATCTGATATTTCCACTGTAAAATAAAAAATGATGACCGGAATCAAGGCGTTCAACTCCTAACTCCTAACTCCCCACTCAAATTTCCCTGTTCCCTTTTCCCAAAACCTGTGCTATAATGGCTCCAACTGAGATATTGGAGGGATTCCTATGCCTGAGAATTACGTCACAGTCCCCGCCGAGCGGGGGGACATCCACATTTCCGAGGACGTGATCGCCGTCATCGCGGCGGGCGCGATCCACGAAAGCGAGGGCGTCGCGGCCATGAGCGCGCCTCTGGACGGCGGCGCGATCCGCAAGGGCCCGGCCCGGGGCGTCCGCGTGAAGCTGGAGGACGGCGTCGTCCACGTGGAGGCCGCGATCCTGGCCCGCTACGGCGAAAGCATCGCCGCCATCGGCGAGCGCGCGCAGAGATCCGCCGCTGAGGCCCTGGAGAGCATGACCGGCCTGAAGAGCGTCGTGGACGTGTACGTGGCCGGCGTGACCTTCGACAAGTGAGGCGCTTATCATGACGAGAACGACTGCCAGAGAGCTGGCGATCCTGCTGGGCTTCTCCGCCCGGCCGGACGAGAGCGTCGAGGAGACCGTCGCCCGCTTCTTCGATCCGGAGCACTATGAGACGCTGGGCGCGGAGAGCCCCCTCTTCGCCGAGCAGCCCGGTCCCGCGGAACTGGACTACATCACCCGCGTCGTCACGCTGATGACCGAAAAGCGCGAGGAGCTGGACGGCTACATCCGCAAATACGCCCGCGGCTGGAAGCCGGAGCGCATCTCCCGCACCGCCGCCGCGATCCTGCGCTGCGCGATGTGCGAGATCCTCTATCTGTCGGACGTGCCCGCCGGGGCCGCGATCAACGAGGCCGTGGAGCTGGCGAAGCATTACGAGCCCACCGAGACCGTCGCGTTTCTGAACGGCGTGCTGGGGGCCTTCGTCCGCTGTGAGCAGCCGGAGCAGGCGAAATGAGCCAGGACCGTGTGCTGAGCGTTTCGGAGGTCAACGGCGTCGTCAAGCGCCTGATCGACGGGGAACCCCTGCTTCAGACCCTCGCCGTGCGCGGGGAGCTGAGCAACTACAAGATCTACCCCTCCGGGCACCACTATTTCACGCTGAAGGACGCGGAGAGCAGCCTCAGGTGCGTGATGTTCCGGTCCAGCGCCCAGAAGCTGCGATTCCGGCCCGAAAGCGGGATGCGCGTCACGGTACTGGGCCGGCTGAGCGTCTTTCCCCGCGACGGGGCCTATCAGCTCTATTGCAGCGAGCTGATCGGACAGGGCGTCGGAGACCTGCAGGCCGCCTACGAGGAGCTGAAACGCAAGCTGGCCGCGGAGGGTCTCTTCGACCGGGCGCATAAAAAACCGATCCCCCGCTTCCCGGACCGTATTGCTGTCATCACCAGCGGGGCCGGGGCCGCGGTGCGGGACGTCATCCGCGTCGCGGGCAAGCGCTGGCCGATGGCGAAGCTGATCGTCATGCCGGTGCGGGTCCAGGGCGCCGAGGCGCCCCCGGAGCTTGTGGGCGCGCTGAACTACGCGAACCGCTGGCAGGTGGCCGACCTGATTATCACCGGGCGCGGCGGCGGCAGCATCGAGGACCTTTGGGCCTTCAATGACGAGCGGGTCGCCCGGGCGATCTACGCGAGCGCGATCCCGGTGATCTCCGCCGTCGGGCACGAGCCGGACGTGACCATCGCGGACTACGTGGCGGACCTCCGGGCCGCGACGCCCAGCAACGGCGCGGAGCTGGCGGTCCCGGACCAGACGGAGCTGCGGGAGAGCCTCTCCCACAGCGCGGCCCGGCTGCGCCAGGCCCAGCGGCGGCGGCTCGACGAGCTGCGGCGGAGGCTGGACGCCCTGCAGAGCCGCCCGGTGCTCCAAAGCCCCACCGGCCACGTCGACGTAAAGCGGATGGAGCTGGACCTGCTGCGCGGCGCGCTCATCACCGCGGAGCAGCGGACCGTGAGCGCCGCCCGGCGGCGTTTCACGGGGCTGACCGCCTCCCTGGACGCCCTGAGCCCGATGAAGGTGCTCACAAGAGGTTACGCGATCGCCGCCGACGGCGAGGGCCGCGTCCTGCGCTCAGCAACAGAGACCGAAGCAGGCGCGGAGATCAGGGTGCGGCTGGCGGACGGAGCGTTACGCTGCCGCGTTAACGAGTTAATCGTGAATAGTGATTAGTGATTCATTGAGGTGTCGCTTCGCGACGTATTTTAAATGATCGGCGAGGCCGATCCCACCACTAGCCGCTAACCACTAACAACTAATAACTATCAACTATCAACTTTCACCGGAGGTAACCATGCCAGACCTGACCTTTGAACAATCCCTTGCCCGGCTTGAGCAGATCGTCTCCACCCTGGAAAAGGGCGGCGCGGGGCTGGACGAGAGCATGGCGCTCTTTGAGGAGGGCGCGGGCCTCGTGCGGCGCTGCGGCGCGATGCTGGACCAGGCCGAGCAGCAGGTCGTGCGCCTGCAAAAGGGCCCCGACGGCGCGCCGGTGGAGCTGCCCTTCGACCTTCCCGCCGAAAATTGACGCCTAGCCAGACGGCGCCAATTTCAACCCGGTTTTGCCGGACATGATCGCGCCCATCAAAGAGGAAAGGGCAAAAAGCGTCGAAAGGACGCAGCTTTCAGCGGGTTCAAATTGGCGCCGTCTGGCTATGGGGAAAAATGCACGAAAATATTGTCTATTTTTTGTCAATTATTCAAGCTCTTCCGTATTGCCGGGAGAGCTTTTTTGCGCTATACTGTGAAAAGTGTATTTTACGCATAAACATAAATTTTTAATCGTTCCGGAAACAGACAGATCGGAGGTCTGACCTTGAAACGATTAGACCGCATCCATGCCTCCGCGGACGTGAAGGAACTGGCGGCGGACGTGCTGCCGGAGCTTTGCGCAGAGCTGCGCGAGGAAATTTTAGAAAACGTTTCGCACAGCGGCGGACATCTCGCCTCCTCCCTGGGGGCCGTGGAGCTGACCGTCGCGCTGCACCGCGTCTATGACACCGCCCGGGACCGCCTCGTTTTTGACGTGGGGCACCAGTGCTACGCCCATAAGCTGCTGACCGGGCGGCGGGAGCAGTTCGCCACGCTGCGCCAGCTCGGCGGGCTGTCGGGCTTCCCCAAGCCCTGCGAGAGCGTGGACGACGCGGCCATCGCGGGCCACGCCTCCACCAGCGTGTCCGTTGCCCTGGGCATGGCCCGGGCCAGGACCCTGCAGGGGGAGGATTACGCGGTCGCCGCGGTGATCGGCGACGGCGCCCTGACCGGCGGCGCGGCCTATGAGGGCCTCTGCGACTGCGGGGCCAGCGCCGAACCGATCCTGGTGGTGCTGAACGACAACGCCATGAGCATCAGCGAGAACGTCGGCGGCATGAGCCATCTTCTCGCCCTGCTGCGCGTGCGTCCCGGCTATCTGCGCTTCAAGCGCTTCTACAGGCGCACGGTGGGCCGCTATGGGTCGGTATACAAAGTTCTGCATAGGATCAAGGAGTGGGTCAAGGATCTGTTATTGGGCGACAACATGTTCGAGGACATGGGCTTCTACTACCTCGGCCCGGTGGACGGTCACGACCTTCCCACCCTGATCCGCACGATCTCCTACGCCCGCGGCCTGAACTGCCCGGTGCTGCTCCACGTCCGCACCGTCAAGGGCAAGGGTTACGCCCCCGCGGAGGAGAAGCCCGCGCTCTATCACGGCGTCGGCCCCTTCGATCTGGAGAGCGGTGTGAGCGGCGCGGAAAAGACGAGCTTTTCCAGCGTGTTCGGGCAGGAGTTATGTAAACTTGCTGAGGAAGATCCCCGGATCGTCGCGATCACCGCGGCCATGACGGACGGGACCGGACTGGCCCGCTTCGCGGAGGCCTTCCCCACGCGCTTCTTCGACGTGGGCATCGCGGAGGGCCACGCGGTCGCGATGGCCGCGGGGCTGGCGGCCCGGGGCATGCGTCCGGTCTTTGCGGTCTATTCCAGCTTTTTGCAGCGGGCCTACGACATGCTGATCCACGACGTGTCCCTGAGCGGGCAGCGCGTGGTGCTGGGCGTAGACCGGGCCGGGCTGGTGGGCGCGGACGGCGAGACCCACCAGGGCGCCTTTGACGTGAATTATCTCTGTTCAGTGCCGGGGCTGCGGCTCTGGGCGCCGTCGAGCTACGCGGAGCTGCGGAGCATGCTGCGCAAGGCCCTCGACGCGGACGGCCCCGCCGCGCTGCGCTACCCCCGCGGCGGTGAGGGGAAATTCCAGGAGGACACGTCCGACAGAGACGCGCTGCTCCTGCGCCCCGGCAAGGACCTGACGATCGTGAGCTACGGCATCACGGTCAACGACGCCCTGGCGGCGGCGGAGGGTCTGAGCGTCCGCGGCTATTCCCTCGCGGTGGTGAAGCTGAACCGTCTGGACGCGCCGGACTTTGAGCCCGCCGTCCAGTCATTGAAAAAGACGAAACGCCTGATCGTCGTCGAGGACGCGGCCCGCGCCGGAGGTCTGGGCACCCGCCTGCTGGCGGAGCTGGAAGGCCGCGGCTTGAAGCTCCAGGGCTTCCGCCTGCTGGACCTGGGCGACGGCGTCGTCCCTCAGGGGGAGGTGTCCGGGCTGCGGAAAATGCTCGGGCAGGACGCGGAAGGCATCGCGCAGTGCGCGCTGGAGTTAATAAATTTATAAGGACTGCTGCGATGAAGAAGATACGTTTAGACCAACTGCTCGTCGACCTCGGCCTGGAGCAGAGCCGCGAGCGGGCGAAGATCTCCATCATGGAGGGGCGCGTGTTCGTGGACGGACAGCGCTCCGACAAGCCCGGCCTGAGCGTCGACCCGGCGGCGAAGATCGAGGTCCGCGGGGAGTCGCTGCGCTGGGTCTCCCGCGGCGGCCTGAAGCTGGAAAAGGCGCTTCGGACCTTTGGATACGATCCCACGGGCCTGGTCTGCCTGGACTGCGGGGCCTCCACCGGCGGCTTCACCGACGTGCTGCTGCAAAGCGGCGCGGCAAAGGTCTACGCGGTGGACGTGGGCTACGGACAGCTCGCCTGGAAGCTGCGGCAGGACCCGCGGGTCGTCAACATGGAACGCACGAACGTCCGCTATCTGAGTCGGGAGCAGCTCCCGGAGCCCATCGACCTGGCGGTGATGGATCTGGCCTTCATCTCCATCCGGCTGGTCCTCCCCGCGGTGCACGCGCTGTTAAAGGACGACGGCGACCTGATCTGCCTGGTCAAGCCGCAGTTCGAGGCCGGGCGCGAGAAGGTCGGCAAGAAGGGCGTGGTCCGGGACCCGGCAGTCCATCTGGAAGTGCTGGAGACCATGGCGGCGGCCTTTCCCGCTGCGGGCTTCACGCTGCTGGCCCTGGATTTCAGCCCGATCCGCGGGCCGGAGGGCAACATCGAATATCTTGCCCGGCTGAAAAAGGGCGTCCACCCCGCCGAAGAGATCGACCCGGCGGCGCTGGTGGCGGCCTCGCACCGGGCATTTCAGGAAGGAAACGACGGAGAGGAGACCGGGCCATGAAGGGTGTGATCCTCTGTCCCAATCCGGACAAGGACCGGGACTTTGCCGTGACGCGGCAGGCAAAGGCGCTGCTGGAGGGCGAGGGCTTTCCGGTTTCGGTTTGCCCGGAGCTCGTGGACGGCGCGATGCCGGAGCCGCCTGACGGACTGTCCTTCCGGGACTTCCCCGAGGCGCTGCGCGACGCGTCGCTGGTGGTCTCCCTCGGCGGAGACGGCACGATCATGCACACGGCCCGGCGTATGCTGGGGCATGAGATCCCGCTTTTGGGCGTGAATCTCGGCACCGTCGGTTTTCTGGCGGGGCTGGAGCGCTGGGAGCTGGACCGGCTGGCCGACGTGGCGCGGGGCGACTACGTGCTCTCGCCGCGGCTCATGCTGCACGTACAGGTGCTGCGCGAGGGAGAGCCCGTTTTCGAGACGACGGCGCTGAACGACGTGTGCCTGCACTCCGTCGTCCGCATGATCTCCATGACCGCCCGCTGCGACGGGCGCAAGATCCTGGACTTCTCCGGCGACGGCGTCGTGATCGCCTCGCCCACGGGGTCCACCGCCTACTCCCTGGCCGCCGGAGGGCCGCTCGTCGCGCCCACCGCGGATAACCTCATCATGACGCCGATCTGCGCCCACGCGCTGTCGGCACGCAGCCTGGTCTTTACCGCGGACCGGGTCCTGACCGTCACCCTGGGCCGTACGCGTGGCGGCGCGGTCATTTCGGCGGACGGCGGACTGTTTGAAGCCCAGAGCGGAGACACCCTCCGCGTTGAAAAATCGAAATTCCGAACGATGATCGCCCACGTAGGGGACAAAGCGTTTTACGACATCGTATATCAAAAATTGGGGGAATGACTTATGAAATCCGAACGGCAGAAGAAAATTCTGGACATCATCTCGAAACAGAACGTGGAGACCCAGAACCAGCTCATCGACGCCCTCGCCGCCGAGGGCATCCGCAGCACCCAGGCGACGCTGTCCCGCGATATCCGGGACATGCACCTGGTCAAGGAGATGAGCCCGGACGGCGTCTATCGCTATACCGTCAGCGTCAAGGAGGGCGTGCTGGATCACGACCTGCGGCTGCGGAAGATCTTCCGGGAAAGCGTCGTGGACTATGCCACCGCCCAGAACCTCGTGGTCATCAAGACCCTGCCCGGTCTGGCCGACGCGGCCTGCTCCACTCTGGACAGCATGGAGGTCCCCGGCCTGGTGGGTTCCATCGCCGGTGACGACACCTGCTTCCTCGCCATGCGGGACAATCAGATCGCGGAGAAGTTCTGCGCGGAGATCGAAAAGCTGCTCTGATCGTGACAAACGCAAGGCCGCGCAGATCCGCCCCGTCGGATCTGCGCGGCGCGCATTTTATACTAATCCTTGATAGAAATCTTCAATTCGCAGCGGCATAAATCGTGCCATACTGCGTTGGCGTCCTTGGCGGGCGTCAGCCCGCCTGCGTCCTCCGCCTTGTATGGCGCGATTTCTGCTCGCTGCTCGGTTAAACCTTT
>JAFSRS010000175.1 GCA_017445985.1 Oscillospiraceae bacterium | reverse complement strand
GTCCCCCTTAACGTTCAAATCATTCGAGACTGTCGACTTTGTCGACAGTCTCGGGCGCCATCCGCTGATGGCGCCGCAGATTGTAAACAAATGGTTTTTCCAAGCGAAAAACTCGCAAGGGGGATTGTTAAGGGGGACGGGAGTCCCCCTTAACGTTCAAATCATTCGAGACTGTCGACTTTGTCGACAGTCTCGGGCGCCATCCCCTGATGGCGCCGCCGAAGCGCGCAAAGCGCGGGGCGCGGGGCGGGACCTCTCAGTCACGGCGCTTGCGGGGGACGCGCCGTGACAGCTCCCCTTGCAGGGGAGCCTGGGTGCGGAGCGATCAGGGGTTCGCTCCCTGCGAGATCGGTGGAGATCGAACCGGCGGACGGCTGAGAGCCGTCCCTACGGAAAACCTCCTGCCCCCTCCCTCCTACATCCTGCCTGATCCCTGATCCCTATCCCCTGATCTCTATTCCCTGATCCCTATTCCCTAAAAAACCATTTGCATCTTCCCCCGCGCTGTGATACAATAAACTGCTTTATAATTGGTTCCAATGAGGAGTGCATATCTATGATCGAATTTGACGAATACAAGGGCAAGCTGAACGCCCTGAAGCCGACGCTGGGCGAGCTGGGCGCGGCCCTGAAGCTGGACGACGCGCGGCGGGAGCTGGAGGAGCTGCGGGCGGCGCAGGAGGCCGAGGGCTTCTGGAACGACGTGGCCGGTGCGCAGAAGAACCAGCAGCGCTGCAAGCAATTGGAAAGCAAGCTGGACAAGTACGCGAAGCTCTGCGCGGACTGGGACGACCTGTTCACGATCTGCGAAATGGCGATCGAGGAGAACGACGCCAGCATGCTGCCGGAGCTGACCGAGGGCTACGACGCCTTCCAGGAGGGGCTGGCGCAGACCCGTTTGCAGACCCTCCTGACCGGCGAGTACGACGCGAACAACGCGATCCTGACCCTGCACCCCGGCGCGGGCGGCACCGAGGCCCAGGACTGGGCCAGCATGCTCTACCGCATGTACGTCCGCTGGACCGAGCGCCACGGCTACAAGTACACGCTTATGGACTGGCAGGACGGCGACGAGGCGGGGATCAAGTCCGCGACGATCAAGATCGAGGGCGAGAACGCCTACGGCTACCTGAAGAGCGAGAACGGCGTCCACCGCCTGGTGCGCATCTCCCCCTTTGACGCCAACGCCCGCCGCCAGACCAGCTTCGCCGCGGTGGAGGTCATGCCGGAGATCACGAACGACACCGAGATCGAGCTGCGGGACGAGGACATCAAGATGGACGTGTACCGCTCCTCCGGCGCGGGCGGACAGAAGGTCAACAAGACCTCCTCCGCGGTCCGTCTGACCCACCTGCCCACCGGCATCGTGGTCAGCAGCCAGGTCGAGCGCAGCCACTTCCAGAACCTGGAAAACTGCCGCCAGATGCTCCGCGCCAAGCTGGCCGAGATCAAGGAGCGCGAGCACCTGGAAAAGATCAGCGACATCAAGGGCGTGCAGATGAAGATCGACTTCGGCAGCGCCATCCGCAGCTACGTGTTCATGCCCTATCAGCTCGTCAAGGACACCCGCACCGGCTATGAGAACGGCAACATCGAAAAAGTCATGGACGGCGAGATCGACGGCTTCATCAACGCGTTCCTGGCGCAGAGAGTGCAGAGTTGAGTTGATAGTTGATAGTTAGAGATATATGAAACGAAAATTGGAAAAGCTATTAGCGCTGGTGCTCCTCCTCGCCCTCGCCTTCTTCGGCGGGACGGCACGGCTTCGGGACTCCGGCGCGGGCGCTGCCGAGGCGCCGCCGGTGACCGCGACGCCGGACCCGATCGAGGCCTGGAACCCCGATCCGGACGCGCCGCCGCTGGAGCTGAACGCGCCGACCTATTACACGCTGCACTTCATCGGCGACTGCACCCTGGCCACCGTCCCCTTTTACCGCGGGAGCGACGTCAGCTATGAGGTCGTGGTGGGGGACGACTACGCCTATCCCTTCGCCAAAACGGTCGAATACTTCAAGGACGACGACTGGACCTTCGCGAATCTGGAATGCGCGCTGACCGAGTCCAACGCCGCGGCGGACAAGACCTTCCTCTTCAAGGCGAAGGCCGAGTACGCGAAGATCATGAGCGAGGGCAGCGTCGAGTTCGTCTCCCTGGCGAACAATCACACCTTCGACTACGGTCAGAAGGGCTACGACGACACCGTCGCCGCCCTCGAGGCAGAGGGCATCGAGTGGATCGGGCGGGACGAGTGGCGCGTCTACGAGCTGCGGGACGGCTTCCGCGTCGGCGTTTACTCCGAGTTTTACGACCATCTGGACGCGGTGCAGCGCAAGATGAAGGCCCTGGCCGCCGAGGACGGCGTGGATTTCATCATCGCGGCCTTCCATTGGGGCGATGAGGGCAGCTACCAGGTCAACCAGGACCAGATCGCCAAGGCCCACGCCGCGGTGGACTGCGGTGCGGACTTCGTCTACGGCAGCCACCCCCACACGGTCCAGCCCGTCGAAATTTACAACGGTGTCCCGATCTACTACAGCTTCGGGAACTGGACCTTCGGCGGCAATACGAACCCCCCCGACACGGACACCTATTTTCTGGAAATGGTCCTCGCCCGCTACCCGGACGGTCACGCCGAGATCGCCGAGCTGAAAAACGTCCCCTGCTCCATCACCAGCGAACCGGGCCGGAACAACTACCAGCCCGTCGTGCTCGAAGAGGGCAGCGAGGCCTACGAGCGCGTCCTCAGCAAGCTCGACGGCAGCTTCGCCGGGCAGAACCTCACCGTGGGGTATGGACTGGGAAAAGACGACTGAATTCAGTTGACAGTTATTAGTTGTTAGTTGTTAGTAATTAGTAGCATGAAGTATTTACGAATTGCGATCCTGATCGTTCTGATCCTCCTGCTGGGCGGGGTCGTTCTTTTCCGCTCTGAGCCGGGAGAGCCGTTCGGGCTCATCTGGCCGACGCCGGGGCCGGAGGCGACGCCGCTGCCGACGGTCTCCGTCGAGCCGACGCCCGTGCCCACGCCGAAGCCCACGCCGGAGCCGACCCCGGAGCCGACGCCCGAGCCGACCCCGGAGCCGACCCCGGAGTATTTCACGATCTCCTTCGTCGGGGACTGCACCCTGGGCTGCACGCCCTCGAATCAGGGCGCGGCCAGCTCCTTCCAGGGTGTGGTGAAAGACGACTACGCCTTCCCCTTCGCGGCGACGCGGGAATACCTGGAGGCCGACTATCTGACCATTGCGAACATGGAGGGCACCTTCACGACGGCAGCCTACAGCTCCGGCCAGCTCTTCACCTTCAAGGCCGATCCGGTCTACGCGAAGGTGTTCACCGAGGGCAGCGTGGAGCTGGTGACCCTGGGCAACAACCACTCCGGGGACTACCTGGAGCAGGGCCGCGCGGACACCCGTGCCGCTCTGGAGGCCGAGGGGATCGCCTATGCCGACGAAAACGGCATCGCGCTCTATCAGAAGGGCGACGGCCCGGTGATCGGCGTTTACTCCAAGCTCTATCCCACCGCCGCCCAGCTCACGGCAGGCGTTCAGCAGCTTCGGGAGGCGGGGGCGGAGATCATCATCGCCGCGCCGCACTGGGGCATCGAGGGCAGCTACCGGCCCACGGCGGACCAGCTCACCGGCGGGCGCGCCGCCATCGACGCGGGGGCCAGCATCGTCTACGGCTCCCACCCGCACGTGCTGCAGCCCGTCGAGGAATACGGCGGCGGCTGCATCCTCTACTCCCTCGCCAACTGGAGCTTCGGCGGCAACACGAATCCCCGGGACCGCGACACCGCCATCGTCCAGGTCGGGATCATGCGGGACGTGGACGGGACGCTCTCGGTCGTGGGCTATCGCTGCATCCCCTGCTCCCTCACCAGCGCGGCGGGCTACAACAACTACCAGCCCACGCCCTACGAGTACGACAGCGCGGAGTACGCCCGCGCCATGAGCAAGCTGGACGGCAGCTTCACCGGCCCGGACCTGGTGGTGGACTACAGCGCCTTTTACAAGAACGACGACGCGTGACCCGGAGCAGGATCGGGGCAAATAATTAGCAATTAGCAATGTGCAATGTGCAATTGTGGTGTCGCTTCGCGACGATTTTAAATTGATCGCCGGAGGCGATACCTTCATTGCACATTGCACATTGCACATTGCTAATTGTACATTTCCTCCCCGGCGCTCTTTTTTGCCTAAAAATGTAAATCTGTCCTGAAATCGGGACAGATCCCTTGCTATCCTGTCGTCAGAAAGCGAGAGAGCGGCGCCACATTCGCCGCGCGGGGAGGTCTGACGATGCTGTACACGCCCATGACGAAAAAGGCCATGCAGTTGGCCTACAAGGCCCACGACGGGGCGCTGGACGGGGGCGGGATGCCCTACATCCTCCACTCCGCCCGGGTCGCCGACGGCTTCACCCGGGAGGCGGAGGCCTGCGTCGCCTGGCTGCACGACGCCTTTGCGGACACGCCTCTCAC
This sequence comes from Oscillospiraceae bacterium, assembly GCA_017445985.1. Lineage (GTDB taxonomy): Bacteria > Bacillota > Clostridia > Oscillospirales > Oscillospiraceae > RGIG7114. The sequence continues at coordinate 1,522 of JAFSRS010000175.1, read as the reverse complement.
CATCGACGAGGTCCGGCTGGAGGGCTTCGGCTGCGTGATCTGCGACGCGCTGCTGCTCCTGACCCGGGACGAGGCGGTCCCCTACCCCGACTACGTCGCGGCGATCGCCCGGGACCCCATCGCGCGGGCGGTGAAGCTGGCGGACCTGCGGGACGATCTGGACGCGAGCCGCATGAGCCGCCTCGACGCGGAGGCCGGACGGCGGATGGAACAGTACCGGGCGGCCTACCGGCAGCTCGGCGGCACGTGAGAGGGAGGAAACGAGCCATGGCATACGAACAGAAATTGAAGCTGCTGTATCTCCGGGAGCTGCTGCTCCGGGAATCGGACGAGCAGCACCCCCTTACGATGAAGCAGCTCCTGGCCGGGCTGGAGGCCAGAGGCGTCAAGGCGGAGCGCAAGAGCGTCTACGACGATATCCAGGCCCTGAGCCTCTCCGGGCTGGACGTCATTTCGGTCGGCCAGGGACGGCAGACCGCCTACTTCGTCGGACAGCGGAGCTTTGAGCTGCCGGAGCTGAAGCTCCTGGTGGACAGCGTCCAGTCCTCCAAATTCCTGACCCACAACAAGACCTCCAGGCTGATCCGCAAGATCGAGACCCTGGCCAGCATCCACGAGGCGCAGCTCTTGCAGCGCCAGGTCTACGTGACGAACCGGGTCAAGCAGATGAACGAGTCCATCTACATCAACGTGGACAAGCTCCACGACGGCATCTCCCGGGACCGCAAGATCCGCTTCAAGTATTTCACCTTCACGGTGGACAAGCGCAAGGAGTACCGCCACGGCGGGGCCTTCTATCTGGTCAGCCCCTACGCGCTGACCTGGGACGACGAGAACTACTACCTGGTCGCCTACGACGACGAAACGCGGGAGATCCGCCACTACCGCGTGGACAAGATGGATTCCATCCGCGTGACGGACGCGCCCCGGGACGGGCAGGAGGCTTTCAGGGCCCTGGACATGGGTTCCTATGCGCGGAAGGTCTTCGGGATGTTCCGCGGCGAGGAGCTGAACGTCCGGCTCCGCTTCGACAACGAGCTGGCCGGCGCCGTGCTCGACCGCCTGGGCGCGGACTGTATCCTGGTCCCGGACGGCCCGGAGCATTTCACCGTCACCGCCACCGTTGTGGTCAGCCCGCTGTTTTTCGCCTGGGTCAGCGGCTTCGGCGCTCAGGCCAGGATCATCGCCCCCGCCTCCGTGGTCGCGCAGATGCGCGCTCACGCGGAGGCCGTCGCGGGGATGTACCGGAATTGAGCCGGAGATAATAAAAAAGAACCACACTTTTCAGTGTGGTTCTCATGTGTAAGACCGCGCAAAAGAACACCAAGGCATAGAAAGAGCTCGTAAAACACATTCCTGCGGACAGTTTGACGAACAGGAGCTGTTTTACAGCAAAACGGTATCACCGTTAGCCGAGATCTGTTTGATCGTACCGTTGCGTACGATGTACGCTTCCCCCCGCAGTTCCTCCATACCGTCTTTTACCAGTATGTAACTGCCGTCCGCAATGTAATAGAAAGTC
>JAFSRS010000002.1 GCA_017445985.1 Oscillospiraceae bacterium | reverse complement strand
CGGCGTGGGCGCGGTCGTGGCCGTCACAGCCTCTGCGGCCTCCGCCGCGGGCGTTCCGGCCGCCTGCCCGCAGCCCCCCAGCAGCAGGCCCAGCGCCAGCAGCAGCGCCAAGATGGGAAGGGTCGTTCGTCCTGTCTTTGTTCTCATGGCCTCAGGTCCTTTTTGTTGGATGATCGGCGCAGGGGCGGCCGCGTCTGCATTGTAACAAAACTTTATGTTTTCGCATGTCCGACGTTCTCCCTCTCCTGCCCTTCGGGCACCGGTCGCGTTGCGCCTCTTTTGCCTGAAAACATGCCCCCGGCATGTTTTCCGAGACGGCAAAAGTCCCGCTGGGGGCGGGAGGCGTGTCGTTACGCTGAAGCGCCGATTCCGGGGCTGGCGGTCACGTCCTCCACCTCCTTTCCCTCCCCCAGCGGGGGAGGGTGCCGCCGCAGCGGCAGGAGAGGGAGAGCGGATCCCTTTTATAATACGCCAAGCGCCCCGCCGAACCGGCGGGGCGCTCGCCTCAACCTGTATGCTTTGCGCCGCCTGCGCTCAATCCTGGATCAGGATGGTCTTGCGCTCGGGCAGCTTCTTCTGCTCCTTCTTCGGGATGTTCAGGCTCAGGACGCCGTTCTCGAACTTGGCGGCCACGTCCTCCTCGGTGACGTGCTCACCGACGTAGAAGCTGCGCTGCAGCGCGCCGGTGTAGCGCTCCTGACGGATGACCTTGCCGCGCTTGTCCTTCTCCTCCTTCTCGACGCCCTTGGCGGCGCCGACGGTCAGCATGCCGTTCTCCAGGGAGATGTGGATCTCATCCTTCTTGAAGCCGGGCAGGTCGATGTCGACCTCAAAGTGGTCCTCGTGCTCGTGCACGTCGGTCTTCATCTCATGGCTGGCGTGGCGGCCGTAGAGCTTGCGGTCCACGTTCCGCAGCTCGGGGAAGCTGGGAAAATCGAACCAGTCGTCAAACAGATTGTCTCCAAAAATACTCGGCAACATACGTCATTCCTCCTTTGAATCGTTGCTGTTGTCTGTCACCTGAGCAGTGGGGACGGAGGGTTTTTGCTTTCTGCTCTTCGTTCCTCTGTTCGATTATCATTATAGCACGAATTTTAGCACTGTCAAGAGGAGAGTGCTAATTTCTTTATGAACTTTTTGTGACGTGGTTTGTAGCATGCTGCTTTTTCAGCTCGTCCAGGCGCTGGATGGCCTCCTTGGGCTTGGCGGCGGCGAGGAGACGCTTGCGCCGCTCCACGACCTCCTTCGGCTTTTCGGTAATCTCGCCCGCGGCCTTCAGGGCCTGCTTCGTCATCAGCGGGCCGACCAGCTCGTAGATCAGGACGGAGAACAAAATGATGTTGCGCACCAGCATCCCGTCCGCGTCGCCGAGCTGCTGCGCGGTGACGCACATGCCCAGGGCCACGCCCGCCTGGGGCAGCAGGGTCACGCCCAGGTAGCGCACCACCTTCGGGCTGCACCGGACGGCCTGGGATGAGGCCATCGCGCCGAGGTATTTGCCCGCGGAGCGGACCAGGATGTAGATCAGGCCGATCAGCACCAGCATCGGCTGGCCGAACACTTCCAACTGCAATTCCGCGCCGGAGATCACGAAGAACACCGCCAGCAGCGGCTGGCTCCAGCGGTCCGCGCGGCCCATCAGGTCGTCGGACAGGGGCGAGAGGTTGCAGAACACGGTCCCCAGCATCATGCAGACCAGCAGGGAGGAGAAGCCCACCCGGACGCCGAGGACGTGAAATTCCAGCGAGCTCAGGCCCACGGTCAGGAACACGAAGCCGATGGTCAGGCTGTTGCGGTTCGTGTTGGAGTGGAACATCTTTTCCAGCTCGGTCAGGACCTTGCCCGCGAGCATGCCCAGCAGCAGCGAGGCGACGATCTCCACCAGCGGCTCCACGATGACGGAGATCAGGTTCAGCGAGCCGGAGAGCATGGCCCGGGCGATGCCGAAGCTGACGGCGAACACGATCAGGCCCACCGCGTCGTCCAGCGCGACGATGGGCAGCAGCAGGCTGGTCAGCTCGCCCCTGGCCTTGTACTGGCGGACGACCATCAGCGTCGCGGCGGGGGCCGTGGCGGTGGCGATGGCGCCGAGGGTGATGGCGGCGGGGGCGCTCAGCAGATGCGGGAACAGCAGGTGGAAGCCCAGCAGCGCCGCGTCCACCAGCACGCAGGCGACGAGGGCCTGGGCCACGCCGACCACCAGCGCCTGGCGGCCCGTCTTGCGGAGCTGCTCGAGGCGGAACTCGTTGCCGATGGAGAAGGCGATGAAGCCCATCGCCACGTTGCTGAGCACGTTCAGCCCGGCCACGGCCTCGTAGCTGGCGAAGCCCAGCCCCGGCACGCCCAGCCGCCCCAGCACGAAGGGCCCGATCAATACGCCCGCGACGAGAAAGGCCGTCACGTCGGGCAGATGCCATTTGCTGAACAGACGGGTCATCATCAGACCCGCCAGCAGCGCGAAGGCGACGTTCAGTAATGCGATCATGGAATACCTCCGGGAATACGGTATAATATAGAAACACTCGATTCGCTATTATAACCGAATTTTCGCAGGATGCAAGATGCAGGATGCACAAATCGGGGGAGGGGAAAGGGAAAAGGGATAAGGGAAAAGGGATAAGGGATAAGGGACTAGGGATTAGGGATTAGTGATCGGGAGGCAGCGAGTTTGGAGGGTGGAGGTATCCTGTAGGGACGGCTCTCAGCCGTCCGCCGCTTCGGCTTTGGTCTTTCTCCGCAGGGGCGCTGAACGCCGCGTCCGCGCGCCGGGAGCCCCGCCGCCGTTCGATCTTTTCTGTAGGGGAGGGGCTTGCCCCTCCCGGCAGCAGGCGCCGGGGCCGGAGTCCGTTTTTTGCCCCCCTGCAAGGGGGGCTGTCACGCGAGCGCAGCGAGCGTGACTGGGGGGTGTCGTGCAGACCCCTCAGTCACGGCGCTTGCGGGAGACGCGCCGCGCCAGCTCCCCTTGCAGGGGAGCGGTGGGGCTCGGCGGGATTGACAGCCTCGGCAGAAAGCGGCGCGACGCGGGCAATCATCGTACCGTACGGGCGACCACACAGGGTCGCCCCTACAGGCTATCCTACCTCCTCCATCCCACCCCTTCCCTCCCACCTCCTCCCTCCCACCTCCTCCCTCCTCCCTAGTCCCTCCTCCCTAGTCCCTCCTCCCTAGTCCCTCCTCCCTGGTCCCTGATCCCTTTTCCGTCGATTTGCGAACATTTTTTCACAAAGCTCTTGCAATCCTGCCGGGGTTTGTGTATACTATCTAATGCTGAATGGAACATCTCATATTTTTTGTTGATTCTTTCCAAACAACCGCATAAAACCGATAGAGGCGCGAGGCGAGAGGTAGGCTCCGGTCCATGGGAACAGGCGATCCCGACGGGGGCGGAAGGCTCGCTTCGCCGAAGGCGCGCGGCACGCCGAACCGCGCCCCTGGCAGCCGAGCCCAGCGCCGGCTGCTGTCATGCCGCGAGGCGTGGAGCGCTATTGAAATTCGGGCGAAGCCCGATATTTCAATGGCGCTTTTTAGTTAATAGTGAATAGTGAATAGTTGTGGTGTCGCTGCGCGACAATTTTTAAAAATCAATCGCCGAAGGCGATCCCTTAACTATTCACTAATCACTAATCACTATTCACTCAGAAACGAACAACGGAAAAATTAACGCATACAGGGAGGAACATTATGAAGTCATTGATCCGTGTCCGCATGGGAGCGGAGGACGCGCATTACGGCGGGAACCTGGTGGACGGGGCGCACATGCTGCACCTGTTCGGCGACGTGGCGACCGAGCTGCTGATTTTGCAGGACGGGGACGAGGGGCTGTTCTGCGCCTACGACAAGGTGGAATTCCTCGCGCCGGTCTACGCCGGGGACTTCATCGAGGCCGAGGGCGAGATCACCCAGGTCGGCAACACCAGCCGGAAGATGGTTTTCGAGGCGCGGAAGGTCATCGCCCCCCGCCCGGACATCAACGACTCCGCCTGCGACGTGCTCGACCCGCCCGTGGTCGTCTGCCGCGCCTCCGGCACCTGCGTCGTGCCCCGCGACAAGCAGAGGAGATAAAATATGGAAAAGCTTATCATTACCGCCGCGATCTGCGGCGCGGAGGTCACCAAGGCGCAGAACCCCGCGGTGCCCTACACCGTGGAGGAGATCGTGCGCGAGGCGAAGAGCGCCTATGACGCGGGGGCGGCCATCGTGCACCTGCACGTGCGCGAGGACGACGGCACCCCGACCCAGAGCCGGGAGCGCTTCCGGGTCTGCATCGACGCCATCAAAGAGGCCATCCCCGACGTGATCCTCATCCCCTCCACCGGCGGGGCCGTGGGCATGAGCGCGCAGGAGCGCCTGCAGCCCACCGAGCTCTTCCCCGAAATGGCGACGCTGGACTGCGGCACCTGCAACTTCGGGGACGACATTTTCGACAACACCATGCCGATGATGCGGGAGTTCGGCAAGCGGATGAAAGAGAACCACATCAAGCCGGAATACGAGTGCTTCGAGATGGGCCATCTGGAGACGATCCTCACGATGGCGAAGCGCGGCGAGGTGCCCGGAGCGCCGATGCAGTTCAACTTCGTGCTGGGCGTCCCCGGCTGCACCCCCGCCACCGTCGGCAACCTGGATTGGCTGGTGCGCCGCATCCCGGAGGGCAGCACCTGGACCGCCACCGGCATCGGCCGCCATGCCTTCACCCTGGCCGCCGCTGCCATCGTAATGGGAGGCAACGTCCGCGTCGGCTTCGAGGACAACCTGTATATCTCCCGCGGCGTCCTGGCGAAGAGCAACGGCGAGCTGGTCGCCAAGGTCGTCCGCCTGGCGAACGAGCTGGGCCGCGAGATCGCCACCCCCGCCGAGGCGCGGCGGATACTCAATCTGAGTGAATAGTGAATAGTTAATAGTGAATAGTTGCGGTGTCGCTTCGCGACCCTTTTAAAAAATCGCCGAAGGCGATACCACAACTATTAACTATTCACTATTAACTATTAACTAAATAGATAACTGCCAACGAAAATATTGATGATATTGGAGGTATAGACATGGAACAGCTCAAGGGCAACAAGTACGGCACCCATCGCGTGATCGAGCCGAAGGGGGTGCTCACCCAGGCGGCGTGGAAGATCGACAACGACATGTCGAAGCGTTATTCCAACGAGATCATCTGCGACGTGATCTCGCTGAACATCGACTCGGCCTCCTTCACCCAGATCAGCGAGGTCTGCGGCGGGGACGAGCAGAGGATCGGGGAGATGATCCTCGGCATCGTGGCGGAGCGCGGCAAGCAGCAGAACCCGGTCACCGGCTCCGGCGGCATGTTCATCGGCAAGGTGGCCTACATCGGCGACGACCTGAAAGACCGCGACCTGAAGGTGGGCGACAAGATCGCCTCCCTGGTCTCCCTGTCCCTGACCCCGCTGAAGATCGACAAAATTCTGGCCATCCACAAGGAGATCGACCGCGTGGATATCATCGGTCAGGCCGTGCTCTTCGAGAGCGGCATCTACGCGAAGCTGCCCGACGACATGAGCGAGCCCCTGGCCCTGGCCGCGCTGGACGTGGCGGGCGCCCCCGCCCAGGCCCGCCGCCTGCCCCACGAGGGCGACAGCGTGCTGATCCTCGGCGCGAACGGCAAATCCGGCGTGCTCTGCGGCTGGGAGGCCATGAAGAAGGTCGGCCCGAACGGCAACGTGGTGGGCGTGGTCCGCAACCCGGCCCAGGTCCCGGCCCTGATGGAGCTGGGCGTCTATCACAAGGTCATCGTCGCCTCCGCGACGGAGCCGGTGGCGGTTTTGGAGGCCGCGCTGGAGGCCAACGGCGGCAGGGAGTACGACCTCTCCATCTCCTGCGTGAACGTGGAGGCCTGCGAGATGAGCGCGATCCTGCCGGTCCGCGAGGGCGGCACGGTCTATTTCTTCTCGATGGCGACCAGCTTCACCCGCGCCGCCCTGGGCGCGGAGGGCGTCGGCAAGGACATCACGATGATCGTCGGCAACGGCTACGCCAGGGACCACGCCCGGATCACGCTGGACGTGCTGCGGGAGAACGCGAAGCTGCGTGAATTGTTTGACAAGAAATACTGCTGAGATATGTGAGGGAAAAGGGATAAGGGAAAAGGGATAAGAGAAGGTAAACTTTACGCGACAGTTTCCCTTGTTCCGTTCATAGTTCCCGCCCCCCCTTATCCCGTATCCCTTATCCCTTATCCCTGATTTCCAAAAGGAGGACACAACATGAAAACCCGCAACGGCTTATTCGCCGACGTTCCCGAATCCGACTGGAACGACTGGCACTGGCAGGTCCGCAACCGCGTGGAGACCGTCGAGGACCTGAAAAAATATATCCATCTGACCCCGGAGGAGGAGGAAGGCGTCCGCGCCTGCCTCAACACCCTCCGCATGGCGATCACGCCCTACTACCTCTCCCTGATCGATCTGGACGACCCGAAGGACCCGATCCGCCGCCAGGCGATCCCCACGGCCCACGAGCTGCACCAGAGCCCCGCGGACCTGCTGGACCCCCTGCATGAGGACGCCGACTCCCCGGTGAAGGGCCTGACCCACCGCTACCCGGACCGCGTGCTGCTGCTGGTGACGGACCAGTGCTCGATGTACTGCCGCCACTGCACCCGCCGCCGCTTCGCCGGGCAGAAGGACTGCATGGTGCCGATGGAGCAGATCGACAAGTGCATCGACTACGTGCGCTCTCATCCCGAGGTCCGCGACGTGCTGATCTCCGGCGGCGACCCGCTGGTGATGAACGACGAGCGCTTGGAGTACATCATCAGCCGCCTCCGTGCCATCGAGCACGTGGAGATCGTCCGCATCGGCAGCCGCACCCCCGTCGTCATGCCGCAGCGCATCACCCCGGAGCTCTGCGCGATGCTGAAAAAGTACCACCCGATCTGGCTCAACACCCACTTCAATCACCCGAAGGAGGTCACGCCGGAGTCCGCCGCGGCCTGCGCCCGGCTGGCCGACGCGGGCATCCCGCTGGGCAACCAGAGCGTGCTGCTCCTCGGCGTGAACGACTGCGTTTACACGATGAAGAAGCTGATGCACGAACTGGTGAAGATGCGCGTGCGGCCCTACTACATCTACCAGTGCGACCTGAGCATGGGCCTGGAGCACTTCCGCACCCCGGTCAGCAAGGGCATCGAGATCATCGAGGCCCTGCGCGGCCACACCAGCGGCTTCTGCGTGCCGACCTTCGTCGTGGACGCGCCGGGCGGCGGCGGCAAGACCCCGGTCATGCCGAACTACGTGATCTCCCAGACCCCGCACAAGGTCGTGCTCCGCAACTTCGAGGGCGTCATCACCACCTACACCGAGCCGGACCGCTACGCCACCTATCAGGAGGACTGCGACTGCGAATACTGCCGCGCCGCGAAGGCCCAGGGCCGCGAGAGCGTCGGCGTCGCCAGCCTGCAGATCGGCCGCAAGATCAGCATCGAGCCCACCGACCTGGCCCGCAAGCGCCGGGGCCGCCGCGAGGGCTGAGCCCATGGAGCGCTATCAGGCAAAGATCGCCCCGGTGGACAGCAAGCTGGGGCTGGACCGTGCGCTGGTGGACCGCGCCCGCGCCTCGGCCCGCCGCGTGGCCGAGGACACGCAGCGCTTCATTGACCGTCACACCACAGTGGCAGTCGAGCGCACGGTCTGCCGTCTGCTGGGCATCGACGGCGTGAACGCGGTGGAGGTCCCGATGCCGAACGTGGTGGTGGACCACCTGAGCGACCGGGGCATCCTGGCCGACGGCGCGGCGCTGCGCCTCGGCAACGCCCTCGCCGAGTTCCCCGACCTGACGCCCCAGACCGCGGCGGAGGCCATCGACCGGGGCGAGCTGGACCTCGCCGCCCTGCCGATCCACTCCGAGGATGAGATCCGCGCGGCGCTGGCCCCCGCCGTCGCCGCGGCGATGGCGCGGATCGACGCGAACGTGGCGAAGCGCAACGAGTATTTCGCCCGCTTCGGCGACAAGGAGGGCCCCTTCATCTACCTGATCGTCGCCACGGGCAACATCTACGAGGATATCACCCAGGCCAAGGCCGCGGCGAAGCAGGGCGCGGACGTGATCGCGGTGATCCGCACCACGGGCCAGAGCCTCCTCGATTTCGTGCCCTACGGCGCGACGACGGAGGGCTTCGGCGGCACCTACGCGACGCAGGAGAACTTTAAACTCATGCGGGCCGCGCTCGATGAAGTGGGAGAGGAAGAGCATAGATATATCCGCCTCTGCAACTACTGCTCCGGCCTCTGCATGCCGGAGATCGCGGCGATGGGCGCCCTGGAGCGGCTGGACGTGATGCTGAACGACGCGCTCTACGGCATCCTCTTCCGCGACATCAACATGCAGCGCACCATCGTCGACCAGTATTTCTCCCGGGTCATCAACGGCTACGCGGGCGTCATCATCAACACCGGCGAGGACAACTATCTCACCACCGCCGACGCCTACGAGGAGGCCCACACGGTGCTGGCGAGCCAGTTCCTCAACGAGCAGTTCGCGGTGATGGCGGGGCTGCCGGAGGAGCAGATGGGCCTGGGCCACGCCTTTGAGATGAGCCCCGACCTGCCCGACGCCTTCCTCTACGAGCTGGCCCAGGCGCAGATGGCGCGGGAAATTTTCCCCCGCGCCCCGCTGAAATACATGCCGCCCACGAAGTTCATGACCGGCAACATCTTCCGGGGCCACGTGCAGGACGCGCTGTTCAATATGGTGACGATCCTGACCGGGCAGAAGATCCACCTGCTGGGCATGATGACCGAGGCGATCCACACGCCCTTCATGTCGGACCGCGCCCTCGCCATCGAGAACGCGCAGTACATCTTCCGCACGATGGCGGACTTCGGCAGCGAGATCGAGTTCAAGGAGGGCGGCATCATCCGCAGCCGCGCCGCCGAGGTTTTGAAAAAGGCGGCGGACCTGCTGGGCGAGATCGAGCGCATCGGCCTCTTCGCCACGCTGGAAAAGGGCGTGTTCGCCGATATCAAGCGCCCCCAGGACGGCGGCAAGGGTTTACAGGGGGTCGTCCGCAAGAACGAGGGCTACTTCAATCCGTTCATCGAGGCCATGAGAGGGGAGGGGAACGCATGAGCTCGGGACTCTACGACATGTCCGCGAAGGACTTCGACAAAACGCTTGACCTTTCCCTTTTGAAGCCTTACGGCGATACGATGAACGACGGCAAGGTGCAGCTCAGCTTCACCCTGCCCGTCCCCAACGACGAGCGCGGCATGGAGGCCGCGCGGCTGCTCAGCAAGCAGATGGGCGTCAGCGAGCCGAACGTGGCCTACGCCCGGGCGCTGGACAAGGCCTTCACCTTCTACGTGGTCTACGGCTCCTGCACCCACACCGTCGATTACACGAAGATCCAGGTGCAGACCGTCCAGGACGAGACGATGGAGATGGAGGAGGTCGACGCCTACATCCGGGAGCACATCGGGCGGAAGATCGTCGTGGTGGGGGCCTCCACCGGCACCGACGCCCACACCGTCGGCATCGACGCGATCATGAACCGCAAGGGCTTCGCGGGCCACTACGGGCTGGAGCGCTACGAGATGATCGAGGGCTACAACCTCGGCTCCCAGGTGCTCAACGAGGACTTTTTGAGGAAGGCCGAGGAGGTCCACGCCGACGTGCTGCTGGTGAGCCAGACCGTCACCCAGAAGAATATCCACATCCAGAACCTGACCGAGCTGATCGAGCTGGCGGAGGCCGAGGGCGTGCGCGGCAAGTACGTGATGATCTGCGGCGGCGCCCGGATCACCCACGAGCTGGCGAAGGAGCTGGGCTTCGACGCCGGCTTCGGGCCGGGAAAATTTGCCAACGACGTGGCGACCTTTGCCGTGAAGGAAATGGTAAGACGCGGGATGAAGTGAGTTAGGAGTTATCAGTTAGGAGTTAGGAGTTTTACGGCGACCGGCGCTTTAACTCCTAACTCCTCACTTCTAACTCCTAACTCTTTACTCCTGACTCTAAAAAGGAGGATTCGCTATGAAGCTCCGCGATTTCGCGCTGGAATGCTATTTCGAGCGCTACGAATTTACCGCGCCCTACCTGCTGGCGCAGTCCGACTGCGAGGCCATGACCGCGCGGGAGCTGCTGGCCCTGGAGCCGGGCAGCGAGGCGGGCTATCTGGACTGCTGGCTCGGCTACACGGAGACCTGGGGCGACCCCGCGCTGCGGGAGCGGATCGCCGCGCTCTACCCCGGCCTCGGCCCGGAGCATATCCTCTGCTTCCACGGGGCGCAGGAGGCCATCCTCGCCTATCTGAACGTGATGCTGGACGCGGGGGATCATGCCATCCTGATGACACCGAACTGCCCCTCCGTCTGGGAGGCGGTCCGGGCCATCCCCGGCTTGGCCTGGGACCCCTGGACGATCCGGGACGGCGGCGGGCGCTGGACCGTCGATCTGGACGAGCTGGAGGGCCTGCTGCGCCCCAACACGAAGGTCATCGCGGTCAACTCCCCGAACAACCCCACCGGCCTGACCCTGACGAACGCCCAGCTCCGGCGGCTCTGCGACCTGTGCCGGGACAGGGGCATTTACCTCTTCTGCGACGAGGTCTACAAGGGTCTGGAATGGGACGGCGAGGCCCGCGTCGCGGCGGCGACCCTGTACGAGAAAGCCCTGAGCCTGAACGTGATGAGCAAGAGCTACGGCCTCGCCGGGCTGCGGGTGGGCTGGGCGGCCTCGAAGGACCGGGAGACCCTGCAAAGGCTGGCCCGCTTCAAGCACTACACCAGCATCTGCGACGCCGCCCCGGCGGAGTATCTGGCCCGGATCGCGCTGCTGCACGGGGACGCGCTGCTGGCCCGGAACCGCGCCATCATCCAAGGCAATATGCAAACGGCGGACGCCTTTTTCGCCCGGCACCCGGCGGTCTTCGACCCCCGCCCGATGGATGCGGGCCCGGTGGCCTTCCACGCGCTGCGGCTGGATATGGGCGCGGAGGAATTCTGCCGCCGCGCCGTCACGGAGCAGGGCGTCCTGCTGCTCCCCGGCAGCGTCTACGAGGCCCCGCCGCAGTATTTCCGCATGGGCTACGGACGGCGCAGCTTCGGGGAGAACCTCAACCAGTTAGAGCTGTTTTTGCGGAAAAACAAATTTTGATGCAATGACAAAACGCCGTTTCATTCGACAGATCGTCTTCCCCCTCCTCGCGGCCTTCATCTGGGGCACGGCTTTCGTGGCCCAGCGGCGGGCCAGCGAGCTGCTGCCGCACGCGGCCTTCACGGCGCTGCGCTCCGCCGTGGCGGTGGCGGTGCTGGCGCCCGCGGGGCTGCTGTTCCGCCGGGCCTCCGCGCATCGCGGGAAAACGCCCAGGGAAAACGACCTCCGCGCCCTCTTCACCGGCGGGACCCTGATGGGCCTGACCCTCGCCGTCGCCGCGAACCTGCAGCAGGCGGGCATCGCCGTCACCAGCATCGGCAAGGCGGGCTTCATCTCCGCCTCCTACGTGGTGCTGACGCCGGTGCTGGGGCTGTTCCTGAAAAAGCCGGTGCGTCCGCTGGTCTGGTGCGGCGTGGCGCTGTCCGCCGTGGGCCTCTACCTGCTCTGCCTGAAGCCGGGGGAGAGCCTGCTCAGGTCCGTCGCGCCCGCGGACCTGTACCTGATCGGCTGCGCCTTCTTCTACGCGGTCCAGATCCATATCATCGACAAGTACGTCGAACGCGCCGACGGCATCCTGCTGGCGGCGGTGCAGTTCGCCGTGACCTCGGTAATCTCCTTCGTGCTGTCCTTCTGCTTCGAGACGGTGGAGTGGTCGAACCTGGCCCTCTGCGTCGGCCCGCTGCTCTACGTGGGCGTGATCTCCAGCGGCCTGGCCTACGCCCTGCAAATACTGGCGCAGGAGGGCTCCAACCCCACGGTGGTGACGCTGCTGTTCTCGCTGGAGAGCGTGTTCTCGGTCCTCGCCGGGGCGGTCATGCTCCACGAGACCCTGAGCGCAAGGGAGGCCTCCGGCTGCGCCCTGACGTTCGCCGCGGTGGTGCTGGCCCAGCTCCCGGAGGGGAAGATCAGATCGAGAATGAAAAAAGAATAGAATGGGGCCGGCGGAGATCGTTTCCGCCGGCCCTCAGACTGTAGACAAATATCGTTCCAATGTAAATTGGGATTTGGCGAGAACATGTTCGTAGGGGCGACCCTGTGTGGTCGCCCGCAGGTCACGACGATTGCCACGCCGTAGGGAGCGATCCCCTGCTCGCTCCGCGTTGCGCCATGTTTCGACGTCATATCACGCCCCGCGCGTTGCGCGGGGCGGAACGGGTTCCGCCAGCCCCGGTTTTGCCGTAGGGGCGGATCCCCTGAGCCGCCCGCCCGTCCGACGAAGGCGGACGGGGTCGCGGGCCGCCGAGGGCGGCGGCCCCTACAACAAATCGTTGACCGTTCCCGGGGCCGGGCTGAATAATATTACGAAGTATCACACACTATAGCAAGTCCAGCGCGATCTTCACGACGAGCTTCCGGCTGGTCGCCGGGCCCTCGCCCAGGTACAGCCCCGGCCTGTGGGCGTCCCAGGGGAAGAACAGCGCGAAGTCCCCGGCCCGGCCCGTTACGATCTGCTCGTCGACGGAGTCCTCCAGCAGCCAGAGGTCCCCGTCCGGATTGGCCGTATGCACCGGCTCCGTGCCCAGGAACGGCGCCCAGCCGACGCGCTCGCCCCCCTCGGGCCAGTAGAACAGGTCGATATAGCGCCGGTGGACCTCCGGGTAGCTGCCCTCGCAGGGCCGGGTCGTCATATCCATCGCGTTGACGAACGTCGCGCCGTCCGGCTCCAGCTCGGTCCGCCCCAGCGGCACCGCCATCGCGTCCACGCTCCGCAGCCATTCCAGCGCCCGCCGCACCCGCGGCGGATAGGCGGAAAAGTCGTCCCGCCCGAAAAGCTTCGACAGTACCATAACAAGCCCCCAAAAATAATTAAAAATTTATAATTTATAATTAAGAATTAACGGATACTGTATTCTACCATATTCAGGATATCTTTACAACTCACAAATTTCACGGCGGACCGCGTCCGCCGTGACGATTTCGCCGCGTCGTAGGGAGCGATCCCCTGATCGCTCCGCGTGCCGCTCACAGTTTTCGACCTTCTCCCTCTCCTGCCCTTCGGGCACCCTCCCCCGCTGGGGGAGGGAACCGGATCGTTACCTTGGCGCGTTGGTTTCGAGGCTGGCGGTCGCGTCTCCGGCTCCTTTCCCTCCCCCAGCGGGGGAGGGTGCCGCCGCAGCGGCAGGAGAGGGAGAACGTCACGATTATCGCCTTCTAACGACGTAGCATCCCGCCCGCGCAGAGCGCGGGGCGGCGGCGCGATGTGGGCATCGCGCCCTACGGGATCGGCGGTCGATGCGGCGTTCCGGGCGGACGCTATCCGCCCCCGGCAAAGCGACGCCCGGAATTCCTCATTGTAAAATCGGTCCCGCCATGGTAAACTAACGACACTGACAACTATCAACGATCAACTCATCCGGGGGTGTGCGTCTTGAGCAAGCATGGGGGCGGGAAATACTGGTCGGCGGGGCTGCTGTTCTCCCGGGGCTGGACGAACGCCCTGATGAAGGAGCTGCTGCCCAAGCCGGAGCTGTTCGCGGCGAACGGACGCCGCCACCGGACGTGGCGCAAGGAGGACGTGCGGGCCGCGGAGCTGGACCCGCGCTTCGCCGAGCGCAGCCCGGGCCGCGAGGTGAACCCCTCCGAGG
>JAFSRS010000174.1 GCA_017445985.1 Oscillospiraceae bacterium | reverse complement strand
GCGCGGGGCGGCGGCGCGATCAGGGGATCGCGCCCTACGGGGCGCTTCGACGACGCGGACGGCTGCGAGCCGTCTCTACAAGGGCAACGATCGGGTTTTAAATTGATTTCCGTGAAGCATCCTCTCTCGCCTTGACAATCCAGCCGCTTTTCGCTATAGTAGAGTCCGCAAAGCAAAAACGCCCATATTTGGAGGAATACCCAATGAAAAACCGATTGATTTGTAGGATCTGCCTGATCGCGCTGATGCTGGCGCTGGCGGGCTGCGGCATCTCCGCGGGGACCACCACGCTGCCGTCGCCGACGCCCAGCGCTACGCCCGAGCCGACACCGGAGCCGCTGCCGCAGCTCAGCTTCTCCACGGTGGATTCGGACGGCAACGCCTGGACCGAAGCCTCCCTCGCCGACGCGAAGCTGACGATGATCAACCTCTGGGCCTACTGGTGCGGTCCCTGCCTCCGCGAGCTGCCTGATCTGCAAAGGCTCTCCGAAAACTATGCCGGCCTGGGCCTGCGCGTGCTCGGCATCGGCGAGGCGGCGGAGGAGTCCGCCAACCTGATGGCGATGGCGGATAACGGGGTCGAGTACCCCTGCCTGCGCTATACCGCGGAATTCGACCCCTGGCTGAACACCGGCTACGTCCCCACGACGATGTTCGTGGACGCGAACGGACAGGTGCGCGGCGAGACCGTGATCGGCAGCCGCAGCTATGAGGATTGGGCTGAGATCATCGACGGCCTGCTGGCTGAGATCGGATAAAAAAGCACTCCGCGGCGGACCTTGAAAGGCCGCCGCGGAGTGCTTTTTTTTGATTTTCCGCTCACTTGCTCAGGTAGCTGATCAGCAGCTCCTGAAGCACCTCGTCCCGGTCGATGCGGGTGATGAGGCTGCGGGCGTTGTTGTAGTTCGTGATATAGGTCGGGTCCTCGCTGAGCAGATAGCCCACGAGCTGGTTGATCGGGTTGTAGCCCTTGACCAGCAGAGCGTTGTATACGGAGGACAGGACCTCTTTGATCTGGACCTTATTGTCGATCGCGTTGAAGCGGATGGTGGAATCTTCCATAATGGCCGTCCCCCTTTTGTCAAAAGATAGAATTATTATAGCAGAAAAAGCGCGGGGGAATGTTACAGTTTGGTTACAATTAAAAAATATTACCGGATCACCGCGCCGTGGCGCTCTTCCAGACCACGCAGGATGCCCGCCATGGCCTCGTCGGCGTGGTCCACGGTGAGGGTCTGGTCCTCGGCCCGGAGGCGGAGGGAGAAGGTCACCGACTTTTTCCCCGGCAGGATGGGCGCGCCGCGGTAGACCTCCACGAACTCCACGGCCTCCAGGTACTGACCGCCGCAGTCGCGGATCGCGGCTTCCAGCTCGCCCACCGTGACCGCCTCAGCGCAGACCAGGCTGAGGTCGCGGGTGACCGCCGGGTAGCGGGGCAGGGGCTTATAGACCGGCGTCGCGCCGCGCGCCGCCAGCAGGGCGTCGAAGCTGAGCTCCGCGCAGTACATCTCAGGCTCCACGCCGTAGTTTTTCGCAATCAGCGGATGGATCTGGCCGAGGACGCCCAGCAGAGTTTCGCCCGCCCAGACCTTCGCGCAGCGGCCCGGGTGATAGCTCGGGTTCTCCCGCTCGGCCTCATAGCGCACGTTCTCGATCCGCAGCGCCCGGAGGACGGCCTCCACCGCGCCCTTGAGCCGGTAGAAGTCCATGCCGCCGTAAGCGCCCAGGGAGAGGATCTTCGGCTCGTCGGCCAGGCCGTCTGGCCGCTTGTTGTAGATGCGCCCCAGCTCGTAGAGCCGGACGGAGGCGTTCCGCAGCGCGTAATTCCGGGCCATGATCTCCAGCATGCTGGGCAGGATCGTGGTCCGCATGATGCTGGTGTCCTCGCCCAGGGGGTTCAGAATTTTGAGGCTGTCGCGGCGCGGGTCGTCCTTGGCCCAGCCGATCTTGTCATAGTAAGAGGGACTGATGAAGGAATAGGTGATGATCTCGTCGTAGCCCAGGGCCCGGCAGGCCTCGCCGACGCGGTTCTCGACCAACTGCTCCTCGCTATAGCCGCCGCAGGTGGTGTCGCCGCGCATCAGCGTGGAGGGGATGTTGTTGTAGCCGTGGAAACGGGCGACCTCCTCCGCGACGTCGGAGTAGTGCTCTACGTCGCCGCGCCAGGAGGGGACGCGGATCACGCCGTCCTCGATGGCGAAGCCCAGCTTCTCCAGGATCGCGCGCATCTCATTCTCCGGCAGGTCGGTGCCCAGCAGGCCGTTGACCTTCTCCGGCTCGAGCTTCAAAGTGGTTTCAGTCAGGGGCGCGGGCAGCACGTCGATCACGCCGTCCACGACCTCGCCGCAGCCCAGCAGGGCGATCAGTTCGCAGGCGCGGTCCACGGCCTTGACCGTGTTCTGGGGATCGAGGCCCTTCTCGAAGCGCCCGGAGGCGTCGGTCCGCATGCCCAGGGCCGTGGCGGTGCGGCGGACGCTGGTGCCGTTGAAGTTCGCGCTCTCGAAGAGCACCATCGCGGTGTCGCCGACGATCTCGCTGTTCGCGCCGCCCATGACGCCCGCCACGCAAACCGGCTTCTGCTCATCGCAGATGCAGAGCATGTTCTCCGTCAGCGCGTGATCCTTGCCGTCGAGGGTCTGGATGCTCTCGCCCGCGCGGGCCGTGCGGACCACGATGTGCCCGCCGTCCACGCAGCTAAAGTCAAAGGCGTGCATCGGCTGGCCGTATTCCAGCATCACGTAGTTCGTGATATCCACGACGTTGTTGATGGGCCGCATGCCGCTGGCGCGGATGCGCTCGCGCATCCAGAGGGGACTGGGGCCGATCTTCACGTTCTTCACCAGCCGCGCGGTGTAGCGGGGGCAGAGCGTCGCGTCGTCGATCGTGATCTTCGCGTAGTCGTTGATATCCCCGCCACAGGTCTTGACCTCGGGCGTGTGGAGCATCAGAGGCTTATCGAAGGTGGCCGCGGCCTCGCGGGCCAGGCCGATCACGCTCAGGCAGTCCGGGCGGTTCGGGGTGATCTCGAATTCCACCACGGTGTCGCGGAGGCGCAGCAGCGTGGGGATATCGTCGCCGGGCTGCGGGTCCGCCGCCATCAGCTCCGGGTCGCTGTTGAGGATGAACAGGCCGTTCACCACACTATACGGCCAGTCGTGGTCCGTCATGCCCAGCTCCTGATAGGAGCAGCACATGCCGTGGCTGGGGACGCCGCGCAGCACGCCGTCCTCGATCCTGTGTCCGCCGGGCAGCGTCGCGCCGGCCAGGGCCACGGGGACCAGGTCCCCGACCTTCTGGTTCTGGGCGCCGGTGACGATCTGGACGGGCTGCGCCTGCCCCACGTCCACCTGACAGACCCACATGTGATCGCTGTTCTCGTGGCGTACCATCTCCATGATACGGCCCACGACGACCTTGGAGATCTCGGCGGCGGGGTCGGCCCAGGTCTCGACCTTGCTGCCGGAGATCGTCATCGCCTCGCAAAATTCATGGTCGGGCACGTCCCGCACGTCCACGAATTCATTCAACCAATTTCTGGATAGTAACATATATCGAATACTCCTTCCCGTTTCAAGTTTTCTGACGTTCTCCCTCTCCTGGCGCTTCGCGCCACCCTCCCCCGCTGGGGGAGGGAATTGTATCGTCACGCTGAAGCGCCGATTTCGGGGCTGACGCTAACGTCCGCAGCTCCCCTCCCTCCCCCAGCGGGGGAGGGTCCGCCCGCAGGCGGAGGAGAGGGAGAACCTGAGTCCTTGTCAGAACTGCTCCAAGAACCGCACGTCGTTCTCGAAGATCAGGCGCAGGTCGCTGATCTTGAACCGCGCCATCGCCATGCGCTCCAGACCGAAGCCGAAGGCCCAGCCGGAGTACACGTCCGGATCGATGCCGCTCATGCGCAGCACCTTCGGATGGATCATGCCCGCGCCCAGCAGCTCGATCCAGCCCTCGCCCTTGCAGGTGGGGCAGCCCTTACCCTTGCATTTATAGCACTGGATGTCCATCTCGCAGCTCGGCTCGGTGAAGGGGAAGTGGTGCGGGCGGAAGCGGGTCACGGTGTCCGCGCCGTAGAGCCGCTTTGCCACCTGGTCCAGCGTGCCCTTGAGGTCCGCCATCGTCACGTTCTTGTCGATGACCATGCCCTCGACCTGGTGGAACATCGGGGAGTGGGTCGCGTCGACCTCGTCCTTGCGGTACACGCGACCGGGGGCTACCATCCGGATGGGAGGCTTCTGCCGCTCCATCACGTGGATCTGCATCGGGCTGGTTTGGGTCCGCAGCAGGATGGAGCTGTCCTCGGTGAAGTAAAAGGTATCGGTCCACTCGCGGGCGGGGTGGTTCGGCTGCTCGTTCAGCTTGTCGAAGTTGTACTCCGCCAGCTCCACCTCGCGGTCCTCCACCACCTCGAAGCCCATGCCGATGAAGATGTCCTTGATCTCGTCGAGCACCACGTACATCGGGTGGCGGTGGCCCATCCTGTGGGCCTCGCCGGGGATCGTCACGTCCACGGCCTCGCTCTCCAGCCGCAGCCGCAGGGCGGCGTCGGCCAGGGCCGCGCGCTTTTCGTCGATGGTCCGCTCCAGCGCGGCGCGGACCTCGTTGGCGAGCTGGCCCATCGCCGGGCGCTCCTCCGGACTGAGCTTGCCCATCTGCTTCAAAACCGCGGTCAGCTCGCCCTTCTTGCCCAGGAACTGCACCCGCAGGCCCTCCAGGACCTCGGCGCTGTCCGCTCCGCTGATCGCCGCGAGAGAACGCTCCCGCAGCTCACGCAACAGTTCTTTCATGTCTGTCCTCTCCTGTTTCTAAAAAGTATTGCCAAAAAAAACGCTCCCGCCCCGCACAAAGCAGGACGAAAGCAAGGCTCCCGCGGTACCACCCGCGTTCGGCGCGCAAAACGCGCCGCACTCTCCGCGCGATAACGGGCGCGGTCCCGCCGGGGATTGGCCGGGGCTCCGGGGCGAACCAAACGCGCACGCCATACCGCGGCTTGCAGCCGGCGACCGCGGCTCTCTGCATGGCAGTCTGCGTTATTTTCCCCATCTCAGCCGATAACAGACGCTATTATAGACCAGGGTTTGAAAAAACGCAAGGAAAAGTTGACGGAACGGGAAAAAAGAATATAATAAGTTAGGAGCGAGGAGTGAGGAGTTAGGAGTTATGCAAGTCTGCTTCCTGTCCGATCGACTCCTAACTCCTAACTCATAACTCATAACTCCTAACTTGTTAGTGCCTATGAAATCTGTTACCAACGATCGAATCTATCTCCGCGACGGAATGCTGACCCTGCCCCGCCGCGATCCGAACGCCCACAAGGGGGACTTCGGGCGGCTTTTGATCCTCGGCGGCTCGGTGGGCTACACCGGGGCGCCCTGTCTCTGCGCACGGGCCGCGCTGCGCTCTGGGGCGGGGCTGGTCTATCTCGGCGTCCCCGCGACTATCTATGAGATAGCGGCGGCAAAGCTGGACGAGGCCATGCCCTTCCCGCTGCCCGACGCGGACGGGGGCTTTTCCGAGACGGCGGTCTGGGCCGCGTTGGAGCGTGCCGCCCGCTGCGACGTTTGCGCGATCGGCCCCGGTCTGGGGCGGGGCGCGGGCGGCGCGGCGCTGACGGAAGCGCTCCTGACCGTGCCGGAGACGGCGGGAAAGCCGCTGGTGCTGGACGCGGACGCGCTCTCCGCCCTCTCCGGACGGCTGGAGCTCCTGCGCGCCCACGAGGGCCCCGTGGTCCTGACGCCCCACGAGGGGGAGTTCGTCCGCATGGGCGGGACTCTCACCGGGGACCGGGTCGCGGACGCGCGGCGCTTCGCGGAAGAGCACGGCTGCATCCTGATCCTGAAGGGCCGCGGCAGCGTCGCGGCCTTCCCGGACGGGCGGGCCTTCGTCTGCACCCGGGGCAACCCCGGCATGGCGAAGGGCGGCAGCGGCGACGCGCTGACCGGCGTGCTGGGCGCGATGCTCTGTCAGTTGAAAGAAACCTCTCGCGCGGTGCTGACCGGGCTTTGGCTGCACTCCCTCGCGGGGGATCTGGCCTGTGAGCGCTATGGGGAGTACGCGATGCTGGTCTCCGACCTGATCGAGCAGCTTCCCGCCGCGACGAAAACGATCTTGGAGGGAACGGACTGAATGAGACAGGCGAAAGAGCCTGTACGAAAGAATCAAACGAACGCGATCCGCAAACGCGGACGGCTGAGAGCCGTCCCTACGGCGAAGCGGCGGCGGACGCCCCTCCGCGCGGGCCTGCTCTGCGCCCTCTGTCTGCTGCTCTGCGGCTGCGGAAAGGACGTGGAGGCGCAGGTCAAAGCGGCGCAGGACAGACTGAACGAGGCGGAGCGGCTTTGCTTCACCGCGGCGGTGACGGCGGACCTGGGGACGGAGCGCTTTTCCTGCACCCTGGAGGTGGGATCGTCGGAGACGGAAACAACGATCACGGTCATCGAACCGGAGGCCCTCTCCGGCGTCCGCGCCCGCTGGACGGAGGACGGCGCGGCGCTGGAATACGAGGACCTGGCGCTGTCCCTGGGCACGATCCTGAACGGCACCACCGGCCCTGTGGAGGCGATGCCGATGCTCTGCGCGATCCTCCGCGGCGGTCATATCATCCACGCCTGGACCGAGCGCGACGGGGAAACGGCGCTGTTGGCGGCGGACTACTACCAGACCGACGAACAGACCTGGACTGTCTGGTTCGACGCGAACACCCTTGCCCCCGTCCACGCCGCGCTGCGCGAGAGCGGGCGGACGACGGTGAGTTGTGAGATAGGGAATAGGGAATAGGGACAAGGGACAAGGGAAAAGGGATAAGGGAAAAGGGACAAGGGAAAAGAGACAAGGGAAAAGGAAAAAAATAATTCTTATCCCTTGTCCCTTATCCCTTATCCCTACACCCAACGAGGACACACACATGGATCTGAACGTGAAACGCACCTGGGCGGAGGTCCGCCTGGACAATATCGTGCACAATCTGAAAACGATCCGGGCCACGCTGCCCGCGGGGACGAGATTCCTCGGCGTGGTGAAGGCGGACGCCTACGGTCACGGGGCCGTCGCGGTCTCCCGGACGCTGGAGGCCAACGGCGCGGACTATCTGGCGGTGAGCTGCCTGGACGAGGCGCTGGAGCTGCGGGCGGGCTGCGTCAGCCTGCCGATCCTGATCCTGGGCCACACGCCGGTGGAGTATCTGCCGATCCTGCTGGCCCAGAACCTGACCCAGACCGTCAGCAACCTGGCGAAGGCACGGGAGTACTCCGCCGCCGCCCGCGCCCTGGGCCAGACTCTCCGCATCCACGTCAAGCTGGACACGGGCATGGGGCGGCTGGGCTTCCTCTGCGACGGGGAACGCTTCGAGCAGGGCGTGGAGAACGTCGCCGCGGCCTGCGCCCTGCCGAACCTGGACCCGGAGGGCGTCTATACCCACTTCGCCCGCTCGGACGAGCCGGGGGAGGAGGCGCGGGCCTTCACCCTCGGGCAGTTCAAGCTGTTTCGGGACCTGCTCGCGGCGCTGGAAGGGCGCGGAATCCGCTTCCGGCTGCGGCACTGCGCCGCGACGGGCGCGGTGCTGAACTACCCGGAGACGGCGATGGACATGGTGCGCCCCGGCCTGCTGCTCTACGGCTACGGCGACGAAGGGCGGCTGGGGCTGCGGCCCTGTATGCGCCTCGTCACCCGCGTTGCGACGATCAAGACCTACGAGCCCGGCACGCCCATCAGCTACGGCGGGCGCTTCGTCACGGAGCGGCGGACGCGGATGGGCGTGATCCCGGTGGGCTACGCGGACGGGCTGTTCCGGACGCTCAGCGACCGCTGCGCCTTTGCCGTCGCGGAGGGCTTCGCGCCCCAGCGCGGGCGCATCTGCATGGATATGTGCATGATCGACCTGACCGACCTGCCCGACGCGCGCATCGACAGCCGCGTGGAGATCTTCGGTGAGACCGCCAGTCTGGACAAGCTGGCAGAGACCGCGGGCACGATCCCCTACGAGCTGCTCTGCTCGGTCAGCAAGCGCGTCCCGCGCGTGTATGTGTGAAGCCTGTATGTAGGGGCCGCCGCCCTCGG
>JAFSRS010000173.1 GCA_017445985.1 Oscillospiraceae bacterium | reverse complement strand
GCGCGTTTCGCCATCTTTTTTATACGTACGTTCCCTCAAACACCAGGTAATCCCGGCCCTCGATCCGGCGCGGCCGGCCCTCCGCGCCCGCCGGGATGCGCGGATCCCCAAGCGGCAGGGCGGCCAGGCTCCGCTTGCCGTCGAAGCAGACCAGCGCCCCGTCCGGCGAGGCGAACCAGTGCAGCTCCGGCGGTTCCGCCGTCCGGGCGCCCGTCCCCACCGTCCCGTCGTTTTCTCCATCTGCCAGTCCATCCAGCTCCACGTTGCGTGCCTTTGTCTCCACTTTCCGCGTATCATCCCCCACGCGTCCCGAATCGCCCGGGCTTTCCCCGTCCGTTTCCTCCCCTTTCGTTATCTTCCGCTCCACTCCCAGGTCCGGCCGCTCCACGACGGTACGCGCCGCCCCTCCCGGCTCCCCGGCGCGCCCCACCCGCTCGATGGTCTCCGGGAAAGTCCGCGTCTGGCTGCGGCTCAGGCGCTTCCGCAGCGTCAGTCTGTCCCCCTCCGGGGCGAGGACGCCGAGATAGCCCTCCCGGCCCCCGCCGTAGACGCTGAGGCGGATCAGGCCCTCCCGCATTTCGCAGTCCGCCTCGAACGTGGTCAGGCTCCCCTGCCGCTCCACCGTCAGCCGCCCCGCCGCTTCGCCGTCGATCAGGATCGGATACGTCTCCATAGGCCCCTCCCAAAATAAAAAAGACTCATACGTAGGGTATGAGTCTTTTCTTTTCGATATGAAAGGATCAGCCTTCAACGCTGTAAGTGCCGTAGACCAGCAGCTCGGCGGTCTCGCCCGTTTCGAGCCGCGCGTCGTCGCCCGCGGTCAGATACAGATGGTTGGCCGTCAGGGCGGCGCCGGAGTTCAGGGCCGTGCCCGCGGTCACGTCGCTGAGCGTTCCCCGGGCCTTTGCCGTGCCCGCCGTCAACAGCAGCTCCGTGCCGAGGCCGCAGCGCAGGGTCTGTCCCGCCTTGAGCGTCACCCGCTCAAAATCGCCGCTCGCCGGCTGGTTCTGCGCCTCCGCCGCCTCCAGCGCCTCCTGCAGCTCCCGGTCGAGCTCCGGGCGGAGCACCTGGTCCAGATAGCTCTTCGTCACCAGCGGGTCCGCCTGGGTCCCGTAGTCGGCGCTGGTCACCGCGTAGACCGCGACGCCGAAGGCGATCAGCAGCAGCGCCGCCGCGATCACCGTGATCGTCTGTTTTTTCATAAGTACCTCCCCAACCCCCGCGCAGGGGGCCGTTCAGAGCCCGAAGCTCACCGATATGGCGTTGTCCACCTGCTTCATCGTGCCGTCGTCGAGACGGCCCATCCGCTCCCGCAGCCGGGATTTGTCGATGGTGCGGATCTGCTCCAGCAGGATCACGCTGTCCCGGCTCAGGCCGCAGCTCGCGCCGGTCAGCTCGATGTGGGTCGGCAGCCGCGCCTTGCCGAGCTGGCTGGTGATCGCCGCGGCGATCACCGTGGGCGAGTGGCGGTTGCCGGTGTTGTTCTGGACGATCAGTACCGGGCGCATCCCGCCCTGCTCCGAGCCCACCACCGGGCTCAGGTCCGCAAAATAGATCTCCCCGCGTTTGACCTGGTTCATCTTATCACGCTCCGTATGTGGATTCTGAAAGAAGTATCCCCGGAGCACAAGTTCATTATACCTGCACGCAGGAAAAAAAGCAATTGGAAAAACAAAATCGGAGCCCAGCGAAGCGGGTCCGATTTTGGAAGGAAGAAGGAGTCTGCGGATATGGAGGTTTCGCGGCTCTTACGCAAACCGCGGAACCGGAATGGAGCAGACTTCTTCTGACGTGGTGCGGGCACGGGGACTTGAACCCCGACGCCTTGCGGCACAGGAACCTAAATCCTGCATGTCTGCCAATTTCATCATGCCCGCACGCCCTGTACAAATGATATCAGACGCGCCGCCGCGCGTCAAGTGCCGGGTTTCACGCGGTAAATTGGGATTTATCGAGCCAGGTAGGAGTTAGGAGTTATGAGTTAGGAGTTATTGAAGTAGTAACCATCCGGGAAACTCCTAACTCAAAACTCCTAACTCGCCAAATCCCAATCTGCCCCCGTCGCTCACTCCTCCGTCGGCACGTCCCCGAACGGAAAAGCGCCGAGGCCGCCGCTCATGCCGTCGAAGGCGCTGCCGAGCTCCTGGAGCATCCGGCGCTCGTAGGCGTCCTGGTCCTCCTGGGGCCGGGGCAGCTCGTCCTCGTCCAGCAGCTCGGAGAGCATCCGGTCCTCCAGATCGTCCAGCAGCGAAAGCGCCTCCACCCGGCGCATGGGAATTTCGGCCTTTTCGCAGAGCTCCCGCAGCAGGGCCGCGGTCCGCGCGTCCCGGACCTGGATTTCCTTCGGGGTCCGCCCGTCCTTGGCCATCGCCTCCGCGAAATAGTTCACCAGATCCTCCGCGCTCGTCTCATAGTCCGTCACGGGCGGGAGGTTCAAAATCTCCTGCTCGTCCTGCAGCACGCAGAGCAGCAGGAAGGGGAAGCGCGGCGCGCCGCCTTCCTCGTCCTCCTGAGGCTCCGGGTACAGGAACACGTCGCACTCCATCGCGCCCACGCGCCGCCCCCGGCGCAGCCGCTCCGCGGTCACGTCGTTGCGCAGCGCGGGGGCCGGATACTCCGGCGGCGTCATAGCGGGCAGCTCCACGCTGCCCATGGTCATCTTGCCGTTCTTCACGCCGAAGAGCGGGATGCGCTCCGGCCCGTCGTCCAGGTGGACGATCCGCAGCGTCTCCTTGTCGTGGGTCTTCAGCAGCTCGGAGAGGACCTTCGCCGCGGCCAGGGCTTCGCAGATGCGGACGCGGTCCAGCTTGTCCTCCACCCGCCAGGGCTGGCAGAAGGGCCGGTAGCGGAGGAACTGCGGGATCGCCTTGCGCCGCCTCAGACGGATGCCGTGCTTTTCGGCGTACTTCGCCGCCTCCTGCCGTTCCCCGTCGGACACGTCCTCCGCGTCCTCGAAGGAGCATTGCAGGCAGTCCTGGGCCCAGATCAGCTCCGGCGTCACGCTCTGGGTGTCGGTGGCGTGGGCCAGCCGCAGATAGCTCTGGAAGGCCGCCTCGCCCACGTAGTCCGCCAGGGCGATGTGCTCCCCCTGATTCCCCATCACGCAGCAGTAGCCGATCGCCCCGTCCGTGTGCCGGACTGCGAAGAGCTCCCCGTCGGACAGCTCCGCCCAGAGCTTCGTCGCCCCGAACTGGAACGCCAGCTCATACATCGCGTTCGTCGCCATTGATACCCATCCTCCCCATTTTTAAAAAATCTCCCGCTATGCGTTACGATCTCCCATACGTAGGGTTCTCCCTCTCCTGCCCTTCGGGCACCCTCCCCCGCTGGGGGAGGGAACCGTGTCGTTACCTCGGCGCGTTTGCATCGAGGCTGGCGGTAGCGTCCTCCGCCTCCCCTCCCTCCCCCAGCGGGGGAGGGTGCCGCCGCAGCGGCAGGAGAGGGAGAAGCCCGGATATACAATTATTTAATTCTGTCCCGTGCCGCCATCTCCGCGGCCTCGATCACGTGCTTCGCCAGCACCGTGGTCGTCACCGCGCCGACGCCGCCGGGGACCGGGGTGACGGCCCCCGCGACGCCCTCCGCCTCGTCGAAGCGCACGTCTCCGCAGAGGCTGCCGTCCTCCCGGACGTGCACCCCCACGTCCACGACGGTCTGGCCGGGCGCGATCCAGTCCCCCGGCACCAGACCGGGCCGTCCCGCCGCGGCGACCAGCAGCTCCGCGCTCCGGCAGACCTCCGCCAGCTCCCGCGTCCGGGTGTGACAGACCGTCACCGTCGCGTTTTTGCGCAGCAGCAGCATCGCCAGGGGCCGCCCGATCACCAGGCTCCGCCCGATCACCACGGCCCGTTTGCCCTCCAGCTCCACGCCGCTGCCCTCCAGCAGCGCGATCACGGCCTCCGCCGTGCAGGGCGCAAAGCCGGTCCCGGACCCGGTGAACACCGCCGCCATGGAGCCGACGGTCATGCCGTCCACGTCCTTCGCCGGGTCCAGCAGGGCGCAGGCCGCGGCCTCCGCGTCGTAGTCCGGCAGCGGGCGCAGCAGCAGGCAGCCGTGGACGCCGGGATCGGCGTTCACCGCCCGCACCGCGTCCAGCAGCGTTTCCCGTTCACATTCCGCGGGCAAGGTCACGCGCCGGACCTCGATCCCGATCCGCTCGCAGCGCTTCGCCGCGACGTTCTCATACAGCACGTCGTCCGGCTGCTCCCCGACCCGCAGGACGCGCAGCGTGGGCACGACGCCCGCCGCCCGCAGCGCCGCAGCCCGCCGGGTCAGCTCCTCCGTCAGCGCCGCCGCCACCGGCGCGCCTAGCAAGAGTCGGGCCATCAGCAGTACCTCCGGTAGATGTTCTCATACACACGCTCGGCGATGGGCCAGTACCGCTCCATGCCCGCGTCCACGCGGCGGTTGATCTCCTCCGCGTAGGCGCGGTCGCGCATCAGCTTCGTGTTGACCTTGACGTTGACCGCCGCGCCGTACATGGCGCTCCAGCAGAACACCACGCCCGTCGCCGCGTCGGAGAGCATCATCACGCTGCCACGCTCGCCGTAGTCCCGCAAAAGCTCGATGCCATCGCAGCTCAGCTCGAAAATTTCCAAGGGCACCGCGGCGGCGTCCCGGAGGCATTGCTCCATGACCGTCTCGCGGCCCGGGTCGTCCTTCGGGATCGCGTAGGCCCGGCTCAGGGGCGCGAAGGCCGCCGCGTCCCGCTCGACGCAGTCCAGCAGCCGCTCCCGCAGCGCTTCGGCGCGATCGTTCAGAGCCCGGATCTCCGGCTCCACGTCCGCGTACTTCTTTTTTCCCACGGTCAGGGCCCCGACCATGTTGCCCAGGGCCACGCCCAGCGCCCCCACCAGGGCGCTGGCCCCGCCGCCCCCCGGCGTCGCCGCGTCGGAGGCCAGGGCCGCGGCAAAGGAGCGCATCGACTGTTCCCTCATGCGTCCGTCCTCCTCTCACGTACCCAGAAGGCTCTGGTCGAAGGCGAACAGGGCCTCGTTGATCTCGAAAATGTTATAATTCCCCTTGCGGATGAAATACTCGATGATGACGTCGAACTTGCTGGACCGGGACAGGGCGAAGCCCGCCTTGCGCAGCAGCTCGTTCGTCTCGCTCAGCGGCAGCTCCAGCGCGATGGCGAAGGCCAGGGCCGTGGGCTTGCTGGGCTTGTAGTGCACGTCGGAGCGGATCTTGGAGAACAGCTTGCGGTCGACGTTCGCCCGCTTGTAGCACTCGGAGTCCTTCATGCCCCGCTCGTCGATCTTGCGCAGCAGCATCTGGGAAAAGCTCTCGTCCAGCGTTTTGAGCCGCTCCGCCAGGGAGTCCGGCCTCTCCGCCGCGGCGGAGGACTTCTTCGCCCTGGGCGCGGGCGCCGCGGCGCAGGGCTCGGCGGCCATGCCGTGGAACGGCGGCGCGGACAGGTTCGCCCCGACCGCATTGGCCGACGCGTCCCAGTCCTCCGCCTCCCGCCGCGCGGCCCAGGCCCGGCGGCGGCGCTCGGTATTGGGGTCGAGGTGCGCGTCCACGTAGTTGTCGTCGATGAAGCTGCGGATGTCGGAGAACATCCGGCTGCCCGCCAGCAGGGCGTCCCTGCCGAAGATCAGCAGGTAGACCAGCAGCTCGTGGTCCGCCAGAAAGGCCGCGATCTCGCTGACCGCCACCTGCATGGCCTGGGCCTGGGGATAGCCGTAGGCCCCCGCGGAGATCAGCGGGAAGGCCACGCTCTCGCAGCCGTGCTCCACGGCGAGGGTCAGGCTGTTCCGGTAGCAGCTCCGCAGCAGCGCCTCCTCCCCGTGCTCCCCGTCCCACCAGATCGGCCCGACGGTGTGGATCACGTAGCGGCAGGGCAGGCGGTAGGCCCCCGTCAGCTTCGCCTGACCGGTCTCGCAGCCGCCCAGGGTCCGGCACTCTTCCAGCAGCTCCGGGCCCGCGGCCCGGTGGATCGCGCCGTCCACGCCGCCCCCGCCCAGCAGCGAGCCGTTCGCGGCGTTCACGATGGCGTCGCACTTCCATTTTGTAATGTCCTGTCGGATGATCTGCAGCGGCACGGCGCTCACGCTCCATTCGGAAATGTTTGCGTCAGTATACCACAGACCGGGTAGACTGGCAAGGGGATTCCGAATATAGTCACGAAGCGACACCATAATTGCACATTGCACATTTATTTTTTCATCGACAGGTGACAGACGCGAAACCTTGTGCTATACTGATCGTATATCCGCTTTTTCAGGCACGTGAAGGAGGAGCGCAGGATGGAAAAGATGAGATTCCGCGGCCCGGCGGCCGCATTCGACAAGTTTTTGAAGGTGATCCAATACGTCGTGCTCGCCGCGGCGGTGGCGGCGCTGGTGATGATCCCGCTGGCGCTGATCCTCGGCGACGACCTCGTCACGGACGCCTCCGTGCTGCAGCTCGGCAACCTTGAGCTGCGTCTCGCGGGCCGCGCCGGGCTTTATCTGAACGAATCCCGGCTGAAGCTCAGCCTCGTGATGCAGTTCGTCACGGCGCTGGCCTACCTCGTATCGGGCTGGTACGCCCTGCGCGTGATGCGGCGGATGCTCGCGCCCCTGATCCAGGGCCGGCCCCTCGGTCCCGCCTCCGGGCAGCTTCAGGAGCTGGCCTGGACCGTCCTGATCGGCGGAGGCGTCGCGGAGATCGCCCACGCCGTCGGCCAGGTCGCCGCGGTGCGCACCTACCGGCTGGATTCGATCTTCAAGATGCCGCCCGTCGCCGCGGTCAACAACCTCTACGACCTGCATCTGTGGTTCGTCGGCGTCGCGCTGGCCCTGTTTTTCCTGGCCTACGTGTTCCAGTGCAGCGAGCCGCGGGAGGACGACGAAGAAGACGAATGATTCTACATATTTAATGGAGGAGCTTCCATGCGTGCTGTGATGACTGTGATCGGCCCGGACCGGGTCGGGATCATTGCCGGGGTCAGCGGTCTGCTGGCCGAGAAAAACGTGAACATTCTGGACCTGAGCCAGACCATCATGGGCGGCATCTTCACGATGATGCTGCTGGTGGACACCGCCGGGGCGAACTGCAGCTTCGAGGCGCTGCGGGACGCCATCGACGCCTGGGGCGGGGAAAACGGCCTCTCCATGCGGATTCAAAGAGAAGACACCTTTTCAGCGATGCACAGAATCTGAGGTCCGAGTTATGTTAGACAGATCTGATATATTAGAAACGCTGGCGATGATCGACCAGCAGCATCTTGACATCCGCACCATCACGATGGGGATCTCGCTGCGGGACTGCGCGGACCCCTCTTTAAAACGCTGCGGGGAAAAGATCTATGAAAAAATCTGCCGCCGGGCGGACAAACTGGTGGAGACGGGCCGCGCCATCGAGCTGGAATACGGCATCCCCATCGTCAACAAGCGCATCTCCGTCACGCCCGTCGCG
Source organism: Oscillospiraceae bacterium (assembly GCA_017445985.1). Classification (GTDB taxonomy): domain Bacteria; phylum Bacillota; class Clostridia; order Oscillospirales; family Oscillospiraceae; genus RGIG7114. The sequence continues at coordinate 5,663 of JAFSRS010000173.1, read as the reverse complement.
CTCGTGGCCGAGAGCTGCGAGGGCGGCAACGTGGCCGACCTGGCCCGCGCCCTGGACCGGGCCGCGGCGGAGTGCGGCGTGAACTTCATCGGCGGCTACAGCGCGCTGGTCCACAAGGGGGCCACCCCCGGCGACCTGCGGCTGATCGACTCGATCCCGGAGGCCCTGAGCGACACGGAGCTGGTCTGCTCCAGCGTCAACGTCGCCACCACCCGCGCGGGCATCAACATGGACGCCGTCGCCCGGATGGGCCGGATCGTCAAGGAGACCGCCGCGCGCACCGCGGACCGGGACGGCCTGGGCTGCGCGAAGCTGGTGGTCTTTGCCAACGCGGTGGAGGACAACCCCTTCATGGCCGGGGCCTTCCACGGCGTGGGCGAGGCCGATTGCGTCATCAACGTGGGCGTCAGCGGCCCCGGCGTGGTCTATCACGCGCTGAAGGAGGTCCGGGGCGAGCCCTTCGACCTGGTGGCCGAGACCGTCAAGCGCACGGCCTTCCGCGTCACCCGCATGGGCCAGATGGTGGCCCGCGCCGCCAGCGAGCGGCTGGGCGTGCCCTTCGGCGTCGTGGACCTCTCCCTGGCCCCGACCCCGGCGGTGGGCGACAGCGTGGCCCGGATTCTCGAAGAAATGGGTCTGGAGGTCTGCGGCACCCACGGCACCACCGCGGCCCTGGCCCTGCTGAACGACGCGGTCAAGAAGGGCGGCGTGATGGCCTCCTCCCACGTGGGCGGACTGAGCGGCGCCTTCATCCCGGTCAGCGAGGACGAGGGCATGATCGCCGCCGCCGAGCGCGGCACCCTGGCCCTGGACAAGCTTGAGGCCATGACCTGCGTCTGCTCCGTGGGCCTGGACATGATCGCGGTCCCCGGCGACACCCCGGCGGAGACGATCTCCGCCATCATCGCGGACGAGGCCGCCATCGGCGTCGTCAACCACAAGACCACCGCCGTCCGCCTGATCCCCGCCCCCGGCAAGACCGTCGGGGACCGGGTCGAGTTCGGCGGCCTGCTCGGCAGCGCCCCGGTCATGCCCGTCCACCCGGAGAGCGCCGCGGCCTTCGTGGCCCGGGGCGGGCGCATCCCCGCGCCGATGCAATCGTTGAAAAATTAGTTAGGAGTTATCAGTTAGGAGTTAGGAGTTCCCGAAACCGGAAGCGCATTTAACTCCTAACTCCTCACTCCTAACTCCTAACTTGAAACCCGCACCACGAAAGGAGCAACGCTTATGCCTGACTCTACCACCCCCGCCCTCGACCTGACGCCCCTGGAGCCCGTACTGGACGAGTACGCCGCCGTTCCGGGGAGCCTGATTACCATCCTGCAAAAGACCCAGGAGCTCTACGGTTACCTGCCGATGGACGCGCTCTACCGGATCGCGGAGGCCACCGGCAGCAGCCCCGCCCAGGTCCTGGGCACGGCGAGCTTCTATTCCCAGTTCCGCTTCAAGCCCATGGGCAAGCACCTGATCCTGCTCTGCAAGGGCACGGCCTGCCACGTGAACGGCGCGGACGCCATCACCCTGGCGGTGATGAACGAGCTGGACGTCGCCAACGGCGACACCACGGAGGACGGGCTCTTCTCCCTGTCTCTTGTGGCCTGTCTGGGCTGCTGCTCCCTCGCGCCGGTCATGATGATCGACGAGCGGACCTACGGCCGCCTGACGCCGGACAAGGCGCGGCAGATCCTGCGGGACATCCGAAAGGAGGAACAGGCATGAGCATTCGCATTGCCGTGGGCGAGGGCTCCTGCGGCCTCGCGGCGGGCGCCGCGGCGGTCTACGAGGCCCTGTCCGCGAAGCTGGACGGCAGCGAGGCCGTCAGCCTCGGCGTCACGGGCTGCGTGGGCGCCTGCTTTCTGGAGCCCATCGTGGACCTGTACGCGGAGGACGGGACCCTGTACCGCTGCGTCCGCGTGAACGCCGAGGGCGCGGAGACCATCGCCGACGCCGCCCTCACGGGCGACCTGACGAAACTCGAACCCCTGCTGATCTCCGGCGAGGACGACGGTTTCCTGAAGCGCCAGACCCGCATCGCGCTGCGCAACTGCGGCGTGATCGACCCGGAGCGGATCGAGGACTACGTCGCCGCGGGCGGTTATCGGGCCCTCCGCCGCTGCCTGACCGAGCTGACGCCGGAGCAGGTCATCGAGGAAGTCAAAATTTCCGGCCTGGCGGGCCGCGGCGGCGCGGGCTTCCCCACCTGGTTCAAATGGAACGCCGCCCGCTCCTCCCCCGGCGAGGAAAAATACCTGATCTGCAACGCGGACGAGGGCGACCCCGGCGCGTTCATGGACCGCGCGGTGATCGAGTCCGACCCCCACAACCTGATCGAGGGCATGCTGATCGGCGCCTACGCCATCGGGGCGCGGGAGGCCGTGGTCTACGTCCGCGCCGAGTACCCCCTCGCCATCGTGCGGCTGCGCGAGGCCATCCGCCAGGCGGAGGCCGCGGGCTATATCGGCGAGAACGTTTTCGGGACGGAGTTCTCCTGCCGCATCCGCATCAAGGCGGGCGCGGGGGCCTTCGTCTGCGGCGAGGAGACCGCTTTGATCGAATCGCTGGAGGGCAAGCGCGGGATGCCGCGTCTGAAGCCCCCCTTCCCGGCCCAGGCGGGCTACTGGCACAAGCCCAGCAACATCAACAACGTGGAGACCTTCGCCAACGTGCCGTGGATCCTGGCCCACGGCGGCGCGGAGTTCGCCAAATACGGCGTCGAGGGCTGCCGGGGCACCAAGGTCTTTGCCGTCACCGGCAAGGTCCGGCGCGGCGGCCTCGTTGAAGTCCCGATGGGCGTGACGCTGCGGGACGTGATCTTCGGCATCGCGGGCGGCATCCGGGACGGCAAGGCGTTCAAGGCCGTCCAGCTCGGCGGCCCCAGCGGCGGCTGCATCCCGGCGTCGCTGCTGGACACGGTGATCGACTATAAAAGCCTCAGCGCCACCGGCGCGATCATGGGCTCCGGCGGCATGGTGGTGATGGACGAGGACACCTGCATGGTGGGCATCGCCCGCTTCTTCCTGGACTTCACCACCCGCGAGAGCTGCGGCAAGTGCGTCCACTGCCGCATCGGCACCAAGCGCCTGGGCGAGATCCTCAGCCGCATCGTCAGCGGCAAGGGGCGCGAGGGCGACGTGGAGCTGCTGGAGGAGCTCTGCGCCGCGGTCAAGGACGGCGCGCTCTGCGGCCTGGGCCAGACGGCCCCGAACCCGGTGCTGAGCACGATCCGCTATTTCCGCGACGAGTACGAGGCCCACATCCGGGACCACCGCTGCCCGGCAAAAGAGTGCCGCCTCCTGCTGCGCTATTCCATCGACGAGACGAAATGCGTCGGCTGCTCCGCCTGCGCCCGGAAGTGTCCGGCGAAGGCCATCAGCGGCGAGCTGCGGAGGAGCTTCACCATCGACCCGGACTGCTGCGTCCGCTGCGGCGCCTGCCTCACCGCCTGCCGCTTCGGCGCGGTCAACGTGGAATAAGGGAGGGACGCTACTATGAAGGAACTGCATCTGAGCATCAACGGCGTGAACTGCGTCTGCATGGAGGGCGAGACCGTCCTCGACGCGGCGAAGCGCGCCGGGATCGAGATCCCCACCCTCTGCCACGACGACCGCACCGCCCACTACGGGGCCTGCGGGCTCTGCGTGGTGGAGGCCGAGGGCAACGGCAAGCTGCTGCGCGCCTGCTCCACCCTGGCCGCGGAGGGCATGGTGGTCCACACCGAGACGCCCCGCGTGATCCAGGCGCGGAAGATCGCCCTGGAGCTGCTGATGAGCGACCACGACGGCGACTGCCTCGGCCCCTGCCGCCTGGCCTGCCCCGCCGGAACGGACTGCCAGGGCTACGTGAAGCAGGTGGCCCTGGGCAACACCCGGGAGGCCGTGCGCATCGTCAAGGAGCGCCTCCCCCTGCCCGCCTGCATCGGCCACGTCTGCCCCCACCCCTGCGAGGCCAAGTGCCGCCGGGGGCTGGTGGAGGAGCCCGTCTCCATCGCGGCCATCAAGCGCTATATGTCCATGGCTGAATTGAACGACCCGGACCGCTGGACGCCGGAGCGGAAAGCCCCCACGGGCAAGCGCGTCGGCGTGATCGGCGGCGGCCCCGGCGGGCTGACCGCGGCCTATTACCTCGCGTTGATGGGCCACGAGGTCACCATCACCGAGCAGATGCCCAAGATGGGCGGGATGCTGCGCTACGGCATCCCCGAGTACCGGCTCCCCAAGGCCGTCGTGGACGCCGAGATCGCGGAGATCGCCGCGGCGGGCGTCAAAATGGAGAACGGCGTGAAGCTGGGCCGGGATATCTCCTTTGAGGATTATAGAAAACAGTATGACGCGGTGGTGATCGCCGTCGGCGCGTGGAAGAGCATGCCCCTGGGCTGCGCGGGCGAGGAGCTGAACGGCGTCTACGGCGGGATCGACTTCCTCCGCAGCGTCGCGGAGGGCAGGCCGCTGGAGATCGGCAAGCGCGTCGCCGTGGTCGGCGGCGGCAACACCGCCATGGACGCCTGCCGCACCGCGGTCCGCCTGGGCGCGGAGGCGGTCTCCGTCGTCTACCGCCGGACCCGGGAGGAGATGCCCGCCAACGACGAGGAGATCGACGAGGCCATCGAGGAGGGCGTGGACTTCCGCTTCCTGACGAACCCGGCGGAGCTGCTGGGCGGGGACGGACGGGTGCGGCGCGTGAAGCTGCAGGTCATGGAGCTGGGCGAGCCCGACGCCAGCGGCCGCCGCAGCCCGGTGCCGGTCAAGGACAAGTTCGAATATCTGGACGTGGACAGCGTGATCGTCGCCGTCGGACAGCGGGTGGACCCGGCGGGCCTGCCCGTGGCCCTGAACCGCCGGGGCATCATCGCCGCCGACGAGGGGACCTGTCTCACCGATCTGGAGGGCGTCTTCGCCGTCGGCGACGCGACGAACAAGGGCGCGGACATCGCCATCGCCGCCATCGGCGAGGCGAACCGCTGCGCCGAGGTGGCGGACAGCTATCTGCGCGGCGCGATCGTGCCGCACCGGGCCCCCTTCGTCAGCGAGCGCAAGGTCAGCGCGAAGGACTACGAGGACCGGGAGCGCCTGCCCCGCGTCCGCGTGGAGAACCGCCCCGGCGAGGAGCGGAAGCATGACTTCAAGCCGCTCAACGAGGGCTATACCCCGGAGCAGGCCATGCGGGAGGCGAAGCGCTGCCTGGAGTGCGGCTGCCACGACTACGGGAGCTGCGACCTGATCCGCCACGCGAACCGCTATCCCATCGACCCCGCCCGCTTCGACGGCGGCGACAAGCGCCACCACGGCAGCGAACGGCGTCTCGTCGTGATCGAGCGGGATGAGGGCAAGTGCATCCTCTGCAACCTCTGCGTCCGCGTCTGCGACGAGGTGGCGAAGGAATCCCTGCTGGGCCTGGTGGGCCGCGGCTTCACCACGGTCATCAAGCCGGAGTTCCGCGACAGCGAGCGCATCGCCGTCTGCCGGAGCTGCAAGCTCTGCGCCGAGGCCTGCCCGACGGGGGCCTTGAAGATTCTTTGATTTGAATTCTCCCTCTCCTGCCCTTCGGGCACCCTCCCCCGCTGGGGGAGGGAACCGTGTCGTTACCCTGGTGCGTCGATTTAGAGGCTGGTGGTAACGTCACCGCCTCCCCTCCCTCCCCCAGCGGGGGAGGGTGCCGCCGCAGCG
>JAFSRS010000019.1 GCA_017445985.1 Oscillospiraceae bacterium | reverse complement strand
GATCAAGGAGCAGTACCGGGACTGTCTGCTGTTCTTCCGCCTCGGCGACTTCTATGAGATGTTCGACGACGACGCGCTTCTGGCGTCGAAGGAGCTGGACCTGACCCTGACGACGCGGGACCGGGGCAAGCCGGAGGACGAGCGGACGCCGATGTGCGGCGTGCCCTACCACTCCGCGGAGGCCTACATCGCCCGCCTGATCGCGAAGGGCTACAAGGTGGCGATCTGCGAGCAGACCGAGGATCCGGCCCTGGCGAAGGGCCTCGTCACCCGCGACGTGATCCGCATCATCACCCCCGGCACCGTCACCGAGAGCAGCATGCTGGAGGAGGGCCGCAGCAACTACATCGCCGCGGTCTGGCTGGAGGGCGAGGGCGGGGCCGTGGGCTTCGCAGACGTGAGCTCCGGCGAGGTCTGCGTCTCGGCCTGGGACAGGGACGCCCTGAGCCACGCCCTGAGCGAGCTGGGCCGCTTCGCCCCCCGCGAGGCGGTGCTGTGCGACGCGGCGCGAAACAGCGAGGCGCTGACGGTCTTTCTTCGTCAAAGATTGAACGCGATGCTCGATTCCGGCGAGGCCCGCTTCGAGCTGCGGGACTGCGACGAGCGGATTTTGAAGCAGTTCGGCCCGGAGGCCGACGCGGTCCGCGCCCTCCGCGGGGAGCCGATGGCCCGCCGCGCGGTGGGGGCGCTGCTGGACTATCTGGCGGAGACGCAGAAGTTCGACCTCCGCCACCTCAGCGCGGTGGAGCTGCTGAGCGGCAGCAAATACATGGAGCTGGACTACACGACGCTCCGAAATCTGGAATTGACCCAGAGCCTCCGCAGCGGCGAGAAGCGCGGCAGCCTGCTCTGGGTGCTGGACCAGACCAAGACCCCGATGGGGGCGCGGCTGCTGCGGCAGTGGGTGGAGCGCCCGCTGCTGAACCCGACCCTGATCCGCCGCCGCCTGACCGCGGTGGGGGAGCTGGCCGGGGACGCGGTACTGCGCGGCGAGCTGATCGAGCGGCTGCGGGGGATCGGCGACATGCGGCGCAAGCTGGGCCGCTGCGTCTACGGCAGCGCGGGGGGCCGCGACGTGAAGGCCCTGGGCGAGGACGCCGCCGCCCTGCCGGAGCTGAAACGCCTGCTGGAAGGCGCCAACAGCCGCTATCTCCGGGATATCGCGGCACTGGACCCTCTCGCCGACGTGGCGGAGCTGGCGGCGCGGGCGATCTGCGACGAGCCGCCCTTCTCGGTCCGCGAGGGCGGCATCCTCCGGGAGGGCTACAACGCCGAGGTGGACTCTCTGCGGGCCGTCAAGAACAACGGCAAGGACCTGCTGATCGCGCTGGGCGAGCGGGAGCGCGCCCGCACCGGCGTCAAGAAGCTGAAGGTCGGCTACAATAAAGTCTTCGGCTATTACATCGACGTGCCGAACTCCGCCGGGGACGTGCGGTTGCCCCCGGACTATATCCGCAAGCAGACCCTCGTGAACGCGGAGCGCTACTTCACGCCGGAATTGAAGGAGCTGGAGGAAAAGCTGCTCAGCGCGGGGGACCGGCTCTGTTCGCTGGAATTTGAATTGTTCACCGAGGTCCGGGAGCGGATCGCGAAGGAGGTCCTGCGGGTCCAGGCCGCCGCGGACGCGGTGGCGGAGCTGGACTGCCTCTGCTCTCTCGCGGAGGTCGCGGTCCGCAACGGCTACTGCATGCCGGAGGTGGACCTGGGCAGCGTGATCGACGTCCGCGGCGGGCGGCATCCGGTGGTGGAGCGGAGCCAGGAGGCCCGCTTCGTCCCGAACGATACGTTTTTAAATGATAAGGACGACCTGGTGGCCATCGTGACCGGGCCGAACATGGCGGGCAAGAGCACCTATATGCGCCAGACGGCGCTGATCGCGCTGATGGCGCAGATCGGCTCCTTCGTTCCGGCGACCAGCGCCCTGATCGGCGTGACGGACCGGGTGTTCACGCGCATCGGCGCCAGCGACGACCTCTCCGCGGGCCAGAGCACCTTCATGGTGGAGATGAGCGAGATGGCGAACATTTTAAAGCACGCCACCCCGCGCAGCCTTCTGATCCTCGACGAGATCGGGCGGGGCACCAGCACCTATGACGGGATGGCGATCGCCCGCGCGATCCTGGAATACTGCGCGGACCGCCGCCGCCTCGGGGCGCGGACGATGTTCGCGACCCACTATCACGAGCTCGGCGCGCTGGAGGGCGTGCTCCCCGGCGTCCGCAACTACAACATCACCGCGAAGAAGCAGGGCGGAAAGCTGATCTTCCTGCGGAAGATCGTCCCCGGCTGCGCCGACGACAGCTACGGCATCGAGGTCGCGTCCCTGGCGGGCGTGCCCGACGGCGTGATCGTCCGGGCCAAGGGCTATTTGAAGGAGCTGGAGGCCGCGGGCGCCCGGCTGGGCGTGGAGAAGCCCCCGGAGTCCGATCAGGTCAGCCTGGCGGACCTGGGCGCGGACGAGGTCCGGGAGCGGCTGCGGCGGCTGGACCTGAACAGCACGACGCCGCTGGAGGCCCTGCAGACCCTGAGCGAGCTGCAAAGGATGGTGACAGGATGAACGAAAGCCCAAACAATCCCAACAGCCCCGAAACGCCAGAGGTCCCCGTCCCGGAGCCGGGCTTCGTCCACCGCATGAGCCGGACGCAGAAGATCCTGGGCTGGATCTGGCTGCCGATGTATCTGCTGGTCGTGCCGCTGGCCATCGAGTTTTTCAACTACGGCAACCCCGGCGTCCTGAGCGAGGGCACGGCGAACCTGGCGGCCTACGGCGTCAGCGCCGTCGCGCTGGGGCTCATCATGTTCCGCTACTGGCGTGCGGACTTCGAGGCCCTGCTGGACCGGCCCGGCCGGGCGGTCCTCTCGGCGCTGCTGGCGATGGCGGTGAATTACGCGCTGAGCATGGCGGTGACGCTGCTGCTCTACGCCCTGATCGGCGACGAGCTGGAAAACCCGAACAACGCCGAGATGATCAACATCGCCCGGAACGACTACGGCGCGATCAAGGCCGCCGCGGTGTTCCTGGCCCCCATCGTCGAAGAGACGCTGTTCCGGGGGCTGATCTTCGGCTCGATCCGGCCAAAGCACCGGGTTTTGGCCTACGTGGTGAGCGCGCTGGCCTTCTGCCTGCTCCACGTCTGGCAATACGTCCTGATCAGCGGCGACTTTTCCCTGCTGATCTACTCCCTGCAATACGTCCCCAGCGCGGTGGCCCTCGCCTACTGCTACGAGCGCAGCGGCAGCATCTGGACCCCGATCCTGCTGCACATCATCCTGAACGCGATGGCGTTCACGGTCATATTATAAAAATCACTTTTTCGGAGGAAATCTTATATGGCGAAAGATAAGAAGGTCGAGCAGATCACCGACATGGAGGTGGATTTTGCTCAGTGGTTCACCGACGTCTGCGTCAAGGCGGAGCTGATCGACTACAGCGGCGTCAAGGGCTTCTTCATCCTGCGGCCCTACGGCTACGCGATCTGGGAGCGCATCCAGGCCTACCTGGACGGCCGCTTCAAGGAGCTGGGGCATGAGAACGTCTCCATGCCCATGCTGATCCCGGAGTCCCTGCTCCAGAAGGAGAAGGACCACGTGGAGGGCTTCGCCCCCGAGTGCGCCTGGGTCACCCTGGGCGGCAGCGAGGAGCTGAGTGAAAAGCTCTGCATCCGTCCCACCAGCGAGACGCTGTTCTGCGACCATTGGAGCCACGTCGTCCACTCCTGGCGCGACCTGCCGATGAAGTACAACCCGTGGTGCAGCGTGCTGCGCTGGGAAAAGACCACCCGCCCCTTCCTATGCTCCAGGGAATTCCTGTGGCAGGAAGGCCATACCATGCATGAGACCGCCGAAGAGGCGGAGGAGCGCACGGTGATGATGCTGAACATATACGCG
>JAFSRS010000172.1 GCA_017445985.1 Oscillospiraceae bacterium | reverse complement strand
GGCCCGGACGCTGGAAAAGGCCGCCCTCTACACGATGGGCGACGTGGCGCAGAAGTCCCTCGACGACGAGGAATGGTTTTACAAAAAGTTCGGGATCGACGGGGAGATCCTGCTCGCCCACGCCTGGGGCGCGGACCCCGTCACGATGAAGGATATCAAGGCCTATCACAGCGACGAGCACAGCCTGAACAGCGGGCAGGTCCTGCCCCGGCCCTACGAATACGAGGAGGCCCGGCTGGTGTTCGCGGAGATGATCGACGGGCTCTGCGCCGACCTGTTTTCCAAGACGCTGGTGGCGTCCCGCTTCGGCTGGTGGGTATCCTATGATTATAAAAGCCTGGAGCACTGTCCGGGCTACGAGGGAGAGGTCGTATCGGACTTCTACGGACGGCCGCATCCGAAGCACAGCAACGGCACGGTCCGGCCCCTGGTCGAGACCAACGCCGTGTCCGCCGTCGCGCCGCTGCTGCTCCGGTCCTTCGACCAGAAAACGGACCGCCGCCTGCTCTACCGCCGCCTCGGCGTCTCCGCCGAGGGCGTCCACGAGGACAGCGGCGCGTTCCAGATGAACCTGTTCGTGGACTACGAGGCCCTTGCGCGGGAAAAGCGCCTGCAGGGGGCTTTGGGAGACCTGCGCAAAAAATTCGGGAGCAACGCCGTGTTTACCGGCAAGAATCTGTTGGAGGGCGCGACGCAGCTGGAACGGAACAGGCAGATCGGAGGGCACAGAGCGTAGCCAGACGGTTTCCCCATTCCCGCCGGCCGCGCCGTTTACAATGCCCGTAGATCGCTGTAACAACAAAAACTTACCGTATCAGCATATCCAGCGTTCTCCCTCTCCCGCCCTTCGGGCACCCTCCCCCGCTGGGGGAGGAAACCGTGTCGTACCCCCGGCGTGTTGGTATCGAAGCTGGCGGTCACGTCTACAGCTCCTTTCCCTCCCCCAGCGGGGGAGGGAACCGTGTCGTACCCTCGGCGTGTGGGTTCGAAGCTGGCGGTCACGTCTACAGCTCCTTTCCCTCCCCCGCTGGGGGAGGGAACCGTGTCGTACCCTCGGCGTGTTGGTTTCGAGGCTGGCGGTCACGTCTACAGCTCCTTTCCCTCCCCCAGCGGGGGAGGGTGCCGCCCGCAGGCGGCAGGAGAGGGAGAACGTCGGACATACGCAAACATCAAGCTTTGCATGTTACAGCGTACCACGGCAAAATCTTTTGCGCCGACCGGAACGGGAGGGGAATCACCATGACGCCCGGCACGATGACCATGCCCGCGGACTTCAAATACAGGGCCGCGGCGCTCCGGGGGAGGCCCCGGCACGACAGATATGACGATTTTTCCGTGAAGCATCCGCCCATGTCCCCGGCGCGCTGGGCGAAGATCTTCGCCCCCTTCGACGCGTTGAAGGGCTTCGACGAGGCCATCGCCGCGAAAGCGGCCGCCTATGCAGAGTAGGTGAGATAATATGTGCTGCCGATATTATATGGAGCTGTCCCCGGAGCTGCGCCCCTACGTGGAGGCCGCGGAGCGCTCGCCGCTGACGGAAAAGCTCGTCGCCGCGCTCGCCCGCCCGCTGACCGCAAAAGGCGAGGTGCGCCCGACGAACCTGGTCCCGGTGATCGCGCCCTCGCGCGATCGCAGGGCCGCGGTCTACCCGATGGTCTGGGGCTTCACCGGCCCCACCTCGCCGCTGGTGAACGCCCGCTCCGAAACGGCGAAGGTCAAGCCCACCTTCCGGGAGAGCTGGCAGAAGCGCCGCTGCGCGATCCCCGCCTCCTGGTACTACGAGTGGGAGCATTTCCGCTCCGAGGACGGCAGAACCAGGACCGGCGAAAAATACGCGATCCAGCCCGCGGGGGCAAAGCTGATGTTTCTCGCCGGTCTGTACCGCCTGGAGGAGCAGAACGGACTGACCGTTCCCGTGTTCACGGTCCTCACGAAGGAGCCTGCCGGGGAGCTGCGGCGCATCCACGACCGGATGCCGGTGATCCTCCCCCGGAGCGCGGTCGGCAAATGGATCGACCCGGGCGCCCGCGCGGAGGACTGTATGCAGCTCGCGCTGACGGACCTGATCGCGGAGCCGTGCATAATAAAATAATGGAAACGCCCGCCGCTCCGGCGCGGGACGGCTCAGCGACTGAGAACGAACTCCCGCACAGCCGCCGCGACGCCCTCCGCGAAGCGGGCGTGCCCCGCCTCCGTGAAATGCACCCCGTCGAAGGCCAGCCCGACGCCCCAGGCCCCCGCGTCCGCGAAGCCGAGGCCCAGCCGGGCCGCCAACTCCCGATAGCGCGCGGCCAGCTCCCTTGAAGCTGAAACGAGCCCGTCCTCCGGCACCCACGCGCCCCTTTGCAAGGGCGGCGGGGCGATCAGGAGCAGCCGCGGCGTGACACTTTGGGTGAGAAAGCTTTCCATCCGCTTCGCCGCCGTTTCGGCGCTGTCGCCGCAGAGCAGATCGTTCGTGCCCAGCATGACGAGCAGCGCGTCGGGCCGCTCCCAGCGCTCCAGACCGCGGAACTGCGCGTACTCATATTCCCGGTCCGGGATCGAGCGCCCGTTCTGCCCGCAGTTGAGGACCTCCCAGCCGGTCTCCTTTGCCAGCAGCTCCGGCCAGGGCGACGCGTAGCGCCCGCCGCACCAGCTCCGGGGATCGAAGCCCCAGGTGTTGGAATCCCCGTAACACAAAATTCGCGGCTCCATATCGCTCCGCCCTCCCGTTCTCAGATTTCTGTCAGAAAGCATATCACGCCCTTCGCGGAAAAAGCAAGCGCCCCATCCCAAAAGCTTTGAAAAAGCTCTTGAAGAGTTCCGGCAGTTTTGATATAATATAATGTGAGCATTGACTCGTATGGGAACAAAACTGCGTGGGAGCGAAATACACCATGAAAAAAATCTGGGTCATACTGGTCAACGTATTCATTATGATCGCCATGATGACCTTCGTGGTCCTGTATTCCGACTATGAGAGCCGGGAGACGACCAAAAGGCAGATCGAGCGTTTTGAAAATACGACGATCAGCATGGAACACGTCACCGAAAATTATCTGGAGGGCGAACAGCGCGTCTGCGACGTGCGCTCGCGCTATATCAACAGCCAGTTCATGACGATCGAGGAGGCCATTTCCTTCATCCGGGCCTCCCACGTGCTGCCGGCCGACTCCGCGCACATCGTGTACGTCGATACGCTGAAGGGCCTGACCACGAAGTCGGGGCGGAACGACCCCGACAACTACACCGTTTCGTATGAGCGGATGGGGCTGCTGGACGATGTGAGCTGGATCGGCTCGGACGACGAGTCCATCAACATCACCCGCGCGTATACGAACCCGGTCAACGGAGAACAGTCCCTGGCCTTCTGCAACATGCTTACGCTGCGCGATCCGGAGACCGGCGAGCCCCGGAGCGCCGTGCTGCTGCGCGTGCTGACGATCTCGGAGCTGGAAAAGAAGTGGGTCTTCCCGCAGGAGGAGTATGAGAACGCCGAGCTCTCCCTGATCGACGCGGACGGCGATTACATCATCAAGGGCCACTCCTTCAAAAATTCCAGCTTCTTTGAGTTCTACAGGTCCTACAACGTGACCGACACCGCCAGCGCCAGGGCGCTCTTCGATACGATCACCTCGTCCACCGGGTCCGTCTTCATGCGCAACTCCCGCGGCGAGGACTGCATCCTTGCCTATACCCCGATCCCCGCGACAGCGGGCTGGACGCTGCTCAGCTTCGCGCCGATCCGGGATCTGGACGTCAGGACCGAAAACTGGCTGCTGATCGGCGTCGTGACAGTGGGCCTCCTGATCCTGCTCGTATTTGACATTTCCGTCATGCTCCGCTTCAACAAACGGCTCCAGGAGGCGGCCAAGGAGGCGGCGGCGGCGAACAGGGCCAAGACCGACTTCCTCTCTACGATGTCCCACGACATCCGCACGCCGATGAACGCGATCATCGGCCTGACGACGATCGCGGAGAAGAATATCAACGATCCGGAATCGGTGGGGGACAACCTGCGGAAGATCACGCTGGCCAGCAACCACCTGCTGACGCTGATCAACGACATTCTGGACATCTCCAAGGTCGAGAGCGGAAAGCTGAACCTCAGTCCGCAGACCTTCCCCATCGTGGAGACGGTGGAAAACCTCGTGAACCTGTCCCAGCCGATGGTCAAGGAGAAGAACATCGACTTCAATTTCCGGGTCAGCCGGATCGACAAGGAATATCTCTACGCGGACAAGCTCCGTTTGAATCAGATCTACATCAACATCCTGTCCAACGCCCTCAAGTACACGGAGCCCGGCGGGTCCGTCAACGTGGATCTGCGCGAGGAGGAGAGCCCGAAGAGCGGCTGCGTGCGCCTGACCTACGTCGTGGCCGACACCGGCATGGGCATGAGCCCGGAGTTCATGAAAACCATGTATCAGCCCTTCTCACGTCAGACGGACAGCCGTGTGAACAGCATCCAGGGCACCGGCCTGGGCCTCGCCATCACCAAGCAGATGGTCGACCTGATGGAGGGCGTCATCGACTGCCAGAGCGAGCAGGGGAAGGGCACGACCTTCACCGTCAAGCTGGATATCCCCGTCGCGGAACGGCAGCGGGAGGACATGAAGCTCGATCCGATGGACGTGCTGGTCGTGGACGACGACGAGATCCTGTTGGAGACCGCGGTCGATACCCTGGAATCCCTCGGCGTCACGGCGGAGCGCGCGGGCAGCGGGCCGGAGGCGCTCGGCATGATCACGCGGCGGCATGAGGCGAAACGGGATTACGCGGTCGTGATCCTCGACTGGAAGATGCCGGAGGTCGACGGGATCGAGACGATCCGCCGCATCCGCGCGGCGGTGGGCGCGAAAACGCCCATCCTGCTGATCTCCGCCTACGAGTGGTCTGAGATCGAGGAGCAGGCGAAGGAGGCCGGGGCGAACGGTTTCGTCAGCAAGCCGCTGTTCCGCTCCACACTCTACTACAAGATCAACGAGGTCCTGGGACACAAGGCGACCTCCGTCGAGCCGGAGAACGACTATTCCGATCTGCAGGGCCTGAACATCCTGATCGCGGAGGACAACGCGATCAACTGGAAGGTCATCTCCACCCTCCTCGGCATGTACGGGATCACGACGGAGCGCGCCGAAAACGGGCGTATCTGCGTGGAGAAGCTGCAGGCCGCGGCGGAGGGGAGCTACTTCCTGATCTTCATGGACATCCAGATGCCGGAGATGAACGGCCTCGACGCCACGAGAGCCATCCGCGCGCTGGACGATCCCTGGGCGTCCCACATTCCGATCATCGCCATGACCGCGGACGCCTTTTCCGAAAACGTCACGGAATGCCTGAACGCGGGCATGAACGGACACATCGCGAAACCGATCGACATTAAGCTTGTCATAAAAGAAATCAGAAGAATCAAGGAGGAAAGAAAATCATGAAAAAGGTATTCTGCATCTTGCTTGTCATCTGCATCGTCCTGTCGCTGGCGGCCTGCGGAGGCAAGGCGCCGGAGGAGACCGCCGTCGGCTTCCAGCCGAAGCTGGACAAGGACACGAGCTGTTCCATCACCGTCGTCGGAAGCTACGACAACTTCGAGGCCCTGGAGGCGGAATTCGACCGCTTCAACGAGTTCTATCCCAACGTCAAGCTCAGCTACGTGAAGCTGGACGACTACAACAACACCCTGGCCACGGCGCTGGGCAGCAGCGAGAAGCCCAACATCTTCTTCTCCAACGCCTCGATGATCGGGAACGAGAAATACGCTTCGGTGTTCGCCCACACGGAGGACCTGGCCGCCGCCGATCTGGGGCTGAATCTGGACTGCATCCGCCCCGGCCTGATCAACCGCGACGCGGAGGGCCGCGTGATGATGGTGCCGGTGTTCTCCAGAAGCTACGGCATGCTGGTGAACCAGGACCTGTTTGAAAAGGAAGGGCTCAGCGTCCCGACCACCTGGACGGAGCTGCTGAACGTGTGCGAAGCGTTCCGCGGCAAGGGCTACGAGAACCCCATGATGGGCTACAGCCTCAAATCGTCGAGCTGCCTGATGTACACCGTCGCCTATCCGATGTTCGCGGCCACGCTGGCCGGGAACCCGGAGGCGCTGACCCTCGCCAACGCGATGGACCCCGCGGCGGGTGAATACATGCGCCCGGCTCTGGAAAAGGTGGAGCAGCTGATCGCGAACGGCTGCGTCGATCTCGAGGCCTGCGATCTGATCGAGGACAACTATACCAAGGTCATTCTGCGCTTCTTTGAGGGCGACGTGCCGATGATGATCTGCGCCGGTGACACCGTGTCCGGCACCCGGAAGCGTGAGAGCCAGTCCGAGGCCTTCACCAATTCTCCCTTCACCTACAGCTTCGCCCCGATCCCCCTGACGGAAGAGGGCGGATACTTCCTTGACAGCCCCTCCATCGAGTTCTCCGTCAACAAGGACTGCGAGGATCTGGACATGACGAACGAGTTCATGCGCTTCCTGATCAACAAGGAGGAGCTGAACGAGATGGCCTCCGTGAAGCGTCTCGTCACGCCCACCACGGACCTGTCCTTCGACGCGGTCTACGCGCCCTTCAGCCAGGTGCCCGCCGAGCGGACCTTCTCCCCGGAGGTGATCGGCATCACCGACCCGCTCACGGGCCAGATCCGCGTCGCCGCCTTCCGGGTCGGCAAGGGCGAGCTCAGCATAGACGATGCCGTCGCGATGTACGGCAGCTTTGAGTAATCATATCTTTCGGTAGAGAATCACAGGGCCGGTTCTTTTCGACGCGTGCG
>JAFSRS010000171.1 GCA_017445985.1 Oscillospiraceae bacterium | reverse complement strand
GGGGAGGGAAAGGAGCCGAAAACGGCACCGCCAGCCTCAAACCCAACGCGCCGAGGGTACGACGCGGTTCCCTCCCCCAGCGGGGGAGGGTGCCCGAAGGGCAGGAGAGGGAGAAGGTTGAAATTTGTGAGCGGAACGCGGCGCGATCAGGGGATCGCTCCCTACGACGTGGCAATCGTCGTAACCTGCGGGCGACCACACAGGGTCGCCCCTACGAACATGATCTCGCCAAATCCCAATTTGTCCATATGCCAGACGCCGAAGGCGGCGAGCTAAAAAAATTAGTTGACATTTCCACCTGCTATCGGATATAATATCAAAGCTTTGTCCGCTGCATCGTTCGAGCCCGGACGATGTTGAGCATAATTTTACAGAAAGGAGAACTGTATCATGCTTCGCACTTATCAGCCCAAGAAGCGCCAGCGCAAGAAGGAGCACGGCTTCCGCAAGAGAATGGCGACCGCCAACGGCCGCAAGGTCCTGTCCCGCCGCAGAGCGAAGGGCAGAGCGCGCCTCAGCTACTGAGCCGCTTTGGAACAAACCCTCTGTTACGAGCACAGCGCACCGTCTGTCGTGAGCAGAGCGCAAAGTTTGATACCGTTTCGGATCGGCCGGTGACCCACCGGCCTATTTGCGCGTTCCCCCGAAACCGGTATCGCAGCCGGAGGACCGGCCCATGAACTTCACCCAAACCCTGAAAAAGAACTATGAATTCCAGCGCCTCTACAGCAGGGGCAGGAGCGCGGTGACGCCCTTTCTGGTGGTCTACGCCCGCAAGACGAAGCGGCGGGAGAACCGCGTCGGCTTCACCGTCAGCAACAAGCTGGGCAAGGCCGTGGTCCGCAACCGCGTGCGCCGCCGCCTGCGGGAGATCTACCGCCTGCACGAGGCGGAATTTGCCCGCGGCGTCGAGCTGGTGGTCGTGGCCCGCGCCCGCGCGGTGGGGGCCCGCTACGCGCAGCTCGAGCGCGCCATGCTCTCCGCCTGCGCGAAGCTGGGCGCGCTGGAAGGGCAGAAGGGGGAAGGGACGTGAAACGCCTCCTGCTCGCGCTCATCCGCTTCTACCGCAGGCGGATCAGCCCGCTCACGCCGCCGAGCTGCCGCTACGTCCCCACCTGCTCCCAATACGCGCTGGAGGCCATCGAGCGCCACGGCGCGCTGCGCGGCGGCTGGCTGGCGGTGAAACGCATCGCCCGCTGCCACCCCTTCCACAGGGGGGAGCACAACTTCTACGACCCCGTACCATGACATTACGACAGGAGAACGTCTATGTTTGATCTCATCGCAAAGCCGTTTGGTATCATCCTGCTCTGGTTTTACAACCTGGTCGGAAACTATGGCGTCGCGATCTTCCTGTTTTCGCTGGTCGTCAAGATCATCCTTCTGCCCTTCCAGATGAAGAGCAAGAAGAGCATGATGCGCATGGCCGCGCTGAACCCCCAGATCGAGGAGCTCAAGCGCCGCCACGAGGGCAACCAGCAGAGATTGCAGCAGGAGATGGCACGCCTGTACAAGGAGGAGAAGGTCAGCCCCATGTCCGGCTGTCTCTGGAGCCTCCTGCCCTTCCCGATCCTGCTGGCCCTGTACCGCGCGATCCGCTTTCCCCTGACCACGATGATGGGGATCGAGGCCGCGCTGGTGAACGAGGGCGGCGCGATCTATGAAAAGCTCGCCGAGCTGGGCTTCGACTTCTCCGGCTCCGCCGCCTACCTCCAGCTCCGCGAGAGCGAGTTCATCACGAACAACTTCTCCGCCTTTGCCGGGATCACCGACAAGCTGGTGGACATCAACTACCGCTTCCTGGGCCTGAACCTGGCCGACACGCCCTCCGTGACCTTCTGGAGCAACGGCGTGACCTGGGCCAGCTTCGGCCTCTTCCTGATCCCCCTGGTCGCCGCGGGCCTGAGCTTCCTGCAGTCCAAGATCAGCATGGAGACCAACCCCACCGCCGCGGATCAGCAGGCGCAGCAGTCGAACAAGACCATGATGTACCTGTTCCCGCTGCTGTCCCTCTGGATCGGCTTCTCCATGCCCGCATCCATGGGTCTGTACTGGATCTTCACCAGCCTGCTGGCCCTGGTCCAGGAGATCATCCTCAATAAGGTCTACGGCAAGCAGCTCGCCGCGGCCCGCGCCGAGAGCGAGGCCAAGGTGAAGGCCCGCGAGGCCGAGCTGGAGCGCAAGCGCCAGGAGACCGAGCGCCTCCGCATGGAGGGCCTCACCAAGGAGAACGAGAACACCAGCCGCAAAAAGTCCGCCCAGCGCCGCGCCGCCGCCCTCCAGGCGGAGGAAGAGGAAAAGAAGGCCAACAAGAACGGCGGCAGGAAGAAGCAGCAGGAGAAGCCCGCCTCCCAGGTGGGCGACCGCCGCTACGCCCGCGGCCGGGCCTACGTGCCGGACCGCTTCACGAACCCCGCGCGGGCCGCTGAGGCCACCGCCGCTGCCGCCGCGGAGAGCGCCGCTGCGGAGGCGGAGGAGCTGGCTGAGAGCGTGGAAGAGCTCCCGGTCGAGCCCGTGAGCGGGCCCGTTCCCGCCGAAGCCGTCCCCGCGGAGACCGCGCCGGAGCTCACGCCCGCCGCGCCCGCGGAGGCTGAGACTGATGAACCCGCCCCCGCTCCGCAGAAGTGGACCTGGAACGCCGCTGCCGGCATCCCGGAGGAGGCCCCCAAGGCCCAGCCGGAGCCCGAGGAGGAGGAAGCGCCTCCCGCGCCCAAGTGGACCTGGGGCGGCGTGGTCGAGCGCGCCCACGCGAACGAGGCGGAGGAAGAGGAGTACGACCCCTATTCCGCCCCCGAAGAGGACGAGGATTCGTCCGACGACAGGAAATGAAGTGAGGAAATCGACGCATGACAAACTATATTGACGTCAGCGGCAAGACCGAGGACGAGGCCATCGCCGCCGGTCTGGCCCAGCTGAGCCTGACGCGCGACGACGTCTCGGTGGAGATCCTTGAACGCGCGAAGTCCGGCTTCCTCGGGATCGGGAGCTGCCCCGCGAAGGTGCGGCTGACCTACGAGGTCCCCGACGCGAGCCCCGTGGAGCCGCCGAAGGCCGAGCAGAGCGCGAAGGCCGAGGCCCAGAAGCCCCGTGCCGAACGCCCGGCGAAGCAGAAGCAGCAGCCGAAGCAGAACAGGCAGCCCGCCCAGGCGGAGCAGCCGAAGCAGCAGCCGAAGCAGCCGAAGATCGCCGCCGCCGAGGGCAGCCAGCGCGAGCGCGTGGAGACCTACCTCCACGGCCTGCTGGACCTGATGGGCGTGGAAGCCGAGCTGAAGATCACCGAGGGGGAGAACGGCGGCCTGAACGTCGAGCTCTGCGGCGACAGCATGGGCGCGGTGATCGGCCGCCGGGGCGAGACCCTGGACGCGATCCAGCATCTTGTGAACTACTCCGTCAACCGCGGCAGCGACAAGCGGCTGCACGTCAGCGTGGACGCGGAGAACTACCGCAGCAAGCGGGAGGACAGCCTGGTCCACCTGGCGGAGAAGATGGCGGCCAAGGCCATCAAGTACAAGCGCAGCATGGCCCTCGAGCCGATGAACAGCTACGAGCGCCACGTGATCCACACCGCCCTGCAGAACTACGAGGGCGTGTCCACCTCCAGCATCGGCGCGGAGCCGAACCGCCGCGTGGTGGTCAGCTATGACCGCAGCGCCGACCCCAACGCGGGGAACGGCAGCAAGCCCCAGAGCCGCGAATGGGCCTGATTTTTGAGGCAGCACCGCACGATTCCGGCACACGTCCCGCTTGCATAATGTTCCGTCATATCGCCCCAAAATCCTCGGCAATACACAAAGTATTGCCTGCGGTTTTGGGCCGATCTGACGAAAATTCTGACTGCGCGATCCGCGCACCGGAATCATGCGGAGCAGCCTCGATTGATTTTGAAAAGGGAGATATATATTTGTTATGGTTTTTGAACGGATCTGTGAGCTGCTGAGCGAGCAGCTTGGCGTGGACGCCGCCGACATCACCGCCGATTCCCAGCTCGTCGCCGATCTGGGCGCCGACAGCCTGGACGTGGTCGAGCTCGTCACCACCCTGGAGGACGAGTATAACATCGTCATTCTGGACGACGACCTGCGCGAGAGCCTGACTGTGGGCGAGATCGTCGCCTACATCGAGAGCAAGATCTGATCCTTTAATAAGCGGAATGGGAGGGGCCTTGGCCCCTCCCATTCCGCTTATAAATTTGCGCCGGTCCTCGCGTTCCGGTCGAAGCGTCCCACCGTCTCGTTCACGCTGGACACGTAGGCGAAGCAGCCGGGGAACTCGCTTAAGATCTCCTGGAAGCGCACGACCTGGTGGCGGTTGACGACGCAGACCACCAGGCTCGTCGGGCTGGCGGAGTACATCCCCTCGGCGCGCAGCATCGTGACGCCGTGGTGCAGCTCCCGCATCAGCCGGGCGGACAGCTCTTCGGGCTGCTTCGTGACGACCTCGAATTTCAGGGCGCTCTTGCCGCCCTTGAGCATCGCGTCGCCGATCCGGGAGCTCAGGAAGCAGTAGATCAGGCAGAGCAGCACCGGCTCGAACTGGTAGCCGTAAACGAAATAGCTGGCCGCCGCCACCACCGCGTTCATCGTGAAGATCACCCAGATCAGGTTGAAGCTGGGGTGCTTTTTCCGCACCCAGGCGGCGACGATGTCCGTGCCGCCGGTGGAGCCGTTGTTGCGGATGACCACGCCGTAGACGAAGCCGCTGACGCAGCCCGCCGCCACCGGCCCCAGCAGCTTGGAATAGCCGGTGTTGTAGGCGATGGCGCTGAGGTCCAGCTTTCCCAGCAGCAGCGTCACGGCGGAGAAGGTCAGCACGTAGAGCAGGCTCTTCCGCGCGTAGTCCGGGTCCAGGCGCTTCCAGGCGAAAACGATCAGCGGGACGTTGATCAGCAGCGACAGATAGCCGAGACTGAAGTGGAACAGGTATTGCAGCATCGTCCCGATGCCGTTGATGCCCGCGGGGGCGAAGGCGTTGGGAAAGACGAAGAGCGCGTAGTTGAGGCCCATCAGTACCGCCAGCAGAAAGACGGTCAGATAGCTCCGGGGACCGGAGCCGGGTTTCTGGTTCAAGGGGATCCCTCCAATTTCAAAAGCGTGCAGGCAGCATCATACACCCTGGATGCCGGAAACGCAAGATTGATTTCCGAAAAAAACTATTGTAATATAGGAACAAACCATTATTCAACAGGAGGGGACGCCCATGTACCGACCCCTTGCGGACGAGCTGCGGCCTCAGACCATCGACGAGGTCGTGGGCCAGGACCACATCCTCGGCCCGAACGGGATGCTGCGGCGGATCGTGGAGTCCGGAAAGATCCCGAATATGATCTTCTACGGTCCCAGCGGGACCGGCAAGACCACCGTCGCCAGGATCATCGCCCGGCGGACGAACCGGACGCTGCGCAAGCTGAACGCCACCACCGCGGGCACCGCCGATATCAAGGCCATCATCGGCGAGCTGGACACCCTGCTCACCCCCGGCGGCGTGCTGCTCTACCTGGACGAGATCCAGTATTTCAACAAGAAGCAGCAGCAGAGCCTCTTGGAGTTCATCGAGGACGGCTCCATCACGCTGATCGCCTCCACCACGGAGAACCCCTATTTCTACGTGTTCAACGCGATATTGAGCCGGAGCACGATCTTCGAGTTCCGCTCCGTCGCCCCCGCCGACGCGGCAAAGGCCGTGGAGCGGGCCGTCGCGTACCTCTGTGAGCGGGACGCGCTGCGCGCGGAGCTGGAGGACGGCGTCGCGGAGACCGTGGCCTCCGGCTGCGGCGGCGACGTGCGCAAGGCCATCAACGCCGTCGAGCTGCTGTTCTCCGCCGCCCGCCCGAAGGACGGGCTGATCCGGCTGACGAAGGCCGACGCGGAGGCGGTGAGCCAGCGCAGCGCCATGCGCTATGACCGGGACGGGGACAGCCACTTCGACACGGTCAGCGCCCTGATGAAGTCCATGCGCGGCTCGGACCCCGACGCGGCGCTGCACTACCTCGCGCGCTTATTGGAGGCCGGGGACCTGACCGGGGCCTGCCGCCGCATCCTCTGCTCCGCCAGCGAGGACGTGGGTCTGGCGTACCCCCAGGCGGTGCCGATCATCAAGGCCTGCGTGGACAGCGCTCTGCAGCTCGGCCTGCCGGAGGCCCAGCTCCCCCTGTCCGAGGCGGTGATTTTGCTGTCCACCTGGCCAAAGAGCAACAGCGCCTATCTTGCCATCGCGAAGGCCCGCGCCGACGTGCGGGCGGGCAAGGCGGGCCCCATCCCGCGAGAGCTGCAAAACGTCCACGCCGACGGCGCGGGCTTCGAGCGGGAGCAGGGCTATCTGTACCCCCACGACTTCCCGAACCACTGGGTCGCGCAGCAGTACCTGCCCGACAGCCTCGTTGGGACGCGGTACTACGAGTTCGGCGACAACAAGACGGAGCAGGCGGCGAGAAGGTACTGGGAAGCGGTGAAGGGAAATGCGGAGTGAATAGTTGCTGATTTTGTGATTGGGTGGTTTCGATGGATATTCGCTTGAACGACATATTACGGATGAAAAAGGCGCACCCTTGCGGGTGCGCGGATTGGGTGGTTTTGCGCGTGGGCGCGGACTTCCGGCTGCGCTGCCGGGGCTGCGGGCACGAGGTTTTCGGGCCGCGCAGCCGCTTCGAGCGGAACGTCAAGGCCGTGCTGCGGGACGACGACGCGCCGGCGTGACGGGCGTTCCGCAGGGGCGGCCCTGTGTGGTCGCCCGAACGTGACGACGACCGCCGACCCCGTAGGGCGCGATGCCCACATCGCGCCGCCGCCATGCGCACCGCGCATGGCGAGATGCGGGATCGGTCCGTCGGCGGAACGCGGAGCGATCAGGGGATCGCTCCCTACGGGCTTGGCGGTGATTTCGGCGCGGGCGACCACATAGGGTTGCCCCTACGACAGAGCTTTCAGCCCTCGCCGTCTTTCTGGTCCTGCCGCTGCGCGTCGGTCGGCTGCGGGATGGGCTGCGGCGCTTCGGGCTGCTGGGCGGCCTTCTTCCCGCGCTTTGCCCTGCGCTGCTTCCGCTCCCGCGGGACATAGCCCGCCGCGCGGCGCTTGCGCCTGCCGCGGACGATGAAGAATACGACCAGCGCGACGATCGCCAGGAACACCAGCAGACCCAGCCAGACGCTGGCCAGATCGACCAGGAAATCCTGGAAGCCGTCCACGAAGCCCTCGGTGCCCTCCCGGAAGGCGGCGGAGAGCCGCTGGCCGAAGCCGATGGGCGCGGTCTCGGTCTCCGTGACCTTGTAGACCTCGTTCAGCGTGACGTAGATCGTGGAGTAGCCGACAAGCGAATCGTAATGCCGCAGGGAGCCGGTCAGGCTCTCGATCGCCAGCTCGGTCTCGCTGATCGCGCTCTCCAGCGTGATGATGTCCTCCATCTCCTCCGCCTGGGCCAGGAGCGTCTGCAGGCGTTCCAGCTTGGTCCGCTGGGTGGCGAGGCGGGACTCCACGTCGTAATAGCGCTCGCTCACGTCCTCGCTGCCGCGGCTGATGCTGCGCAGCGTCGCGCTCTCGCCGATCCGGGCGCAGAAGTCCTCGAAGCGCTCCGCCGGGACGCGGACCGTGTAGCCGGCGCTGCGGTAGCGGCTGTAATTGTCCAGCCTGCTGCTCTCGTACCAGCCGCCGCAGTCGGCGGTCAGCGCGGTCAGGGCCTCCGCCGCGGCGTCGAACTCGGTGCTCTCCAGCGTGATGTTCGCGGTGAAGATCAGCTTGACGTTCGCCGGGACCTGGCCGGACATCAGAGCGCCGGAGGCGTTCGAGGCCGTGGTCTCCGTGGCGTACCAGCCCTCCCCGGGCTCATAGTCTTCCCGGGCGGCATAGTCGCCGGCATTGTTTGTCATGGGGTAGGTACTGGCGGCGGAGCTCTTATAGGCCGAGCCGCCGCAGCCGCTCAGCAGCCCCGCCAGCAGCAGGGCGCAGAGGATGATGGTCCAGGCGCGTTTCATGGGCTTGTCCTCCTTTGTACTGTTTGCCTGATATGACGGGAAATTCCGAAAAAAGTTCCCGTTTCCTTCTTTCGTTATTGTAAACGATATGCTATCCTGAATCAAGAGGTGATTTCCTTGGCGGATTGGATCTACGTGGCGGACGACGACCTCGCCAATTTGAAAATGGCCGGACACATCCTGAGCCGGAGCGGGATGCGGGTGACGGCCTTTCGCTCCGGGCGGGCCCTGCTGGACGCGCTGGACCAGGGCGTGCCGGACCTGATCCTGCTGGACGTGCGGATGCCCGCGCCGGACGGCTTCGAGACCCTGACGCTGCTCCGGCGCAGCGAGCGCGGGCGGGAGGTGCCGGTGATCTTCCTGACCGCGGACGAGGACCCGGAGACGGAATCGCGGGGCCTGCGGCTGGGGGCGATGGACTTCATCAAGAAGCCCTTCGTGCCGGACGTGCTGGCGCTGCGTGTCAGGCATACCATTGAGCTGGTACGGCTCCAGCACGGCCTGGCGGCGGAGGTCTCCCGCAAGACCGCGGCCATCGAGCGGCTGAGCCTGCACATCGTCGAGACCCTGGCGGAGGCCATCGACGCGAAGGACGCCTACACCCACGGCCATTCCAAGCGCGTGGCGGCCTATGCCTCCGAGCTGGGGCGGCGCTATATCGCCTCGGAGCTGCGCGCGATGGCGTCGGTCGATCAAAGACTGCTGTTCGTCACCTACGTCGGCCTGAGCCAGAAGGAGCTGGGCCTGATCCGCGCGGAGATCGAGAAAAAAGGGCGCTTCGATCAGGTGATTTTCCAGAAGGCCTCTCCCGCCATCGCCGCCAACTGCGGCCCCGGCACCTTCGGCCTGCTGTTCGCGGAAAAGGAGTAGCAGCCCCGCCCCAAGAAGGCATACAAATTGGGAGTTGTAGAAATGTTGAATGTAGGGGCGACCCTGTGTGGTCGCCCGCACCAAAATTACCACCGATCCCGTAGGGCGCGATCCCCTGATCGCGCCGCGTTCCGCGCAACCCGCGGGGCGGGAAACATGGTCGTAATGTCGGCGCGACGCGATAATCCTGGCGTTCTCCCTCTCCTGCCGCTGCGGCGGCACCCTCCACCGCTGGGGGAGGGAAAGGAGCCGAAAACGGCACCGCCAGCCTCGAACCCAACGCGCCGAGGGTACGACGCGGT
>JAFSRS010000170.1 GCA_017445985.1 Oscillospiraceae bacterium | reverse complement strand
GATATCGTCCTCGGCGGTGGGAACGAACTCGTGCAGCGGGGGATCCAGGAAGCGGATCGTGACGGGCAGGCCTTCCATGGCCTCGTAGATGCCCTCGAAGTCGCCCTGCTGCATCGGGAGCAGCTTGTCCAGCGCGGCCTCGCGCTCCTCAACGGTATCGGAGCAGATCATCTCGCGGATCGCGGCGATGCGGTCGCCCTCGAAGAACATGTGCTCGGTGCGGCAGAGGCCGATGCCCTCCGCGCCCAGCTCGCGGGCCTTGCGGGCGTCGCGCGGGGTGTCGGCGTTGGTGCGGACGGAGAGCTTGCGGTAGACGTCGGCCCACTTCATGATGCGGCCGAAGGTGCCCGCGATCCGGGCGTCCACGGTGGGCAGCACGCCGGCGTAGATGTTGCCGGTGGTGCCGTCGATGCTGATCTCGTCGCCCTCGGAGAAGCGCTGGCCGCCCAGGGTGAAATACTTCTCCTCTTCGTTCATCGAAATGTCGCCGCAGCCGGAGACGCAGCAGGTGCCCATGCCGCGGGCAACGACAGCCGCGTGGCTGGTCATGCCGCCGCGCACCGTGAGGATGCCCTGGCTGGCCTTCATGCCCTCGATATCCTCGGGGCTGGTCTCGAGACGGACCAGGACGACCTTCTCGCCGCGGGCGGCCCACTCCTTCGCGTCCTCAGCGCTGAAAACGATCCGGCCGCAGGCGGCTCCGGGGCTGGCGCCCAGGCCGCGGCCAACGGGCGTGGCCTTCTTGAGCTGATAGGCGTCGAACTGCGGGTGCAGCAGGGTGTCCAGGTTGCGCGGGTCGATCATGCTGACGGCCTCCTCACGGGTGCGCATGCCCTCGTCCACCAGATCGCAGGCGATCTGCAGGGCGGCCTGGGCGGTGCGCTTGCCGGAGCGGCACTGGAGCATGTAGAGCTTGCCGTTCTCGACGGTGAACTCCATGTCCTGCATGTCGCGGTAGTGGCGCTCCAGCTTGCCGCAGACCTGGAGGAACTCATAGTAGGCGTCGGGGAACAGCTCTTCCATCTGGGAGATCGGCATCGGGGTACGCACACCGGCGACCACGTCCTCGCCCTGGGCGTTGACCAGGAACTCGCCCATCAGGTTGCGCGCGCCGGTGGCGGGGTCGCGGGTGAAGGCGACGCCGGTGCCGGAGTTGTCGTTCAGGTTGCCGAAGACCATCGGCATGACGTTGACCGCGGTGCCCCAGGAGTAGGGGATGTCGTTGTCGCGGCGGTAGACGTTGGCGCGGGGGTTGTCCCAGGAGCGGAACACGGCCTTGATCGCGCGTACCAGCTGAGTGGTAGGATCGCTCGGGAAGTCCTCGCCGATCTGCTTCTTGTACTCGGCCTTGAACTGCTCGGCCAGGCTCTTCAGGTCGGCGGCGGTCAGCTCGATATCCAGCTTGACGCCCTTGGCCTCCTTCATGTCGTCGATCAGCTTCTCGAAATACTTCTTGCCGACTTCCATGACCACGTCGGAGAACATCTGGATGAAGCGGCGGTAGCTGTCGTAGACGAAGCGCTCAAAGGCGGGGTCCGGGTTGCCCGCGATCATCGTGGCGACGACGTCGTCGTTCAGGCCCAGGTTCAGGATCGTGTCCATCATGCCGGGCATACTGGCACGGGCGCCGGAGCGGACGGAGACCAGCAGCGGGTTGTGGGGATCGCCGAACTTCTTGCCGTTGATCGTCTCCATCTTCTCGACGGCGCGGAGGATCTGGCCCATGATATCGTCGTTGATCCAGCGGCCGTCCTCATAGTACTGGGTGCAGGCCTCGGTGGTGATCGTGAAGCCCTGGGGGACCGGGAGGCCGATGTTGGTCATCTCGGCCAGGTTCGCGCCCTTGCCGCCCAGCAGCTCGCGCATCATGGCGTTGCCCTCGGAAAACATCAAGACATATTTTTTCATCTGTTTGCCCTTCCTTTTATCTCTGATTATTATTGTATTTTTGTTCAATGCGTCCAAAAAACAGGATGCCCTTTCGAGCGCATTTTTATCATAATACGAATTTTTCCGAAAATCAAGAGGAATTACAGGAATGATTCAAACGTTTGGTACATTTACCAAAAACCGGGGGGAGAATTTATTTTTTATGCCAGCGGGGGCGGCGTGGGAAAAAGCGAGAAAATTTGGATTTGGTGAGAAGTTGACTGTAGGGACGGCTCTTAGCCGTACGCTGTAATGATTTCCGCCGACCCGTAGGGAGCGATCCCTTGATCGCTCCGCATTG
>JAFSRS010000169.1 GCA_017445985.1 Oscillospiraceae bacterium | reverse complement strand
GCGATCCCCTGATCGCTCCGCGTTCCGCTCACAAATTTCAACCTTCTCCCTCTCCTGCCCTTCGGGCACCCTCCCCCGCTGGGGGAGGGAACCGCGTCGTACCCTCGGCGCGTTGGGTTCGAGGCTGGCGGTGCCGTTTTCGGCTCCTTTCCCTCCCCCGCTGGGGGAGGGAACCGCGTCGTACCCTCGGCGCGTTGGGTTTGAGGCAGGCGGTCACGTCTGCGGCTCCCCTCCCTCCCCCAGCGGGGGAGGGTGCCGCCGCAGCGGCAGGAGAGGGAGAACGCCAGGATTATCGCGTCGCGCCGACGTTACGACCATGTTTCCCGCCCCGCGCGTTGCGCGGGCGGCGGAGCGATCAGGGGATCGCTCCCTACGACGTGGCAATCGTCGTGACCTGCGGGCGACCACACAGGGTCGCCCCTACGAACATGATCTCGCCAACTCCCAATTTGTGAATTTTCGGTAAATCCGGCGAATGTTTTGGCTCGCCCCCTTGACAAGCGCCGGAAAAAGGAGTAAATTAGCACTCGAAAGATAAGAGTGCCAGCAGAAAGCCCGGCTGACTGCTGAGCCGGGGACTGAGGGTAGACGCGATGACCAGGCTGAGCGATCGAAAAAAGAAGATACTCTCCGCGGTCATCGAGGAATACATCGCCTCGGCGGAGCCGGTGGGCAGCAAGCTCCTGGCGGAAAAGGCGGGGCTGCGGGTCAGCTCGGCGACGATCCGCAACGAGCTGAGCGAGCTCACCAGCCTGGGTTATCTGGCCCAGCCCCACACCAGCGCGGGGCGCGTCCCCACCGCCGCGGGTTACCGGCTCTACGTGAACGAGCTGATGGAGCAGCCGGACCTGAGCCGCGAGGAGGCCGCGCGGATCGACAGCAGTCTGGCAGGGAAGGCCCAGGGCCACGAGCAGATGCTCGACGACGCGGGCCGCCTGGCCGCGGACCTGACCGACTACCCGGCCCTGACCCTGAGCAGCCAGGGGAGCGACACGGTCCGGCGCTTCGACCTGATCCACGTGGACGCCAACACCTTTATCATCGTGCTGCTGCTGAGCAGCAACCAGGTGAAGAACAAGCTGGTCCACCTGCCCTTCTCCGTTGAGGAGGCCCAGCTCCGCCGCCTGAGCGCGGTGATGAACGCGAACTTCTGCGGCGTCGGCGAGGCGGAGATCACCGGCGAGCGCATCTACGCCGCCGAGCGGGCCATCGACGACCGCATGGGCCTGACCGCGGTGGTGGCGGGCTTCACGATCGAGACCCTGTCCCAGAGCCACGGGGCGCGGGCGGCCATCAGCGGCGGCGCGAAGCTGCTGCGGCAGCCGGAGTTCCAGGACCCGGCCAAGGCCCACAGCCTGATGGACTACCTCTCCGACGCGGCCCACCTGAGCGAGCTGCCCTGCGACGGCTTCGACTGCGCGGGCGGGACGGACGTGAAGGTTTTGATCGGGCCGGAGAACGTGGCCGAGGAGCTGCGGGATTCCAGCGTGATCCTGGCGAAATACGACGCGGGCGACGGGATGCAGGGCGTGATCGGCGTGGTCGGCCCCACCCGGATGGACTATTCCAAGGTCGCCGCGAAGCTCAGTTATATCGCAGCGGGCCTGAGCCGCGCTCTGGCGGGGAACGCCGGGAACGCGCTGCCGGGCTTCGGGAAGCTGATGCTGACCGAAAAGAAAGAGAAATCAGACAGTTAGCGACTATATTGTAGGGGAGGGGCTTGCCCCTCCCGCCCGTCCGCCGACAGCGGAGGGGGAATCAAAATCGGGTGCGACAGAGCCGCGCCCGACGGGAGGGGCAAGCCCCTCCCCTACGGAGAAATTGGAAACAATTCAGTTTCTTTTGCCTCATCAGAAGCAATGGAGGTTATACTATGGACGACGAAAAGAAGGAGATCCCGCAGGAGGAAGCGCCGAAGGCCGAGGAAGCGAAGGCCGAGGAGGTCAAGGCAGAAGAGCCCGGGACCGAGGAGCCGAAGGTCGAGGAGCCGAAGGTCGAGGAGCCGAAGGCCGAGGAGCCGAAGAAGGACGAACCCAAAAAGGAGGAGCCCAAGCCCTCCGGGAAGTCCGACGGCGACAAGCTGCTCCGGCTGATGGCGGAATTCGACAACTACAAGAAGCGCTCCGTGCGCGAGCGGGAGAGCATCTATACCGACGTGCGCGTGGACACCGTGTCCCGCTTCCTGCCGGTGTACGACAACCTGGTCCGGGCGCTGGCGGCGGAGACTGCCGACGCGGCCTACAAAAAGGGCGTGGAGATGATCTTCACGCAGCTCATGGAGGTTTTCAAGGGCCTGGGCGTCGCGGAGATCGAAGCAAAAGGAAAACCCTTCGACCCGAACCGCCACAACGCGGTCATGCACGTCGAGGACGAGAGCGTCGGCGAGAACACCGTCGTCGAGGAGTTCCAGAAGGGCTTTGTTTTGGGCGACCGCGTGATCCGGTTCAGCGTCGTCAAGGTAGCGAACTAGTTAATAGGTAATAGTGAATAGTGAATAGTTGTGGTGTCGCCAAAGGCGACAAATTGAAAATTATCGGCGAAGCCGATCCCTCAACTATTAACTATTACCTATTCACTATTCACTCAATATAATCACTTGGAAAAAATAATTGACGATATGGAGGATACAACAATGGGTAAGATTATCGGTATTGATTTGGGTACGACCAACAGCTGCGTGGCGGTCATGGAGGGCGGCGAGGCCGTCGTCATCGCCAACGCCGAAGGCAACCGCACCACCCCGTCCGTGGTGGCCTTCTCCAAGAACGGCGAGCGCATGGTGGGCCAGGTGGCGAAGCGCCAGGCCGTCACCAACCCCGACCGGACCATCAGCTCCATCAAGCGGGAAATGGGCTCCAACTATCGC
>JAFSRS010000168.1 GCA_017445985.1 Oscillospiraceae bacterium | reverse complement strand
TGCAGGCGTCCATGATCTCGTTCGCCAGGCGCTCCTTCATGGTCTTCTCGCCGCGCTTCCGGGCGTAGCCGGTGATCCAGCGCAGACCCAGGGTCTGACGGCGGGCGGGACGGACCTCGATGGGGACCTGATAGGTGGCGCCGCCGACACGGCGGGCCTTGACCTCCAGCTCGGGCATGATGTTGTTCATGGCCTCGGTGAAGGCGTCCAGACCGTTCTTGCCGGTCTTGGTCTCGATAATCTGGAAAGCGTCGTAAACGACCTTCTGGGCGACGCCCTTCTTGCCGTCGAGCATAACGCTGTTGATCAGCTTCGTCACCAGGACGCTGTTATAAACAGGATCCGGGAGAATTTCTCTCTTGGGAACATTACCTCTTCTGGGCACTATGCTTCCCTCCTTCATTATGAAATGATGTCAACGGTACTCGAACACGTTAATTCGTGCCCGCTGCGCCCTGGTGTTCCATACGAGAGTGATATATAAAACAGCAGGGCAAAGTGCTGTGGATGAAATCTTGTTTTTTGCGAAGAATTACTTCTTCTTGGCCTTCGGACGCTTCGCGCCGTACTTGCTGCGGCCCTGCATACGGCCGTTGACGCCCTGAGCGTCGAGGGTGCCGCGGATGATGTGGTAACGCACGCCGGGGAGGTCCTTGACACGGCCGCCGCGGATCATGACCACAGAGTGCTCCTGCAGGTTGTGGCCGACGCCGGGAATGTAGGCGGTGACCTCGTAACCGTTGGTCAGGCGCACACGGGCGACCTTCCGCAGAGCGGAGTTCGGCTTCTTCGGGGTCATGGTACGGACAGCGGTGCAGACGCCGCGCTTCTGGGGAGAGGGCAGATCGGTCTCGCGGTTGCGCAGGGTGTTCAGGCCCTTCTGCATCGCGGGGGACGCGCTCTTGAAGGTGGGCTGCTGTCTTCCCTTCCGAACGAGCTGGTTAAAAGTAGGCATTAGGTTCTCCTTTCTTCAAGTTTTTTTCGCGTTTGGGCGCAATACGCCCACGCGAATTGAAATATTAGCATAGTATACAAAAAATGTCAAGAATTTTTTGCAGGTCCGGCGCGAAAAAAAGATGATATTTTTTGTGTTGTAAACGCCGGTTTCATGCGTGTAATTCCAGAGAGGAGATCGGAGGCCTGCTATGGACAAGACGATTCGCCCGCCGGGGGCGGAGGGGCTGCGTCTGGCGGCGGAGCTGTACGCGAAGCACAAGGGCATGCTGCTGAAAACCGCGCTGGACTGTCTGCACGACCGGCCGCTGGCGGAGGACGCGGTCCACGACGCGGTGCTGCGGCTGGCCCAGCGCGGTGAGCGGCTGCGGGACATGAGCGAGGGCGAGGCCGCCCGCTACGCAAAGCTGACCGTGCGCAGCGCGGCGGTGGACCTGGCGCGGCGGCGGCACCCGGAGCGGACCGACGCGCTGGAGGAGACGCCGGACGAGCTGCTGGCCTGGCCCACCACGCCCGAGGAGGACTACCTCGCGCGGGACGAGGCGAGGCGGCGGCTGGACCTGCTGCCCCGGGTGCTGGACGCCCTCGCCCCGGTGGACCGGGAACTGCTGATCGGGAAATACATATTAAATTTATCGGACGAGGCCCTCGCGCAGGCCCTGGGCGTCCGGGCGCGAAGCGTGCAGATGAAGCTGACGCGGGCGCGGCACAGGGCGCGGATTCTGATGGAAAGGATGGAGAGCACGGATGCGGACGGAAGATGAACGCTTTGAGAGCCTGCTGCGGTCCTATGCGCTCCGTCTGGACCGGGAGATCGCCGTCGAGGACGCGGCCTGGGGAGGGCGTGTCCCCGAACGGCTGGACCGCCGGATCGAGGCGCTGACGCTCGGCGCGGGCGCGGCGGAGGCCGCGGCGCTGGCTGGGACGGGCCTGAGGAAGGCTTCCACGGTTGGAAAATTCGGCGCGAGGCTGGGCCGTTTGGGCCTGTTGGGCGCGATCAAGGGGCTCGTTGCGGCGCTGGCTGCGGCGGCGCTGCTGCTCGGCGGCGCGTATCTCGTCTCCCCCGTCGTGCGCGAAACGGTTGAAAACGCGGTTTCGGGTTTGCGGACCGCGCCGGAGCCCTCCACGGCGCTGCCGGACAGTCCCGCGGACTGGGTGATCCCCTCGCCCGGCGCGGATTTTACGCTCCGGGACGAGGCGGCAAGCGGCACGATGCAGGGCCGCTGGTTCACGAGCGAGGCGCGGGAATGCATGGTCCAGATCGCCGCCCGTCTCCCCGGCGGGAGCAGCCTCGGGGACGGCGCGGAGCCGGTCGAGATCGGCGGTCTCCCCGGGGAGTATCAGGATACCGGCCTCACGCAGGTCCTGCTGCTGCGCGCCGGGGACACGCTGATCCGGATCGAGTTCTGGGGGGCGGAGCGCGGCGAGGTGATAGAGTACGCGGAGCGGCTGATCGAAAGTAACGAGTAACAAGTAACAAATAACAAATAACTAACGAGAACAGGGGGACTTATTCATGATTGCACGAATGAAACGGAACCGTGCGGGCTTCACGCTGGTGGAGCTGATTATCGTCATCGCGATTTTGGCGATCCTGACGGGCGTCGCGGTGCCGGTGTACTCCGGCTACATCAAAAAGGCCAACGAGGCCAGCGATCTCCAGCTCCTCGGCGCGATGAACACCGCCTTTTCCGCGGCCTGCGCCGAGCGCGGCGTGAACCCGACGAACCTGGTCGCAGCTGCCGCCCTCAGCGGCGAACAGGGCAATATGACCGTCACAGGCGTCTCCGCCGTCCGCCGCGGCGGCGCGGCCCTCTCCGCCGGGGAGCCGGAATTTGACAGCGCCGCGCTGAACGAGGCCTTCCTGCGCTATTTCGGGGAGAACACGGACAAGCCCTTCAAGGTCTACACCAGCCTGGGATATGATTCCGTCAACGGGGTGTTTGTGGACGGAGCGCGGGAATACACCTTCGCCACGGCGTATGGAACGGTGACGGTCACCGCCGCGCAGCTTTCGGATTATCAAGCCTCGACTTTTGGAGCCTTAGGAGTCAATGATTTAACCAGTATGGTGGATAAGCTGTCTAACAAGGTCGTTGAGAGCAGCGTCTCCTGGCTTGAGCAAAACGAGGATTTTCAAGCATTCTGGAACGGCCTTGAACTGGATACAAGCGGATGGTCACAAGAGGAAATGCGTGCTGCCAAAGCAAACGCGCTTGTGCTTTGGGCAGCACAGGCGTCCGAGCAGGTAAACGAAGCTGCGCTATTAACAGGTGAAGGAAATGCTGTTTCTTCACTCTCTAACTATGACCAAGCAGTCGCATCAAGTGCAATGATGTACGCCCTGATGACAGCGTATGTAAATTCTGATTACGCAAAAAATTCGACAGGCGTGATGATTGATGCCGGTGGAAATCCGAATGTGCTTGAAAATCTTAATTCCATTCCTGACGGGTATAGTTCATGGGATGATTACATCAATACAAACTATTCGGGTAGAAATGTCAGAGTTGATGAATTTGATGATCTGATTGCAACGTTAGTGGGTCACAAATATGAAGTCGTAGAAACAACGTCACCGACATATCAATCCGTCAACGACTATTTTAACACATATAATGACACCTTATCCGGCATGCAGGATGTTTCCAATCTATACAACGCTCTGGTTGAAACCGATGGATGGAACAATTACATCGCGAATCAAGGACAGGAAGATTTAAACGGGTACAATGCAGCCATGAACATGATAAACACGAATGTCAACAATCTGGGACCGGATGAACTTGCAACTGTTCTGAAAAACGGCTTTGATGACCCGACACTGGTCATGATGCTGCAATCCATCCTCGGCAACTGACAGATACCATGTTGGGGCCCGGCCATGGACTCCACGGCGGCCCGCATCCCCGCCCGCCGTCGGCGGGCGGGGCGGGCGGCCACACAGGGCCGCCCCTACGTACAAACGTCAGCCCCGGAATAAATCGATCCGTTTTCCGATTCGCCTGTAGGGGCGACCCTATGTGGTCGCCCGCCCCTGTGCTTCCCCCTTGGGGGAAGGACAAGGGGCTGCGGCACTCTTCATCATCCTCTTTCCCGCGTAAAGCATTTGTTTTCAAATGACTTTATATCAAATCATCAAAACGACAGGAACCAAACCAATGAAAACACGCAAAACCCGCAGAAACCGCAAGGGCTTTACCCTGGTGGAGCTCATCGTCGTCATCGCCATCCTCGCCATTCTGGCCGGCATCGCGATCCCCGTCTATTCCGGCTACATCAAGAAGGCCAACGAGGCCAGCGATCTGACCCAGCTCGACGCCATCAAGACCGCCGCCGTGTACGCCTACACCGAAAAGCAGGTCAAGGACGGCAAGACTGACGTCGCTGTCAGCGCGATCAAGTACAACGCGGGCACCACGAGCGCATACGTCAACGGCGAGGCGGA
>JAFSRS010000018.1 GCA_017445985.1 Oscillospiraceae bacterium | reverse complement strand
CGCCTGATGCAGAAGGCGGAATAAGCCCGCAGAAATACCCGTAAACCGAAGCTGCCAGAAACGGGCAACAAGCCTTTGCAACAAATATTTTTGCGATTTCAAAAATATCTTCTTGACAAACCCCCATCCCCGTGATATTATATCCAAGCTGACAAACAGCCAATATCGCGGGGTAGAGCAGTCCGGTAGCTCGTCGGGCTCATAACCCGGAGGTCGTAGGTTCAAATCCTGCCCCCGCAACCATAATTGGACGCCTATCTTGATAGAATAGGCGTCCGGTTTCTTTTTGCCCAAAGGCCCATGATTTCAGGCATTTCCGGGCTTCGGCCCCTATGAAAACAGCCGCCACGGAGCAGTTTCCGGGGCGACTGTTTGTTGTTATGTAAACTTACGTTCTTTCCCTTCCCTGACAAATCGTTCTCACAGAGGGGTATCGTTCAATTTGAGAAATCGAAAATACTGGTTGTACTTGTTCAGCATCATCTTCCGGCCAAACTGCTCCATGAGATCATAGTCCGGCTCCCCAGCGTCCGTTACTGGAAGCATGATTTTCAAATTTTCTAATCGCTCGGTTCCAAGTTTACGGCTATAACTGAACGCCTTTTTCTGCATCCCGATCACCTGCGTGATAAAGATGCTCACGTATTCGGAATCCGTTTTTTTCAACTTCATCCTACGGCAATCATTACCGTAAAGAGCAGTATATCGATGATAGAACGCTTTTCCAACACTTGCTCCATTACGCACTACTGAAATAGATCCTTCGGCTCTTGAATCATTGTCATTTCCGACAAAATAACCAATTCCGTTATTGACACCAACGGCTGTCACCAACGGCGTATTACCATCAATGCGCTCTTGAGCATAAATGTCATGACCCGAATGAACATCCGCAATGTCTTTCACGATAACCGGCTCCCAATTATGAGAGTCAATCAGCGATTGCCAGTCAACCGTCTGGTCATCAGGAACAACGCACAGTTCCGCAATCCGCTTTTTCACGTATTCCAGGTACTGCTTCTTCTTCGTGGCCATCCGTTCACCGATATAGTCTTCCATGAACTGATAATCCGGTTCCCCGGCCTCAGTGACTGGGAGCATAATCTTCAGTTTTTTCAGTCTGCCTAATGTGGCTCCATTCCCGCCCCAATTAAACTTGCTTTTCATCTGCTGACGCAGAATGACTGTTAAAAACTGATAGGAATAATAATTCAGACTACTACTTCGGAGCACATGAATATTCTGCCCTGTAACAAAGTCTACCGGCTGCCAGTATGCGGTCTGCGTATCAAGGCCAATGGTGATACACCCACCTTTATCTTTCCCATATTCCAAGTTCTCAGGAGAGATAAACCTTGCAATGCCATTATTCGTTTCCGTTCTGGTGATATATGGCACATTAGCACCATAACCATCTTTAAGATTAATTCCGTCAATTCCGGTACTTGTCGCGTGAATAGGGAACAGACCGCCTTCACCTGTTAGGGAAAAGACTCTCCATTCACGATCATCTAGCCTCAGCATCCGGTTCACCCCCTGTAAACAGGTATTCCCGGTTCTGCATTACCATGGAGAACTCAAAGCTGAGATAATCCCCGATGGCCTTCTCAAAGTCGGCCTCGGTCGGTATCTCGTCATTGAAGTAATAGAAACTGTGCAGCCATTCATCTTCCGGCTGTGCGGTTGACTCCACGCAGAACTTGGACGGCGCTTCGACATGGCCGCGCCACACGTCAAGCAGATGTTGGCGCTTGTCCTTTGCGGAATCGCCCTCGATGAGACCGATGTGAGGCCTGACCTCATACCCGTCATCCCGGAAGTCAATGAACTTGCAAACCTTATCGGCGGGATGCGGCTCATACGCGGTGAACACCGCAATGACCGGATTCGTTCCGACCCCATAGAACGTATCTGTGTTGCAAGTGATGACACCTTCCAACGTATGATGCTTCATGATGCTCTCTTTGAACTTCTGTTCGTCCTTTGTCTTGCCTGTCATGGAAGACTGAGGAACGATGACCGCCGCGCGTGCTCCCGGCGTCAGCGAGTCAAGCAGATGCTCCACAAAAGACAACTCATACTGTGATGGGTCTTTCTTCGTCCCCTGCGAATAGGGCGGGTTCATCATGCCAACTGTAGCACCTTTTAACTGTACTTGCGCTGCATTCTGTTTTAAGAAGTCTTGACACCAAATGTTGCTGTTCCCATCTTCGCGCAAAATCATGTTAGAACAAGCAATCGCAAACATATAGCTCTGAATCTCATAACCGTGTAGTTGCTTCTTACGTATACTTTTCTTTGTTGCATCTGAGCCTGCAGCAGAAACCATGTGATGCATCGCCGCCACCAAAAAACCAGCGGTGCCGCAGCATGGATCCAGCACTATATCGTCTGGCGTGACTTCCAACAGATCACAAAACAACTCGCAAATATGAGCCGGGGTCAGTACAATACCAAGCGTCTGTCCGTCTCCGCCTGAATAATGCATAAACTCACCATAAAAGCGACCGATGAAATCCTCAGAAGAAGACCTTCCCTTAATGTAATCAAATACCCGTTCCTTCAAAAACTCAGCATAGTATTTCAGAGGAGTTTTGCCTAACGCGTCATCTATTGTATTCAGTCTTGCGCTTGTACGTATGATTGCGAACTCGCTCATCAGTTTATCGCGCTTTGCATCAGGGCCGACATTTGACCGTTTCAAACGCTTTTTTATTGCTTCATATATTTTATCTCCGTCAGTGTCGATATCATCCCCGGTTAAAGATTCAACAGAAAAACTGCCGCTCTTGATTTCATCCAATGCCAGAAGAATACCAGAAACAACCAAGGGTTTATCCTGATCCTTCAATGCACCGTAGGTACGCAGATATTCATGCAGTTCTGCGGCATCCTGCAAAATCTTTGCTGTTGTTTTTTCATCGGGGGTCTCTTCTTTCAGAACAAGTCGAGTATAGTATTCCTGAATATGTTCCTGACTGAACATTGCAAATGACTCGATTGGTTCAAGCTCCATATACCCTTCACGATCATCAACGTAAAGCGGCGTGATAGTATGATGCTTCGCATCACCGGATACTCCGATTGCAAAAACTTTTTTGAAGGAACTATGCTGAGCAATGTGTTTCGCATAGAAATATGCACCGTTCACGGCATAATCGGTGACTGCCTTGGTGCTTGTATCAATAATGCCACTTTCCGTGAGCTTGCAATGTTTGTCCGTATCAGCTTTGTCCTCAATTACTA
The DNA here is from genome assembly GCA_017445985.1 of Oscillospiraceae bacterium. GTDB lineage: Bacteria > Bacillota > Clostridia > Oscillospirales > Oscillospiraceae > RGIG7114. The sequence goes on along the minus strand of JAFSRS010000018.1, from coordinate 49,724 downwards.
CAACAAAGTCTTTTACTACAAAGACATATTCGGGATAACCAGTCTTGCCCGTTCCTCGCTTTGAAGCAGAGGAAAGCGCTTCATCAATTTCTTTTACATCACTACCTTGGGCACTATATGTGATTTTGCACTCGTCAAGTTGAGAAGCAACCCACAAGTCGGTTTTCACTTCTTTTTTTGCCATTATTGTTTACTCTCCTCCCGCAGTTTCATTATACAGTCAGTGATCACCGTAGCAACCGTTGTATCATGCTCTGCAGCGTAGACTTTAAGAAATCTTTTGTCGTCAATGGAAAGAGCGATATTCATTGCTACGCTTTGTTCTTTTGAGTCTATTTCGAAATTTGTTCTCATGCATATACCCCTAATTATGTTTCTCCTTAAATGTGTTTTTGTGTATCTATGCATAGAATACACGAACTGTAGGCAAATGGCAATACCGTTTTTCATTTATTTGTCCACTTCTATTGTCCACTCTGCACCCCCCCTGACCGTTTGCACCCCCCTAAATCAAAATGCATCCCCCTGAACAGGCGGTGCACCCCCCAAGCGATTACTCTATCAAAATGGGCTACCTTTCCGGGCATCGTCGCGAACGCCGTGGGCCGGGTCAACTGGGCCCTGCGCGGACAGGGGAAGAAGCTGCTCCTGCTGGTCCCCGGACGGATCGGGACCAGCTCGCCGGAGCTGGGCGTCCCGGCTTCCTTCGCCGACATCAGCGAATTTGAGGCGGTCTGCGAGATCGCGGATTCCCGCGCCGGCTACAACCCGGAGCTGTCCTACGGCAGCCACTTCTTTCAGGACCTGGTGGAGTCCGACATCCTGTACAACGCCATCTTTGAGAATGAAAAGACCCTCGTCTTTGCCCCGGAAAAGCTGGACGGCCTCCCAAACCGCCTCGCGGATTTCGATCCAAAGCTCGCGGAGCTGAGCGAGATCGTCCGCGTCTGCGACGTTTCGGCGCTGGACTTCCGGCTCTGCAACGACATGAAGCGGGGGCGGGTCCTCTGTTATCAATAAAAAATGCCCCGGTGTACGCACACCGGGGCGATTTTGCAGGCGTCACACGCCGTAGGCGCGGAGGATCTGTTCGGGGATGCAGCTTCGGATGAAGCGGCTGCGCTTGGCGCAGGCGGCGGCCTCCTGGAGCGTGGTGGGGAGGCGGTGGAGCCGGGCCGCGAGCTCCGCGTCCGGGCGCTGCAGATTCGCGTTGATCGGCTCCGGCAGCGTCATCCCGCTGTCCAGCCCGTCCACGCAGGATTGGATCACCAGCGCGAAGGCGAGATAGGGGTTCGCGAGGGAATCCGGGCTGCGCAGCTCCAGCCGCCGGTATTCGCCCTCCGCCGCCGGGACGCGCAGAAGCTGAGAGCGGTTGGCCTCCGACCAGGAGATATAACGCGGGGCCTTGTCCCGGCCCAGCCGGTCATAGGACTCCTTTCCGGGGTTCAGGAACAGCGTGATGTCCCGGATGTGTTCCATCAGGCCGGGGATCAGGGCCTGGGGCGGCAGCGCCTGACCGTCCCGCGCGGCGGACAGGTTGACGTGCATGCCGTTCCCGTCCCGGTCCGCCAGGGGGCGCGGGGAGAAGTCCGCCCACAGTCCGTTCTGGTAGGCGATGGTCCGGACCATGCTGCGGAAGATCACGGCGTTGTCCGCCGCAGTCACCGGGTCGGCGTGGCGGAAGTCGATCTCGTTCTGGCCCGGGCCGCTCTCGTGGTGGGAGCTCTCCGGGAGGATGCCCATGCGCTCCATCGTCAGACAGATGTCCCGGCGCACGTTCTCGCCCCGGTCCTCCGGGGCCACGTCCATGTATCCGGCGCTGTCGAAGGGCTCCTTCGTCGGCTCGCCGCGCTCGTCCAGCTTGAAGAGGTAGAACTCCATCTCCGTGCCGAAGCGGAATTCCAATCCGCGCTCCGCGGCCGTTTCCACCGTGCGGCGGAGCAGGGCGCGGCTGTCGGCGGCGAAGGGCGTGCCGTCCGGGTGTACGATGTCGCAGAACATGTGGGCCACGCGCCCGTGCTGGGGCCGCCAGGGCAGCTCCTTGAGGGTCGAGGGATCGGGCCGCAGGAAGAGGTCGGAGCGCACGTCCATGTCGAAGCCGGGCACCGCGGAGGCGTCGAAGGCGATGCCGTGGGTGAAGACCCGGGGCAGTTCGCCGGGCATGATGGCGACGTTGCGCTGTTTGCCGTAGACGTCGCAGAAGGCCAGCCGGATGAATTTGACGTCCTCCTCCGAAACGTATTTCAGGACCTCGTCCGCCGTGTATTTCATATCGGGTCGCTCCTTTCCGTCCGGGTTTTGTCGTTCTGATTCTCTGTAAACAGCATACTCCCGCGCCGCCGCCCTGTCAACCGCGATATGAAAAAGCAACCGCACGTTGCTTGCCAAATGCGCTTTTCCATAGTAATATGATCTTGATCTTAACAAGGAGGTGCTCGAATGGTTACAAAAGACGTGCTGCTGAACCTTCGGACCCGGAGCGGACTGTCCCAGGACGAGCTGGCGGAAAGGGTTTTCGTGACGCGGCAGGCGGTGTCCCGCTGGGAAACGGGGGAGACGGTACCGAACACCGAGACGCTCAAGCTGCTGAGCAGGCTGTACGACGTGTCGATCAACACCCTGCTGGGCGAGCCGCGCAAGCTGATCTGCCAGTGCTGCGGTATGCCGCTGGAGGACGCGATCATCAGCCGGAACGAGGACGGCTCCATGAACGAAGACTATTGCAAGTGGTGTTACGCCGACGGGACCTATACCTACAGCGACATGGACACGCTGATCGAGGTCTGCATCCCGCACATGGCCGAAGCGGGCTTCACCGAGGAGCAGGCCCGGGCCTTCATGAAACAGGAGCTGCCGAAGCTGGACTATTGGAAGCGCTACGAGGAGCTCAGCGACGGCGGGCAGTTCGAGGAATTCAAAAAGCAGCTCATCGCGGAGATCAACGCGCTGCACGTTGAGGGACTGCCGGAGGTCAAGAGCCTCAACGCGCTGGTCGGGAGTTACGTCAATCTGGCGTACCGCCTGCCCAGCGGAGAGCAGGTGCGCTTCCTGAACGACGCTGCGACCTATCTGGGGAACCAGCTCGAATCGGAGCTGGGCGGCGACCGCTGCTTCGGCGTGCTGGCGAACATGGATTTCATCCTGATCTGCACCTACGCGGAGGGCGGCGCGGACCCGGAGCTGGTGTTGTATAAGAAGCGCTAGGCAACGGCGGATCGCTCCTTTGAAAATCGCCGTCCCGTTTTTTGCGGGGCGGCGATTTTTCTCTTGCATTACGGCGCGACTTGTTGTAATATATATCGTGTCATTTTTTGAAACCAATACACAGGAGGATTACAGATATGATTACCGCAGGCGATTTCAGAAACGGCGTGACCTTTGAGATGGACGGCAACGTGATGCAGGTCGTGGAGTTCCAGCATGTGAAGCCGGGCAAGGGCGCTGCCTTCGTGCGCACCAAGATGAGAAACGTCATCACCGGCGCCGTGACCGAGACCAGCTTCAACCCCACCGCGAAGTTCGAGAACGCCACGGTGGACCGCCGCAGCATGCAGTACAGCTACAACGACGGCACCCTGTACTATTTCATGGACCCGGAGACCTACGACCTCGAGCCCATCGACGAGCACGTGCTGCCGGACAACTTCAAGTTCGTAAAGGAAGAGATGGTCTGCACCGTGCTCAGCTACAAGGGCAAGGTCTTTTCCGTCGAGCCTCCCTTCTTCGTGGAGCTGGAGATCACCGACACCGAGCCGGGCTTTGCCGGCAACACCGCCACCAACACCCTGAAGCCCGCCACCCTCGAGACCGGCGCCCAGATCAAGGTGCCCCTGTTCATCGAGAAGGGCGAGCGGATCAAGATCGACACCCGCACGGGAGAGTATCTCAGCCGCGCCTGAGTACCATACGCTTGACGACGCATACGCATCCGGCAAAAGGAGGATATGACCATGACCAGTTCTGAAAAGGTTGCCTATCTGAAGGGCCTGATGGAGGGCATGAAGCTCGATACGGAGAGCGACACCGGCAAGCTGCTGAAGGTGATCGCGGACATCCTGGGCGACATGGCCGAGGACATTGAGGACGTGGAGAGCGATCTCTTCGACCTCAGCGAGGAAGTGGACGCCATCAGCGACGAGATCGACGAGATCGAGGACTATCTCGAGGACGACGACGAGTCCTGGAGCGACTGGGACGAGGATTGGGACGACGAGGACGAGGACTGGGAGGACGAGGACGACGACGAGGATCCCCAGTTCTATGAGGTCACCTGCCCCAACTGCGACAAGACCATCACCGTGGACGAGGACGTGCTGGCCCTGGGCAGCATCCAGTGCCCGAACTGCGGCGAGATGATGGAGTTCGAGCTCGTGGACGCCGACGAGGAGGAAAGCCCGGAGGAGTCCGAGGAGGAGCTGAAATTCTGAGGACCGAATTTCGCGAAAAAAGAAAAATAATCCTTGCAAAACGAGATCGGATATGGTATCATATCATCCGTGACTTTGCACGGGCGTGGGAGTATTGCGCCCTTGGATTGAAAGGATGAAAAACGAATGAAACTCGCCCTTATGATCGTTCAGCTGATCTGTGCCCTGTTCCTGATCGTGGTCATCATGCTCCAGTCCGGTAAGAACTCCGGTCTGGGCGGCAGCTTTGGCCAGAGCCAGACGGGCTTCGGCGCGCAGGCCAAGAGCAAGACCTGGGATGCGAAGTTTGCCCGCATGACCAAGTGGGTCGCGCTGGCGTTCGTCGTGCTGACCCTGGTGCTGTTCCTGCTGAAGTGATCGCGTGCCGCGCTGTGCCGTCCTGACGGCGGGCGTCGACAACGAAAGACTCCGAGAACGCCGCAGCCGGAAGGCTGCGGCGTTTTCATCGTGGAAAGGTTCCAGCATACCGATGGTTTCTTTGCTTCTGCCGCTGATCTACCTTGCGTTTATCAGCCTGGGTCTGCCGGACGCCCTGCTGGGCGCGGCCTGGCCCGTGCTCCATACGGAGCTGAACGTCCCGCTCTCCTGGTCGGGATACGTATTTATCATCATCTCCGTGGGCACCGTGGTGTCCAGCCTGCTCAGCGACCGGTTCAGCCGCCGCCTCGGGGCGGGCGGCCTGACCGCGCTCAGCGTGGGCCTGACCTGCGGGGCCCTGTTCGGCTTCTCGTTCAGCCGCTCCTTCGCCGCGCTCTGCCTTTGCGCGGTCCCCTACGGCCTGGGCGCGGGCGGCGTGGACGCGGCGCTGAACAACTACGTCGCCCTGCACTACAAGAGCCGCCACATGAGCTGGCTCCACTGCATGTGGGGCGTCGGGGCCTCCGTCGGCCCGTATATCATGAGCGCGGCCCTGAGCGGGCCCGTCGGCTGGAGCGCGGGCTATCGGAGCATCGGCTTCATCCAGCTCGCCCTGACCGGCGTCCTGCTGCTGAGCCTACCACTGTGGAAGAAGGCCGGGGGCGGCGCGGCGGGAGCGGAGCGGGGGCGGCTGTTGTCTCTGCCGGAGATCGTCGGTCTGCCCGGCGCGAAGGCCGCGATGTTCTGCTGCTTCTGCTACTGCGCGGGGGAGCAGACCGTCCTGCTCTGGGCCAGCAGCTATCTGGTCAACGCCCGGGGCGTGGACCCGGTGACCGCCGCCCGCTACGCCAGCCTGTTTTTCCTGGGTATCACGGCGGGCCGGGCCGCCAGCGGCTTTCTGACGCTGCGGCTCAACGACCGGCAGATGGCCCGCGTCGGCTTCGTGCTGGAAGCCCTGGGGATCGTGCTGCTGGCGCTCCCGCTGGGCAACACCGTCGCCCTGGCGGGCCTGCTGATCTACGGCCTCGGCTGCGCGCCGATTTACCCCAGCCTGCTCCACGCGACGCCGGACAACTTCGGCGCGGACCGCTCCCAGGCGATCATCGGCGTCCAGATGGCCAACGCCTACGTGGGCACGACCCTGATGCCGCCGCTCTTCGGCGCCCTGGCCGCCCGGACCACGATCCGCCTGATGCCGCTCTACCTGCTGATCCTGCTGGGGCTGATGCTGACGGCGCACACAGCCCTCTGCCGCCGCACCGACCCTGCGGTCAGCCCGTAGGGGCGACCCTGCGTGGTCGCCCGCGCGTTGGATTTCCACTGACCCGTAGGGCGCGATGCCCACATCGCGCCGCCGTCCCGCGCTCCGCGCGGGGCGGAATGCGACGTCCAGGCATGGCGCAACGCGGAGCGATCAGGGGATCGTTCCCTACGGCGTGGGCAATCGTCGTACCGCGCGGGCGACCACATAGGGTCGCCCCTACATTTGGATTTCGTTCTCTTTGCTCGTCATGTGATGCGAGCTTGATACACTTAGGGGATACCATGAAACGAGAAGAAAACAAGCCGCGGCTCCGGGAGCTGGGCGAGCTGTTTTGGACCTTCGCCCGCGTCGGGGCGCTGACCTTCGGCGGGGGCTATGCCATGCTGCCGATCCTCCAGAGGGAGGTCGTGGAGCGCAAGGGCTGGGCCGCGGACGAGGAACTGACCGACTACTACGCCATCGGCCAGTGTACCCCCGGCGTGATCGCTGTCAATACCGCTACCTTCATCGGGCGCAAGCAGGCGGGCGTCGCGGGAGCCGCCGCCGCCACGCTGGGCGTGGTCTTTCCCTCGCTGGTCATCATCACGGCCATCGCCGCGCTGCTCTCCGGCTTCGCGGAGGTCCCGGCGGTGAAGCACGCCTTCTCCGGCATCCGCGTCTGCGTCTGCGTTCTGATCCTGAACGCCGTGGTGAAGCTGTGGAAAAAGACCGTCGTGGACCTGCCGACGCTGTTGATCTTTCTCGCGGTGCTGGTCCTGTCGGTCTGCACGAAGCTGTCCCCGGTGATCTTCGTGCTCTGCGCCGCCGCCCTCGGGATCGCCGTCAAGGCGCTGGAGGGGAGGCGGGGGGTATGATACTGCTCCGGCTCTATTGGGAATTTTTCAAGACCGGCCTCTTCGCCATCGGCGGAGGCATGGCGACGGTCCCCTTCTTGCAGGAGATGGGCGCGCGGACCGGCTGGTTCACCGGTCAGATGCTGGCGGACATGATCGCGGTCAGCGAGTCCACTCCCGGTCCCATCGGCGTCAACATGGCGACCTACGTAGGCTGGACCACCGCCGGGCTTCCCGGCGGCGTCCTCGCCACGCTGGGCCTGATCACGCCCTCGTTTCTGGTGATCCTGCTGGTGGCCCGGGTCCTTGCGGCCTTCCAAAGCAACAAGACCCTGGACCGCGCCTTTTACGGCATGCGTCCCGCCTCCACCGGCCTGATCGCCGCGGCGGGCGTCGCCGTCCTGCGGATCGTCATGCTGGACGAGGCGGCCTTTGCCGAGACCGGCGCGGTATCAGCCCTGCTGAACTGGCGGGCCCTGGCGCTCTTCGCCGTGATCTGGGTCCTGACGAACCTGGTCCCGAAGGTCAAGACCTGGCACCCGGTGGTCTTTATCGCCCTCAGCGCCGCGGCGGGGATCGCGGTGGGAGGGATCTGAATCAACTCATTTTTCCGGGAACTTTCCGTAGAAGCACTACGTCAAAAATACGATATCTCGCACATGGGGGGATCCTTATGGACGAACAGAAGCAGTTCAAGGAAACGACGCCTGCCGCTCCGGCGGCTTCGGACAAGCAGAAGAAGCGCAAGCGGAAGAAGGCCGTCAAGGGTATTCTGATCGGCGTCCTGATCGCGGCGCTGGTCGGCGGGGCCGTATTCGGTATCACCCGCATCGGCAAGAAGGACAGCGGCGGCGTAGACGACGTGATGACCGCCTTCCTCTACCGCGGCTCCATCACCAGCCGCGTGGAGGGCAGCGGCGTCGCCGTGGCGAAGAATTCCGCCAGCGTGACCCTGGCCGCGGCCAGCAACATCATCGACGTGTTCGTGACCGAGGGCGACCACGTGTACGCAGGGGACCGCCTGTTCACGGCCACCAGCCCGGAGCTGGAAAACCGGCTGAAAACCGCGCAGGAGGCCGTCAACAACGCCCGCGACAACGTGACGCGGGCCCAGCAGAGCCGCGACGAGCAGCAGCGCCAGCTCAACCGTCTGAGCAACGAGCTGGCGACCTTGAGCGCCGAGCCCCGGGACATGAACGCCACCGCGCCCTTCTCCGGCGTCCTGACCGACGTGCCGCGGCTCCAGCCCGGCGACCGGGTGAGCAAGGGCGAGCGCCTGGCGACGATCACGGACGACAGCCGCTATCTGCTGAGCCTCTATTTCAGCTATACTTACGAGAATGAGATCTGGATCGGCCTGCCCGTCACGGTCTCGATCCCGGTCATGATGAGCCAGCTCCCCGGTACCGTTTCCGAGGTCCACAAGGTCGAGCGCCTGAGCCCGGAGGGCGGCAAGCTCTTCGAGGTCCTGATCGTCGTGGAGAACCCCGGTTCCCTGACCGAGGACATGGAGGCCTCCGCCACCTTCGTCAGCAACGGCGAGACCGTCTATCCCTATGAGGGCGGCAAGCTGGAGGCCTACCGCCGCGGCGAGATCCTCTCCCCGATGGACGGCGAGCTGGACAGCCTGACGGCCTACAACTACTCCCGCGTCGCGGAGGGCCAGAGCATCGCGCTGATCCTCGGCACCGGCAAGGACGAAGAACTGGAGAGCCTCCGCGATCAGGTGGAGAGCGCCAAACAGTACCTCCGCGACGCGGAGGACGCCATCACCCGCGCCGAGGAGGCCGTCGTCGAGGCGGAGGAGGGCGTCGCGCGGGCCCAGGAGAACCTGGACAACCTGGACGCCGTCGCCCCCATCGACGGGACGATCCTGGCCGTGGGCGTGTTCTCCGGCGACGAGGTGCAGGCGGGCCACGTGGCCGTCAGCCTGGCCGACACCAGCACGATGATCATCAACGCCAGCGTAGACGAGATGAACGTCAGCAATATCAAGACCGGCATGACGGTGGAGATCGACCAGTGGGGCCAGACTGCCGTCGGCTTCGTCGAGTCCGTCAGCCTGACTGGCCAGTATGAGAACGGCGTCAGCCGCTTCCCGGTCGTCATCAGCGTGGACAACAGCGAGGACATGCTCCGACCCGGCTCTTACGTCAGCTATGCCTTTACAGCCAGCCAGAGCGACGACTGCCTGCTGGCCCCGATCCAGTGCGTGAAGTACGTCGAGACCGAGGAAGGCCGCCAGAAGGCTGTGTTCGTCCGAAGTGAGACCCCGCCGGAGAACGCGGCGGAGCTGATGACCGAGATGACCGAGATCCCTGCGGGCTTCTGGCCCGTGCTGGTGGAGACCGGCATCTCCGACAGCAGCAACGTGGAGATCCTGTCCCCCGAATTCGAGGAGGGCACCGAGCTCTTCCAGGCCCAGGTCCGGACCGATATGTATATGTAATGGTGATACGCCATGCTGATCGAGCTGAAAGACGTTTATAAAATCTACGCCGAGGGCGAGGAGAGCGAGGTCCGCGCCCTCGACGGCGTGAGTCTGGAGATCGACAAGGGCGAGTTCGTCGCCATCGCCGGGGCCTCCGGCAGCGGCAAGAGCACGATGATGAACGTGCTGGGCTGCCTGGATATCCCGACCTACGGCGAATACTACCTGGCCGGGCAGGACGTGGGCGAGCTGAGCGACCGCCAGCTCAGCCACATCCGCAACCGCCAGATCGGTTTCATCTTCCAGGGCTACAACCTGATCCAGAGCCTGACCGCGCTGGAGAACGTGGAGCTGCCCCTGATCTATCAGGGCGTCGGCCCGTCGAAGCGGCACGCGCTGGCCATCGAGGCCCTGGAGCGCGTCGGTCTGGCCGAACGCGCGAAGCACCACCCGTCGGAGATGAGCGGCGGCCAGCAGCAGCGCGTCGCCATCGCCCGCGCCATCGCCACCCATCCGCCCATCATCATGGCGGACGAGCCGACGGGCGCGCTGGACTCCCGCACGGGCCTGGAGGTTTTGGGCTTTCTCCAGAAGCTCAACCGGGAGGGCAGCACCGTGCTGCTCATCACCCACGACAATTCCATCGCCGCGACGGCCCGGCGCATCGTCCGGCTGACCGACGGGAAAATTGTCGAGGACCACCCGCAGGAGGTGGACTGGATATGAACCTGTTCCGCACCCGCTTCGCTGGGCTGCGGAACAGAGGGGCAGCGCTGCGCGAGCGCACCCTGCGGGAGAGGGCACACTCGCTCCGCGATAAGTATTTTTGGCGAAAACGCGGGACGCTCCGCGCCTCTGGTTCCTGAAAACATGCCACTGGCATGTTTTCTTGACGGAACCAGTGCCAAAAATGATTTGAATTTTTTCGCGCCTGCGGGCGCGAACTCTGCGAGGCAACGAAGGGGCTGATTCGTACCATGAAATTCACGCAGGCGGTCAAGATGGCCGTCAAATCCATACTCGCGAAGAAGGGCCGCAGCTTCCTGACGATGCTGGGCATCATCATCGGCATCGCCTCGGTCATGACCATCGTCTCCGTCGTCAGCGGCCAGAACCAGAAGATGCTGGACTATTACGCCGCCATGGGCTCCAACCGCATCACCTGCTACGGTTCGCTCTACAACGGCGAGAGCATGTTCGACAAGGTCTACAACTACTGCCAGAACGTCGGCGACATGGTGGTGGGCGTGACGCCGGAGATCCAGTACAGCGGCACGGTCCGCTACGGCGTGAAAAACACCAGCTCGATGGAGTGGCAGGACCAGCCGCGCCTGATGCTGGGCAGCGCCCAGTACGCCGTATGCAACAACTTCCAGCTCGCCAAGGGCCGCGACCTCACGGAGCTGGACGTGGAGGACTATCACCAGGTCTGCGTCCTGGGGGCGCGGGCGGCGCGGGTGCTCTTCGACTACACCGACCCGGTGGGAGAGACCATCACGGTGGACGGCCTTCCCTTTACGGTGATCGGGCTGTACAAGGAGAAGGACCCGGACAACAGCTATTCCCTGGACAACGTCATCCTGCTGCCCTACACCACCGCCCGTTTCTTTGAGAACTATTACGACGGCTGGAGCGAGTTCACGATCAAGGCGAAGGACTCCGAGTCCGTTCCCAAGGTCATGGCCCTGGTGAACGACTACATGCTGAGCCTGACCCAGGACAATATGCTGGGCTACGGCGGCTGCTACTCCGAGCAGCAGTGGCAGGAGCAGGAGAACGAGCAGACCAAGATGATGAGCATGGTCCTGGGCGGCATCGCGGGCATCAGCCTGCTGGTCGGCGGCATCGGCATCATGAACATCATGCTGGTCACCGTCACCGAGCGCACCCGGGAGATCGGCATCCGCCGGGCCATCGGCGCGGAGCGGAGCAGCATCGTCACCCAATTCCTGGTGGAGGCCGCGATGATCTGCGGGATCGGCGGCATCATCGGGATCGCCCTGGGCTTCGCCGCCACGAACGTGGCGGGCAAGCTGATTTTGGACGGGCTCTCGCTGCTCCCCAGCATGCCGATCACGCTGGGCTCCTTCGGCTTCAGCGTGGTGCTGGGCATCCTGTTCGGTATGTACCCGGCGATCAAGGCCAGCGGCCTGCAGCCGGTGGTGGCGCTGCGGGCGGAGTAAGTCAGGAGTTATGAGTTAGGAGTTAGGAGTTGCAGAAGGTAGGAAGTAGGAGGTAGGAGGTATCTGTTACTTGTTACTTGTTACTTGTTACTCTGGCTAAGGGAGGGAATGATATGAAAACGATGAAGAAACTTGTTACGCTGGTTCTTGCGCTGGTGCTTTCCGTGTCGCTGGGGGCGTCGGCGCTTGCGGCGTCGTTTCCCGACGTGACGGACGCGGCGACGGCGCGGAACGCCGAGGTCTTGCGGCTGATGGGCGTGATGCAGGGGGACGAGACGGGAGCCTTCAAACCTGAGGCCTCGCTGACCCGGGCGCAGTTCTGCAAGATGAGCGTCGTGTTGATGGGCAAGCGGGAGGAGGCGGGCCGCTACGCCGCCCGGACCATCTTCCCCGACGTGCGGGCCAGCCATTGGGCCGCGGCTTACGTCAACTTTGCCGCCGCCAGTGAGAGCAAGTTCATCCACGGCATGCCGGACGGGACCTTCGGCCCGAACAGGGAGATCACCTTCGGTCAGGCCGTGACGATCCTGCTGCGGCTGCTGGGCTACACCGACGCGGACGCCGGGGCCGTCTGGCCCGACGGCTACCTCGCCCTGGCGGAGTCCACCGGACTGAGCGCGGGCTTGAGCCTGAGCGGCAGCTCGGTCATTTCCCGGCGTCAGGCCGCGCAGCTCTTCGTCAGCGCCCTGAACACCCGGACGATCAACGGCGTCCGCTTCGCCGATACCCTTGGGACCCTGACCGAGGAGACCGTCCTCGTCAGCGTGGACGGCGACACGGGCCGCATGGTGACCCGCGACGCGCCCCAGGGCTATGCGATGGCCTGGACCGTCGGCGACAGCCTGCTGGTGGGGGCCCGCGGGCGGGTCCTGCTGGACGAAAACGGGCGGGCCCTGACCTTCCTGCCGACGGAGAGCGAATCGGGCAGCCCGGTCACCGACGCCGCGATCATTCTGGGCGCGAACGGCGACACCGCCGCGCTGGACGCCCTGAGCGGCGGGCGGGCCGTTTCCGCGGTCTACCGCAACGGGGCCAAGGTGGAGGCCTCGGAGCTCCGAAAATACGACGTGGTGGGCTACAGCCTGCTGGACAACGCGATCCACGCCTGCGATCTGCGCGTCGCGGTCTACTATGAGGACTGCATGCCCTCGCCGAGCGCGCCCACCGTGATCGAGGCTTTGGGCGGGACGCGCTTCGAGGTCCTCTCCAGCGCCCAACAGAGCCTGAGCGCCTTCAAGCCCGGAGATCAAATGATCCTCCAGCTCACCGCCGACGGGCGCGTCGCCGGGGCGGTCTCCGCCAACGGGACCCCGGGCGAGAACGCCGTCGCCTTCGTGGACGCGGCGGGCCAGACCAGCCTGATCTGCGCCGGGACGCTGCTGCCCCTCGCGCTGGAGGGCGCGGACCTGAGCGAATACGCCGGGCAGGCGGTGAGCCTGAAGCAGCTCAAGCCGGTGGCGAACGGTGAGGCGAAATATCGGATCGAGATCCTGAAGGGCGGCGTCGCCGCCGCGCTCCACGCCTCGGAAAAGCGCCTCGGCAGCTACGCGATCAGAGACAACGCCCTGATCTTCGACCACGGCGTGCTGACCCCGCTGCGCCTCCTGCAAGGCGACTACGATGCGGCGCAGGTGACCTACGCCCGCGTCGGCGCGGACGGGAAGGTGGACCTGATCGTGCTGGACACCAGCTCCCTCGACGGCGTGTATTACGGCATCGGCAGCGTCAGCGTGGAGGACTCCGACGATCCCTGGCTGGGCGAGCTGCGGATTCTCACGGTGGACTGCGGTGAGCGCCGGGTCAGCCTGCAGAGCGCTTTGACGATCCGGAACGGCGAGCCGCTGCGGGTCGAGGTGCGGAAGGGGACCTATCAGAGCGTCGAGCCCATGACGGTCTACGCGAACGTTCCCGCCGCGTCCTGGATCGGCGCGGGCGCGGTCATGGCGAACGGCGTGACCTGGACCGTTCCCTCCAACGTGCCTTGCTACAACCGCGACACGGGCCGCTGGATGACGGGCCTTCGCGCCGCGCGGGACTACGACGGCAGCGTGGACCTCTGCGTCGCGGACGGAGCCGTGCGGCTCATCCTCGTGGGAGGATGATTTGAAATCCAAGCATCAGCCCGGCGCTGATCAAACCGTGAACGAGCCTCCCGGCGAACAGCCGGGAGGCTTTGATATCTGTTCCGGCGAGGACCGAGAGGGTCTGGCAGTGGACGGAGAGGGAGCCGAAGCCCGGCAGGAAGGCTGCGAGGCAGAGGTTGACCGGCGTCGCGCTCGATCCGCGCAGCGCCGCGACCCCGCCGCCCAGCTCCAGCAGGCCGGTGAGCAGCGCCCGCGCCGCGCGGAGCTCCATTCCGGTGTGAAAGCTGAGGGCGCCCGCCGCGCCGTCGAACAAGCCCGCGGTCCGGAGCAAGGCGCAGAGCACGGAGAAACAGAGGACGAAGCCGCAGATCTTCAGCGAGGCGTCCACTGCCCCGGCGACGCTCTCCGTCAGGGCTTTGGAAAAGGGGAGCGAGGGACGGGACCGCGGCGCATCCAGATCGTGGCGCGGTTGCCCGATGGCGCTGAGCAGACCGAGGACAAAGGCCGCGAGAGCGTGAGACAGGTAGAGCAGCAGCCCGATTTTCAGGGAACCGAACACCCCAAGCCCCACGGCCCCGACGAGAAAGCCCGGTCCGGTGTTGTCGCAGACCGGCAGCAGCCGCGCCGCGTCCTCCGCGTTCATCCGCCCCTCCCGCGTCAGGTCCGCCAGCGCCGCCGCCCCGATGGGATAACCGCCCGTCAGCCCCAGCAGAAAGGGCGCGGCCACGCAGCCCGGGGCGCGAAACAGGCGTCCCAGCGGCCGGGCCAGCGCGGCGGAGAGCCGGTCTCCCAGGCCCGTCGCGTTCACCAGCCGCGCAAGCAGCAGAAAGGGGAACAGGGCGGGGATCAGGCTCCCCGCGCAGGCGCTCAGCCCGCCCCGCACCCCCTCCGCCGCCGCGCCGGGCCGGAGCAGCAGGGCCACAAGCAGGAGCAGAATCGATACGGCGGGAAGCGCAGCACGAAAACGGGTCATTGTGTCCTCCAATCAATCATAATGATTCGTGCAAATTGGAATTTGGTGAGGCAGTTAGGAGTTAGGAGTTATGAGTTAGGAGTTATTGGATTCGTGACGATTCAGGCAACTCCTAACTCCTAACTCATAACTCCTAACTCGATAAATCCCAATTCGTCTCCGGCAAGTCTATGCCCGCCGGTATGGGCATAGACTTGCCGGAGAGAGGGGTGATCGCATGGCGAGCTGGATGGAGCGGGCGGCGCGGCGGCTGGATCTCCCGGCGGAGGCCGTCGGGGGAACGACGCGGGTGACGCTGACCGGTGCGGACCGGGTACTGGTGGAAAACCACAAGGGCCTGCTGTGCTGCACGGACACGGAGGTCGCCGTCTCCTGCGGACGCGGGTGCATCCGCATCTCCGGCGCGGAGCTGCTGCTGCGGGCGATGGACGCGGAAATGCTGGTGGTGACGGGGCGGATCGCCGGGGTCGAGGTGGAGTAACGGAATGCCGGTATTTGATTCACTGAACCGGACGGCGGGCTGGTGCGAGCTGCGCGTTCGCGGCGCCCTGCCCGCCGCCTTTCTGAACCGCTGCGCCCGCTGCGGCGTGGAGCTGTTGTGCGCCGAGGCCGAGGACCCCGTCACGCTGCTGGTACGGATCCGGAGCCGGGACCGAAAGCGGGCGGAGCGGCTGGCGGCCCGCTGCCAGTGTACGGCGACGCTCAGCGCCGCGGGCGGAGCGGGCGTCTTTGGGCGGCGTCTGCTGCGGCGGTCCGCCGCAGTCCTGGGATTGCTGCTGGCCCTGGCCCTGCTCTGCGCCTCCCGCTGCTTCCTCTGGGAGATCACGGTGACGGGGAACGAGACGGTCCCGACTGGGCGCGTCCTGGACGCGCTGGCGGACTGCGGCGTGGACCTGGGCTGCTTCTGGCCGGGCCTGACCAGCGACAATCTGCGCAGCGAGCTGCTGGTCCGGCTGCCGGAGCTGGCCTGGGCGACGGTCAACGTCTACGGCTCCCGCGCCGAGGTCCTCGTCCGGGAGCGGGTCCCGAAGCCGGCGATCTGGCGGGCCCGGGACCCGACGGACCTGACGGCGAAGCATGCGGGCTTCGTGACAAAGGTGCTGGCGCTGAACGGTACTGCCCTCGTCCGCCCCGGCAGCGCCGTGGACGCGGGAGAGGTCCTGATCGCGGGCTACGCCGACAGCGCCTTCGGCGGACGTCGCACGCTCCACGCGGCGGGGGAGGTCTGGGCGGACACCTGGTACGAGCTGCGCGCCGCGACGCCGCTGGACCGTGCGGAGAAGGGCGGGATCGAGGAAAAAAGCGCCCGATGGGCGCTCGTCATCGGAAAAAATCGCCTGAATTTTTATCGTGGCTCTAGCATTTCCGATACGAATTGTGATATGATAAGCAAAGAATGGCGGCTTGCGCTTGCGGGATGGTTTTCGCTGCCGGTCTCACTGGTGCGCGAGACGGCGCTCACGCGGCCGGGGGAGGACGGCGCTCTGGACGAACGCCTCGCCTGTGAGCAGCTGGAGGCCGAGCTCCACGACCGCCTGCTGCGGGCCATCGGCCCGGAGGGGACGGTCTGTGAGGAGCATTACAGCACGACGCGGTCCGGCGGCCTGCTGACCGTCTGTCTGCGGGCGCGCTGCACGGAAAATCTTGCGGTCGAACGACCGATCACAACAGAGACAGAGTAAAGGAAGAAACACACATGACAGAACGCAGCATTGCGGTGGATCGGATCGAAAGCATCATCAATTTGTTCGGCTCCTTTGATCAGAACGTCCATTTGATCGAGGACGCGCTCCAGGTCAAGGTGACGGACCGGGAGAGCGAGCTGCGCATCTGCGGCGAGGCGGACGCCGTCCTGCTGGCAGAGCGGGCGGTGGACGGGCTGCTGAGCCTGGCCAGCAAGGGCGAGCGCATCGACGAGCAGAGCGTGCGCTACGTGCTGAATCTGGTGCGCGAGGGCCGGGAGGCCAAGCTGGGCGAGCTGGCGGAGGACGTGATCTGCGTCACCGCCAAGGGCAAGCCGGTCAAGGCCAAGACCCTGGGCCAGCGGAGCTACTGCGAGGCGATCCGCAAGAATACGATCACCCTGGGCATCGGCCCCGCGGGCACGGGCAAGACCTATCTGGCCGTCGCCGCCGCCGTCGCGGCCTTCCGGGCGAAGGAGGTCAACCGCATCGTGCTGACCCGCCCCGCGGTGGAGGCGGGGGAGCGGCTGGGCTTCCTGCCCGGCGACCTGCAGAGCAAGGTGGACCCCTACCTCCGCCCGCTCTACGACGCCCTCTTCGACATGTTCGGGGCCGAGACCTACAACAGCTATCTCGAGCGCGGGAATATCGAGGTCGCGCCCCTGGCCTACATGCGCGGGCGGACTCTGGACGACAGCTTCATCATTCTCGACGAGGCCCAGAACACCAGCCGGGAGCAGATGAAGATGTTTTTGACCCGCATGGGCTTCGGGAGCAGGATGGTCATCACCGGCGACGTGACCCAGATCGACCTGCCGGGGGACAAGCCCAGCGGTCTGAAGGAGGCCATGCGGGTGCTGGCGGGGATCGACGACATCGCGATCTGCCGCCTGACCAGCGCGGACGTGGTGCGGCACGTGCTGGTCCAGCGGATCATCGAGGCCTATGAGAAGAAGGCCGAGGCCGAGGAGCGGCGGCAGGCGAAGCACGCGCCCGCGGCGCAGCGGGGGACGCGGCGGAAATAGTTCGGAGTTATGAGTTAGGAGTCAGGAGTTATGCACACGATTTCCGTATATCGGGAGAAACGGGGGCTTGGGTATCCGGAGGCGGCGAAGCTGGTCCGGCGGGCGATCCGCGCGGCGCTGCGGGCGCAGGGCGTGAAAGAGGATTGCGTCGTCAACGTTATGTTAACCGACGATGACGGGATCCACGCCATCAACCGGGAGCAGCGGGGGATCGACGCGCCGACGGACGTGCTGAGCTTTCCCATGAGCGAGCAGACCGAGGGGGCGTTCGACCCTGAGCTCTGTGAGCTGGACTATGAGCACGACGCGCTGCTGCTGGGGGATATGGTGCTGGATCTGGACCGCTGCGCCGCCCAGGGCGAGGAATTCGGCCATGGCTTTGACCGGGAGCTGAGCTACCTGACTGTCCACTCCGTCCTGCACCTGCTGGGCTACGACCACCTGGACGAGGGGCCGAGAAAGCGCGCGATGCGGGAGCGGGAGAAGGCGATCATGCGTCAGTTAATAGTGAATAGTGAATAGTTAATAGTTATGGTATCCCCTTCGGGGATTATTTCAAAAAGTCGCAAAGCGACACCACAACTATTCACTATTCACTCTTCACTATTCACTTGGGAGGAATCGATATGACGATAGAGAAGACTGCGATGGTCACGATCTGCGGCCGCCCGAACGTCGGCAAGTCCACGCTGACGAACGCGCTGGCGGGGCAGAAGCTGGCGATCGTGTCCGCCAAGCCCCAGACCACCCGCAACCGGATCACCGCCGTGGTGAACCGGCCCGCGTCGAAGACCCAGCTCGTCATCATGGACACGCCGGGCTTTCACCGGCCCCGGACGAAGCTGGGGGATTACATGGTGAACGTCGTGCGGGAGAGCATCCCGGACGTGGAGCTGGTGGTCCTGGTGGTGGAGCCGATCCCCGCCGTGGGTCCCCAGGAGCAGGGCCTGATCGACAGCATCAAACAGAGTGGCTGTCCGGCGATTTTGGTCATCAACAAGATCGACACGGTGGAGAAGGACGCGCTGCTGGCGGTCATGGCGGCCTATTCAGCGGTCTACGACTTCGACGCGATCCTGCCGATCTCCGCGATGCGGAAAAACGGTACGGAGGAGCTGCTCCGGGAGATGGAGAAGTACGCGGTGCCCGGCCCGGCCTATTTCCCGGAGGACGTGGACACGGACCAGCCGGACAAGCAGGTCTGCGCCGAGCTGGTGCGGGAGAAGCTGCTCCGGCTGCTGGATAAAGAGATCCCCCACGGCACCGCCGTGGAGGTGACGCGCTTTTCCGAGCGCGAGGATGGGATCATCGACCTGGATGTGACGATCTACTGCGAGAAGGCCAGCCACAAGGGGATCATCATCGGCAAGCAGGGCGCGATGCTCAAGCAGATCGGCGAGGCCGCCCGCCGCGACATCGAGCGCTTCATGGGCACGAAGGTCTACCTGACCACCTGGGTCAAGGTCAAGGAGAACTGGCGCGACAGCGCCGTGCAGCTCCGCAACTTCGGCTACAGCGAGTGAGGGAAGGCTGCGCCGCAGATATATGCAGCACCGCGCAATTCCAAACGGAATTGCGCGGTGCTGCATCATTAAAACAGGCTTTTCAATTCCCGCAGACAGCGGGCGCAAACGGGCTTATCGCGGAACGTGCGCAGACTTTTTTCCTCCCCGCAGAAGGCGCAGCCCGTCGCGTAGCGGCGGAGGCGGACCTCCTCGCCCTCCACGACGAACTCCACCCGGGTCTGCGGTTCCCAGCCGAGGCTGTCCCGCAGCTCCTTCGGGACCGTGATCCGGCCCAGCTCGTCCACGCTGCGGACGATGCCGCCACGCTTCATTTGAGCGCCTCCCAGAGCCGCTCGGGGTACACGCCCTCGCGGTAGAGCGCGGCGACGGCATCCCGCACGCTCTGCAGGTCCGCCTGATAGGTCACGCCGTGCCAAAGCTCTTTGCAGGGGAGGACCTGTACCGTCGCCTTGCCCTCGTCGAGCAGTTGGTTGACGACGGAGGGGAGGAAGTATTCGCATTTCAGCGGATTCGTTTTCAGGTTTTCGGTCAGGAACGCGGGGAAACGCCCCCAGAGCTCGTCCAGCAGCTCCCGCGGAAAGCCCCAGAAGTTCATGCTGACCGTCTCGTCGCCGGTGAGGGCGTGTTCCACGCCGTTCTCCACGTAGACCGCTGCGGTGCCCCGCGGCTCGATCTGCGTCCGTTCGGTGACGGTTTTCAGATAGCCGTTCTCGATCGTGCAGACGCCCCGCGCGACGCTGCCGTTCTCCGTCACGGTGTTGCGCAGCACGTAGCCCAGCATCGCAAACTCAGAGGGCGCGCGCTCCGCCGCGAGGAAGTCGTAGATCGTTTTAAAAGCCTCCGCGCCGTAGAAGTCGTCCGCGTTGATGACCGCAAAGGGCCCGTCTACCACGCCGCGGCAGCAGGCCACCGCGTGCCCGGTGCCGAAGGGCTTCGTACGGCCCTCGGGCGCGAGGAAACCCACCGGGAGCTTCCACAGCTCCTGATAGACGTAATTCACGTGGAAATGATCCTCCATACGATATCCGACGGCGTTTTTAAAATCCTCAGAGATGGCCTCCTTGATGACGAAGACCACGTGCCGGAACCCGGCGCGGTAGGCGTCGAAGAGGGAGAAGTCCAGGATGGGATGTCCGGCGTCGTCCACGGGCATGATCTGTTTGAGCCCGCCGAAGCGGCTCCCCATTCCGGCGGCCATGACGACAAGCGTGGGAGAGGGCATAGGAATACCTCCGTTTATCTGTATGATCGCTGTCAGTGTAGCACGGCGGGGAGAAAAAGGCAAGAGCGAGAATCGTGAGGAACGTCCCGAATCCCTTGCTTGCAAACGCGCGGAAACGGTGTTATAATCCTGGCAGAATGGATCATGCTTGGAGGCGTGGGACTTGAAAGAGGAAAAACGGACCGGACAACGGCTCTACGTCGCTGCCATTCTGTTGTCACAGCTTTTGCCTTTCATCGGATTCGCGGCGCTTGCCTGGCGCTCGGCGCTTCTGGAGAGAATGGCGGGCGTCGCCGTGTTTTGCGCGCTGGCCCTTGCGGAGCTGGTCGTCGGGCTGCTGACATTCCGGCAAAAGGGGAGACAGGGACGTTGGCTCGGCCTTTGCAGCGACCTGCTGCTCTCGGCCTTTCTGCTGCCGATGTGCATGGGGATCTTTCTGTATGAGGAGAACTTCTTCCACCACGTGGAGACCTCCGGCGCGGCGACGCAGTACGTCTCGTCCTATCCGGGGCTGCGGGAGGAGCCGGCGCCCTTCGTTTCCGATATGGATCAGACGCTGGACGGGTCTTTTTACTCCAGGGACGTGACCCAGCGCGGGGCGGTCGTGATCCTGGCCCACGGAAACGGCGTCGGACGGCGGGCCTACCTCGACGTGATCAATGCGCTGGCCTCCGATGGCTACCTGGTCTACGCCTACGACGCCACCGGCTACGACGCGAGCGAGGGCAGATCCACCTGGGGCCTCCCGCAGGGGAGCATCGACCTGGCCTTTGCGATCGACCACGTGACGAAGCTCAAGCCGGGGCGTCCGCTGGTCCTGCTGGGCCACAGCTGGGGCGGCTACGCGGCAGGCAGCGTCCTGAATACGCATCCGCACGTCCGCGCGGTGATCTCCCTGGCGGGCTTCGACAATTCTCTGGACCTGCTGGAGGAGCAGGGGCGGCAGCTCCTGGGGTCGGTCATACAGGTGTTCATCCCCTATCTGTCGCTCTATGAATGGATCAAGTTCGGGAAGAACGCGGACTATTCCGCCTCCGACGGTTTCAAGAACTCCACCGCCGCCGTTCTGATCGTCCACAGCGCCGACGACAACCTCGTTCCGTCCAATCTCGGCTTTGATAAATACCTGGAGCAGTTCCAGGACGATCCGCGCTTCACCTTCCGGCTGTATCAGGACCGCGGCCATGAGCGCGTGTTCGACGTGAACGTGGTCCGGGAGTTCTTGAAAACGGCGGTCGGGTGACAAACGGCATACGTCAAACAAACAGGCAGCGCCCAACCGGGCGCTGCCTTTCGTATATAGGGTTATTTCGCGCTTATCCCAGATTTTCCGTGATCCGGCCTTCTCTGGCTCTGCGCTCCTCGATGGCTTCCTTGAGCACCATGTCCTTGACCTTCATCAGGCGGACCTTGGTGGAGTTCTCGTTTTCGGCAAGCTTCATCGAGATGTACTTGATGTTCTCCTGCATCTCGGGGATCATGACGTACTCCAGCGCGTTGACGCGGCGGCGGGTGCGCTCGATCTCCTCGGCGAGGAGCTGCATGGTTTTCTCCACCTGGGCCAGCTCGAGCATGTCCTCAAACACGCGGCTGAGGCTCTGCATGGCCTTGTCCAGCTCGCCGCTGGTCTGGGTGAAGCCGTAGGGGTAGATGTCGGCGGGGTCCGCGGCGGAGGTGCTGAACGTGTACTGGGGCACGTTGACGCTCATGATGTTCTTGAAGCTCATGTCCAGGCTGACGCTCTGGCGGGGATACATCAGCGCCTGGCCCAGCATCTCCGGACTCATCACCGCGCCGGCCACCGTGAGTGCGCCGAAGGCTTCGGTCAAGCCTTCCTCGACGCGGGTGCGGAGGACCTTGTTTTTCCGAACCACGTCCATGAACTGGCGCATCAGCTCGTCGCGCTTGTCCTTCAGCAGCTTGTGGCCGCGGATGGCGGTTTTCAAGCGGACCTTGAGCTGGTTCAGTACCATGCGGGTCGGGGTGACTGCTTTTTTCGCCATATCGGTCCCCCCTTATCTGTGGGCCGGGTGGTACTTCTCGATAAACTCCGGTTTGATACGCTTCAGCTCCACCTCGGGCAGGATGCTCAGCAGCTCCCAGCCCAGGTCCAGGGTCTCTTCGATGGTGCGGTCGGTCTCGTTGCCCTGGCCGACGAACTGCTGCTCGAAGGCGTCGGCAAACTTGGCGTAGAGCTTGTCGGTGTCGCTCAGGGCGCTCTCGCCCAGGATGGTCATGAGCTCCTTGGCGTCCTTACCGGCGGCATACGCGGCAAAGAGCTGGTTCAGCACGCCGGAGTGGTCCTCGCGGGTCTTGCCGGGGCCGATACCCTTGTCCTTCAGACGGCTCAGAGAGGGGAGCACGTCCACGGGCGGGATGATGCCGCGGCGGTAGAGCTCACGGCTCAGGATGATCTGACCCTCGGTGATGTAGCCGGTCAGGTCGGGGATCGGGTGGGTCTTGTCGTCCTCGGGCATCGTCAGGATCGGGATCATGGTGATGGAGCCGGGCAGACCGACACGGCGGCCGGCGCGCTCGTACATGGTGGCCAGGTCGGTATACAGGTAGCCGGGATAGCCGCGGCGGCCGGGGACTTCCTTCTTCGCCGCGGAGATCTCACGGAGGGCCTCGGCGTAGTTGGTGATGTCGGTCAGGATGACCAGCACGTGCATGTTCTTCTCAAAGGCCAGGTACTCCGCGGCGGTCAGGGCCATACGCGGGGTGGCGATCCGCTCGATGGCGGGCTGGTCGGCCAGGTTGGAGAACATGACCGTACGGTCGATGGCGCCGGTGCGCTTGAACTCCTGGACGAAGTATTCGCTCTCCTCGAAGGTGATGCCGATGGCGGCGAAGACGACGGCGAACTTGCCGCTGTCGCCCAGCACCTTCGCCTGACGGGCGATCTGCGCGGCCAGGTTGGCGTGGGGCAGACCGGAGCAGGAGAAGATCGGCAGCTTCTGGCCGCGGACCAGGGTGTTCAGTCCGTCGATGGAGCTGACGCCGGTCTGGATGAACTCGGCGGGGTAGGCGCGCGCGGAGGGGTTCAGAGGCAGGCCGTTGATGTTCAGGTGGGCCTCCGCCAGGATCTCCGGGCCGCCGTCGATGGGCAGGCCCATGCCGTTGAAGACGCGGCCCAGCATGTCCTCGCTGACCGCCAGCTCCAGCGGCTTGCCGAGGAAGCGGACCTTGGACTGGGCCAGGTTGATGCCCGCGGCGCTCTCATAGAGCTGCACCACGGCGCGGTCGCCGTCGACCTCGAGGACCTTGCCGCGGCGGAGAGAACCGTCGGGCAGCTGGATCTCGCAGAGCTCGTCAAAGGTGACGCCCTCCACCTGATCCACGATCATCAGAGGACTGGCGATCTCATGGATGGTTTGATATTCTCTGATCATTCGTCGTCGCCTCCCTGCTTCGCTTGTTCGATCTGGGCCTTGAGGTCATTCCACATCTGCGTGTAGACGGCCTTGTACTGGTCGGCGGGCACGCTCTTGGCGCGGCCGATCTGGGCCTTGACGGGCAGGTTGCGGAGCTTCTCAATCGGGGTGCCCTGGGCGATGGCCTCGCGGCTGAGCTTGTCGCAGTCGAGGATCATGCCCAGCAGCATGAACTGCCGCTCGGTCTCGCTGTAGGAGTCGATGTCCACAAAGCTGTTCTGCTGGAGGAAGTCCTCGCGGATCATCTTCGCGGTGGCCAGGGTGAGCTGCTCGGGCGCGGCCAGGGAGTCGGCGCCGACCAGACGCACGATCTCGTTCAGGCTGGCTTCCTCCTGCAGGATGGCCATGGCCTTGTCGCGGTTCGCCATGAAGCCGGGGAACTTCTCCTCATACCAGGGCTTCAGGGAGTCGAGGTACAGGGAGTAGGAGTTCAGCCAGTTGATGGCGGGGAAGTGACGGGCGTAAGCCAGAGCGCTGTCCAGACCCCAGAACACCTTGACGATGCGCATGGTGGCCTGGGAGACGGGCTCGGACAGGTCGCCGCCCGGAGGCGACACGGCGCCGACGGCGGTGACGGAGCCGGTACGCTCGGTGTCGGAGCCAAGGCACTCGACCATGCCGGCGCGCTCATAGAACTGGGCGATACGGCTGGCGAGGTAGGCGGGATAGCCCTCTTCGCCGGGCATCTCTTCCAGACGGCCGCTCATCTCACGGAGGGCCTCGGCCCAGCGGGAGGTGGAGTCGGCGATGACGGCCACGTGGTAGCCCATGTCGCGGAAGTACTCGGCGATGGTGATGCCGGTGTAGATGGAAGCCTCACGCGCCGCCACGGGCATGTCGGAGGTGTTCGCGATCAGCACGGTGCGCTTCATCAGAGGATAGCCGGTGTGCGGGTCGACCAGCTCGGGGAACTCGTTCAGAACGTCGGTCATCTCGTTGCCGCGCTCGCCGCAGCCGATGTAGACCACGATGTCCACGTCGGACCACTTGGCGAGGGCGTGCTGCATGACGGTCTTACCGGAGCCGAAGGGGCCGGGGATGGCCGCGGTGCCGCCCTTGGCGATGGGGAAGAGGGTGTCGACGATACGCTGACCGCTCTGCAGCGGGGTGACGGGCGGGAACTTCCGCTTGTAGGGACGTCCCACACGGACGGGCCAGCTCTGCATCATCTTCAGCGGGACCTCTTCGCCGTTGTCCAGCTTCAGGGTGCCGATGGTGTCCAGAACGGTGTAGCTGCCGCTTTCGAGCTTGGTGATGGTGCCCTTCATTTTGGGCGGGACCATGATCTTGTGCAGCACGGTGGGGGTCTCAGGCACGGTGCCGAGCACGTCGCCGCCGACGACCTTGTCGCCGACCTTCGCGGTGGCGGTGAACTCCCACTTTTTCTTGCGGTTCAGGGCAGGCACGTCGACGCCCGTGGCGATGGAGTGACCGATCAGGTCGCGGATCTCCGTCAGGGGGCGCTGGATGCCGTCGTAGATGCCCTCCAGCATACCGGGGCCCAGCTCGACGCTCAGGGGGGCGCCGGTGGTGATGACGTCGGCGCCGGGGCCCAGACCGCCGGTCTCCTCATAGACCTGGATGTCCGCCTTGTCGCCGGTCATGTTCAGGATCTCGCCGATCAGGCGCTGAGGACCCACGCGCACAACGTCGCTGACGTTGGCGTCGCTCAGGCCCTCCGCCACGACAAGCGGACCTGCAACTTTGACTACTTTTCCACTCATATAGCTTCCTTTCTTCAGTCGTAAACGAACCGGAGAAATCAGTTAATAGTGAATAGTGAACAGTGAATAGTTGTGGTATCCCCTGCGGGGATTAATCATTTAATAATCGTCGCGAAGCGACACCTCAACTATTAACTATTAACTATTAACTATTCACTATTGTCTGCTTCTGTCGGGTCGTTACGCGGAACTCCTTACAAAATATTGGTGCCGACGGCTTTCTCCACCGCCTGCTGCAGGGCGTTCTGTCCGATCCCGATGGGGCCGTCGCGTCCGGGGATCAGGATGATCGCCGGAGTCGGCAGCTCGTTATACTTTTTGATATCGTCGAGGATCGGCTCGGCCAGCGTCTCTTCCAGATAGATGATGACGTAGGGGTCGTTCGACGGCTTGGTGATCTCGCGCAGGGTCTGCTTGGCCTCGTGAGAGCTGCTGACGGGGTAGGCGTCAAGACCCAGGGCGCGGAACCCGATCACGCTGTCGGGCCCGCCGATTACTGCGATCTTATACATAGCTCTCCCTCAGTCTTTCCCGGAGCGTGTCCGCGTCGATGCCCATGCGCTTGCCCGTGAGCAGAATGCGCAGGCTCATGATCTCGTTCTCCAGCGCGCTGATGTATTCCAGCACGACCTCGGGGCCGAAGCTGATCAGGGCGCAGGAGGTGACGAAATCCTTTTCCGCGTTGTCCGCGGCCTTCTCGAACTCGGTCATGTCGGACATTGAAGCGGCCGCGGCAAAGATCGTCGGGGCGAAAAGCTTCTCCGTATCTTCTCTGGTGGCCGCGGCATCGCGCATCTGGTCCAGGCCGATATTGCCGCCGTCGATCAGGGAGTTGGCCAGCAGCTCGCCGCGGCGGGGCAAATTCAGCGTGCGGAGCAGGCTGCGGAGGTTCACCTTGTCGATGCGGGCCTTCACGTAGTCCAGGAAGAACTTGCGGCCCGTCTCCTTCGCCCGCTCCAGGAGCTCGGCGAAATAGGCCTTGTCCAGCAGGAAGTCCGCGATCTGCGGATTGCCGGTGCGGGCCAGGGTCAGCTTCGCTTCGCGGATCGCGTCGGCGAAGTCGGCGGTCAGCTCGCCCGCGCCGAACTCGCTGGCGTAGACCTCACGGAGCTGGTCGGGGGTGTAGATCCCGGCGGGGGACCACAGGGCCTCGGCCTTCGCCTCGTCGCCCTCGCTCTTGACCAGGACCTTCGCGTTGTGGCAGTCGAATTGCAGACTGACCAGCGTGAGCAGATCCTTGTCCGGGAGCATCTGGCGCAGCTCGTCGATCTCGTCGCGGCGTCTGGCGTCCAGGGCCGCGTTGATCCCGGCCACGTCCAGCTCGCTCATATCCGCGTAGCCCGCGTCGGCCGCCGCGCGGGCAGCCTCGGCAAAGTTGGGCTCAGCCAGCATCCGCTCGATGGCCTCATGGCTCAGCAGGCGGGCCTCCTTCGCCCGAAGATAGGCGGACAGAGCTACGTAATCATTGGTTTTCAGCTTCTTTGCCAAATCCTGTCACCCCGTTTCTCAGGCGAACAGGATCTCCGCCACCTGAGAAGCCAGATCCGCGCGCCGAAGCTGCACCAGGATGTCCGCGGCGCAGTTGGCCTCGACGTTGCCGCGCTTCACGATCACGCCGCCGGGGATCTCGCGGTTCTCTTCGGAGACCTTGAGGTTGCCCTTCTTGCCGAGCTTGGCGTTGGCGGTCCAGATCACGTCGGCGCCGTATTTTCTGGCGTCTCTGGCGTTGAAGATCAGCTCCTCGTCGCCCGTCTGCACGGCCTGGAGGACCTGCTTGACGAGGAAGGCGACGTATTGATCCTTGGGGAGATGGGAGATCTCCTCCACCGCGCGGTCAAACACGGTGTTCACGAGCTCCTGCTTGCAGCTCAGGAGCTGCTTCTTGGCCTCCATCTCCGCGGCGCTCTGCAGCCGCTCGCCGCGCAGCAGGCAGGCCGCTTTGCCCGATTTGATGTTGGATTCGTATTCGGCGTTTGCTTTCTCACGATACTCGGCCAGGACCGCGTCGTTTTCGGCCTTGGCCTGTGACCGCATGGCCTCCAGCTCGGCGTTCGCCTCCGATTCCAACCGGGCGATGATTTTCTCAATTCCGGTCATATCGAATCCCGCCTAACTCTGATTACATCCAGATCAGCATCAGCATGCTGGCCAGCAGGCTCAGAATGGCGTAGAACTCGACGATACCGCAGAGGATCAGACCCTTGGACCAGTCATCGGGCTTCTTGGCCAGGATGTTGATGGAGCCGGCCGCGACCTTGCCCTGCGCGATGGCGGAGAGCAGTCCGCCCAGAGCCATGGGCATGCAGGCGACGAAGTACTGCATACCGGTGGCGATGTCCATGCCGGCCAGCGCCGCCATGCCGCCGGTGGCGCCCATCTTGATCAGGGCGAAGAACCACACGACCAGACCGTACAGACCCTGGGTACCGGGGAGCAGCTGAAGGACCATGACCTTACCGGATTTGCTGGGATCGACGCTCAGCAGGCCGGTACCGGCTTCACCGGCGATGCCGGTGCCCTTCGCAGAGCCAACGCAGCTCAGACCGACGGCCAGGCCGGAGCCCAGCAGCGCCATAGCGAGTCCGCCAAAAGACTGAAAAATGTTTTCCATGGTATGTTTCCTCCTAATTAATGATTGTCGATATCGACGTAATTTGTTTTGATCGCGAGGGGTTCAAAGCGCTTGCCGCCGTCCTGATAGAAGCGGCCGAAGAACTCGAGGCACTGAAGACGCATGTCGTGGACGTAGCAGCCCAGCAGGTTCAGGCCCAGGTTCAGCGCGTTGCCGAGGATGGAAATGATCAGGAAGCCGACGATGCCGCCGGTGATCGCGCCGAGCTTGTTGAAGACCTGGGCGATGACCGCGCCGGCCAGCATCAGGGCCATCAGACGCGAGTAGGACAGAATGTCGCTGAAGTAACCGGTGACGTGGCTGTACAGGGAGCCGAAGATGCCCGTGACCATGCCGAAGCCCTTCTTGCCGTAGGCGCCGGAGATCACCAGCACGACGATGATCACGATGGCCGCGATCTTCATCTGGCCGGTCAGGAAGCCGATGCCGCCCGCGGCGAAGATCACGTACCAGGCGACCTCGTCCATGATGGCGCTCATGACCTCGCCCTGCTTGACCTTGAGGTGGATGCTGACGGCCATGCCGGTGAAGATCTGGATCACGCCGAGGGCCAGAGAGCCGATCAGCAGCTCCAGCGCCTTGTTCAGCGGATCGATCACAGGCTGCCAGAACCAGATCGTTTTGCCCGCAAGGTCCACGTCGGGATGATACATCTGATAGATCTGGGTGGCCGCGTCGCCGAAGAAGCCGGCGGTGAGGATGCCCCAGAGGAAGGTCGAGATGCCGCACCAGAGGAACAGCTCCCAGAAGTTGGTGTTGGCGGGCTTCTTCTTTTTCAGCACCAGCAGGCAGGCGACGATCATCAAAATGCCGTAGCCCATGTCCGCCATCATCATGCCGTAGAAGAAGATGAAGAAGGGCGCCATCAGGGGGTTCGGGTCCACCGTGCCGTAGGCGGGGAGAGAGTACATGTCGGTGACGGTCTGCAGGGCGCGGCTGATGCGGCCGCTCTTGAGCTTGACCGGGACCTCGGGGTACTCGTCCTTTTCCGGCTCGAGGAACTCATAGGCGCAGTCGTACTTGTCGAAGAGCTTCGCGACCTCGGCCTCGCGCTCGGCGGGGCACCAGCCGCTCAGCAGCAGGGTGTGCTCGCCGCGCAGCAGCTTTTCCGCCGCCTCGGCCCGGGCCGCCACCTGCTCGGCGCGGTCATAGGCCAACTGCAGGCGGTCGCGCTGCTCACCCAGCAGAGTGATCTGCCTGAGGACCTCCTCGCGCTGCTCGGCGCAGGACTTCAAGGCGGCCTCCGCGGCGGCGATGCCTTCCTGTGCCGTGCCCTTCGCGTCGCCGAAGGCCGGGGACATAAAGCCGTGCTCGCGCAGCAGCCGCAGCACGGTCTCCGTATCGTTACGGAGGTAGATGATCGAGACGTAACGGGCGGAGGAATCTACGCTGACCTCGTCGAGCTGGACCGCCCCGTCCAGCTCCTTCATGAATTCCTGGCTCAGCGTATCCACGTCAGCGCCGACGGGCAGAGTACCGAAGAGCGCGGCGACGTGGGCGGTTCCGGGGCTATCCAGCGGAAGGGGACAATCCTTCCACGGGAGCAGAGTTTCGATGCGCAGTTTTTCTCTGGATTCGTCCGAAGCGAGCGATTTGAGCTTGTCGTTGCAGCGGACCAGCTCGCCGGCGAGCTCCCGCAGGGGGGCGTCGTCGGCCTTGTCGAGAAGCTGATCGACGCTGGCGGTGGGTCTCGGCGCGAGCATCGGCGCTTTTTTCGGCGCCCAGTGGTCGAGCACCGCGATCGCGTCACGGAAGAGGCCCCGCGCGGCCTGTGACTCGGTCACATCGCCGTGATCGGGGCTGTAACGGCCCTCCAGTGCAGCATCCTCACGGTAGTCGTCCTGCGCACTGAGCTCCACACAGCCCAGTCTTTGCAGCTCCAACAGCAAGTCGTCCCGTTTCGGCGCCAGCGCAATGGCGCGCAGGCGTTTCATTTTGACGATTGCCATTAACCGTTCACGATCCTTTCCAAGACAAAGGAGATCGCTTTCTCCTCTTTCGTTTTGGATTTGGCCCGAAGGGCTTCCCGTTCCTGCTCGCTCTGCTCGGCAAGAACACGGGCCGCCGCTTTGGCCTTCTCGTCGGTTTCGCGGGTCAACTCGGCAAGCTCCTCCTTTGCGCGCTGCCGGGCCTCCGCGATGATGGTTTCTCCCTGGGCCTTGGCGTCGGCGGCGGCCTGTTTCACAGCGGCGGCTGCTTCCGCCTTCTGTGCCTTCAGCCGGTCCTCAACCTTGGCCAGGTTGTCCATCGCTTCCAAAGACATGTGATCCCTCCATTCCTTTTCCTTTTCAAAAAGGGTCCTTTCCGCCCATTTTTGATGCAAACAGTTTACAGCAATGATGCAAAAATATCAAGCAAAAAATGATGCTTTTTTCGTGAAACAGCACGAAAATACAGGTAAATAAAAAATGTCAAAAAAACTTGCAAGACGCCACTGAGTCCTGTATAATGACAACAACTGTACGCTTTTCAGAATAATGGAGACCGGCGCCCGGCCAGAGGGCCGACACGCCGGAGATATGGAGAAAATCTATGGCCGGAACCTACGAGGGACGCCGCTTCGGCGACAGAAAAGAGGGGAGACTGCTGCGCTCGCTGCCGCCCTTCAACCGCTTCATCCCCTACATCATGAAGAACCGCAACGACGCGACGAATCTGTATTCCGACGCGCTGGAGATATCCGAGATCGAGCATTGGCTCCGTGACCTGAGAAAGTCGGACTGGAAGGGCATGGGGATGCTGCACCTGTTCCTGGCGGCCTACGTCCGCACCGTCAGCCAGTGCCCCGCCGTGAACCGCTTCATCAACGGACAGAAGATCTACGCCCGCAACAATATCGAGGTCGTGATGATCGTCAAGAAAACGATGGCGGTGGACGCGGAGGAAACTGCCATTAAAGTGATATTCGAGCCGACGGACACGATCTTCGACGTGTACCGCAAGATGAACGAGAAGATCGAGGAGATCAAGGCGGGGGACGAGAACAACAACACCGAGGACGTGGCCGAGACCCTGATGAAGCTGCCCGGCTTTCTGCTGCGCTTCGCGGTGGCGGTGCTGAAAAGCCTGGACTACGTGGGCCTGCTGCCCCAGGCGCTGCTGGACGCCAGCCCCTTCCACGGCAGCCTCATCATCACGGACCTGGGCTCCCTGGGGACCCTCCCGGTCTATCACCATATTTACAATTTCGGCAACCTGCCCTTCTTCCTGGCCTTTGGCAGCAAGCGCCGCGCCTGGGAGATCGACCGCACGGGCCAGCCGGTGGAGCGGAAGTACGTCGACTACCGCGTCAGCATGGACGAGCGCATTTGCGACGGGGCCTATCTTGTCAATTCCATGAAGTACATGAAGTATTTCCTCAGCCACCCGCAGGAGCTGGAGGAACCGCCGAAGCAGGTCAAATTCGACGTTTTTTAAGTTATAAAAAGGACCGCGGAAAATGACAGCGCCATTTTCCGCGGTCTTTTTTTATTCATGGAGCAGGATCGCCCTGACCGGCGCGCCGTCGCAGCCGCCGTATTTCGCGGGCGGCGCGAAGAGGATGTAGTCCCCGTCGGGTACGCCGTCCAGGATCAGGTTTTCGACGATCGCGATCCCCGCGCCCAGCAGAGCTTTGTGGATCGGGGCCTCGTCGTCCGCGGGGCCGACGCTGAGGGCGTCCGTGCCCACCAGCCGGAGCCCAGGCAGCGCGGCGAGATAGGCCGCCGCGTCCTCACAGAGGAACACGCAGCCGCCGGTGTGCAGAAGCAGGCGTTCCGCGCCGTCCAAACCGAGCTGTTTCAGATCCTCCACGCTCAGCAGTTCCCTGTCCGGAACGCTGACGACGCGGCATGGGCCGCAATAACATTCCACTGGCATCCGGTCGATGCTCAGGCCGCCGGGAAGAAAATGACAGGGCGCGTCGGCGTGGGTGCCCAGGTGACTGTCCGCTGTGATCAGCGTGACGGTGCAGCTCTCGCCCTTCGCGGCGTCGCTCAGGCGGCGCAGGATCGCCGGGGCGCTGCCGGGATAGAGCGGCGCGTCCTGGAGGGTGCGGGTGATATCGAAAAGCTTCATGACGAGACCTCCATTCATCTGTGAAATATCGAAAGCGGCCCGGTTCGGGGCCGCTTTCCGATCCAATTTAATTGCTCACGTCGTATAAGATCTTCTCGCCGGGAAACACGAGACCCAGCTTGCTGCGGGCGATGTCCGCGATGACCTCGTCATCGCCGGCGTGCTCGATGTCATATTCCAGCTCCGCGTTCTCGCGCAGCAGGGCGTCGACCTCGGCCTGATACGCGTCCCGGTCGGCCTCGGCCACGGTGATGCGCTCGCGCGTTCCGATCAGGCTGATCACGGCGTACACGATCAGCGCGAGGATCACGATCTTTGTAAAGATGCTGGCGCGTTTGAATTTCATAGGCCGTCTCCTTTGCCGCTTCTGCGTCGTCGGTTGCGGAATTATGGATTATTATAAACTTATACCAAAGCATTGTAACGCAATTCACGAAAAAAGAAAAGACCTTTTTGCAAAAAAATCTGATTTTTTTCAACGGACGCAGGAGCAGCCGGAGCGGACGCAGCAAAACGCCCAGCGCGCGGCGTCCGAGGTCCAAAGCGCGGCGGACGATTTTCCGCTCCGGCGCTCCGAACAGCCGCCCCCAGAGCCAGACGCCCAACAGCGCCAGCGGCGGCATGTACAGCCGCAGCCGTCCCGCGCCGGGGCCCATGCCCAGGAGGAACAGCGCCGCGGCAAAGCAGCAGCAAAAGTGCAGGTCCAGCAGGATGCCGAAAACGAGACCAGAGCGCTCCCGCAGGACCCGCAGCAGCTCGTAGACCGCGCCGAGGCCCAGCCCGACCAGCAGCGTGGCTGCCAACAGCAGGAGCTGGGCGGATAGGGCTTGTTCCATTCGTCAGCCCCGGAACATCCGGCTCCAGAAGCCGCCCCGCCCCGCGGGCGCGTCCTCGTAGACCAGGGAGCGGATCCGGCCCTGGACCCGCACCTCGCCGCTCTCCACACTCAGCTTGCCGACGCTCAGCTCCTCGCCGCCCACCACCAGCAGCGTCCCGCCGCAGCGCATCACGATCTCGTGCTCGTCGAAGCTCTCCACGTCGTCCACGCCGCTGACGCTCAGCGCCCGCCGGTTCTCCAGGCTCAGATTGTTGGGCCGCGCGGGCGCGGCCTGCTTCTCATTCCCCGCGCCGCCCGCTCCGCCGTAGGTCATTGCCATCGACTCCTTCCCGATTGGATATCGTTTCATAGGGAAGTGTATGCGGCGCGGGCGAAGAAATATGCGGCGGCATCAAATTGTATGATTGTATGTAGGGGCGGCTATCCGCCGCCCACCCCGCCGTGTCAATCGCCGATCCCGTAGGGCGCGATGCCCACATCGCGCCGCCGCACCGCGCGAAGCGCGGGGCGGATTCCGAAACTGGAGCGTATCGTGGGGTGCAACGCGATCATTGGATCGCGCTCTATGCGGGGCAGATGATATCCGACTCTAGAAATCATTCCAATGACACCTAATTGATTCCATCCGGATCGTAGGAGGCGCCTTTTCCAAGATTACAGCGATCACATAGAGTTCTGAGATTACTTAGTTCAGTCTTTCCACCCTTTGAAACCGGTTTGATGTGATCTACATGTAACTTAACCCCGTCCGATTGTTCAGCACCGCAAATTACACATCTGTAATGGTCTCGTTTCAGAACTTGATATCTTAGCTTTGGTGTTACCATCTGTCTTTGATATGCGGCGGTGCGTTCACGTTCTCCTTTTTCTTCGATCCTCTTGATAGTTGATTTTACTATGTCAATTGTTTCTTGGTGGGAGAAACTCTGAGCTTCCGAATAAATGTTCCTGCCTTGCGGACTGGAATAGTGTTTTTCAACTATTACTAAAATAGCAGTAACAGGATGTTGACAGGCATCTTGACATAAGTTCGTTTCCATAATACGAAAATAATCATACTGTAAATATAACTGTCTGTCCTGTTCAGAATGGGTTGACATAATCTGATCCCATTTGTTCATATATTCTGCATATAGAGATAGATTCCGCTTGGCATGCTCAATCAGATCAAGATAAGCCTGAAGATTATTTGCAATGTCGTTTTGAAAGAATGCTTTATAATCAAAATGATCATATTCTGCTTTTGACCTACATGTGTATTTAAGAACTCTTGGGTTTTCTAAATGAAAAAAATGATAAGTGGAATTGAGTTGTAAGATTTGGGATAGCTTTTTACTACTTGCTTTTACAAAACGAATGCGTTCGTTGTATATTTGCTTATTTTTTTCGCGGTAATACCGTATTCCAAATAGTAGAGATAATCCGACAATAATGAATAAAATAGATAATACATATGTTAATCTTGTTTCCATCGAATCACCCGCTTTGTATGATTTTATCTTATGATTTTTTGTAATTATTTAATGACCGCCTCCGCGCACCGGATCCCGTCCACCGCGGCGCTGACGATGCCGCCGGCGTAGCCCGCGCCTTCACCGCAGGGGTAGAGACCGGGCAGAACGGGGGATCGAAGGTCCGCGCCGCGCAGGATGCGGACGGGGGAGGAGGAGCGGGTCTCCGGCGCGGTCAGCACCGCGTCGGGATTTCGGAACAGCGGCAGCTTTCCGCCCAACAGGGGCAGGGCTTCCGCCAGCGAATCCGTCAGCAGCGGCGGCAGCGCTTCCCGCAGCTCACCCCAGCGGACGCCGGGCCGATAGGTCGGCAGGACGGAGCGCGGCCCCGTGCTCGGCACGCGGGACAGGAAATCCCCGACGGTCTGCGCGGGTGCGGCGTAGTGCCTGCCGCCATAGGTAAAGCAGGCCCGTTCGATCTCGCGCTGCCATTCCATTCCGGCGAGAACGTTGCCGTTTTCAGCTAAATCCTCCGGCAGCACCGAGACGAGGATCGCCGCGTTCGCGTTCGCTCCGGCGCGGCCCGAATAGCTCATGCCGTTCGTGACCACGCCCCCCGCCTCGCTGCCCGCGGCGACGACGTAGCCGCCGGGGCACATGCAGAAGCTGTAGACCCCGCGTCCGTCCCGCAGCCGGACCGCCAGCTTGTAATCCGCGGGCGGGAGCTTCCATTTTTTGACTGCCTCGCCGTACTGCGCCGCGTCCAGCTCCGCCTGCGGATGCTCGATCCGCACGCCCATCGAGAAGGCCTTGCGCTCCATCGGGAGCCCCCGGTCCCGCGCCAGCTCGAACACGTCCCGCGCGGAGTGTCCCACGGCGAGGATCAGGTCCCGGCAGGGGAGGACGAGCGCGCCCTCCGGCCCCTCGGCCAGAACGGCGGAGAGCCGTCCCGCCTCGTCGGTCTCCCAGCCGGTGAAGCGGGTGGAGAAGCGGACCTCCGCGCCGAGGGAAACGGCGTGCTCCCGCAGCCGCCGGACGACCCCGCGCAGCACGTCGGTGCCGACGTGGGGCTTCGCGTCATACAGGATGTGCGCCGGGGCCCCGAAGCGGCAGAGCTGTTCAAACACGAAGGGGATCCGCGGGTCGTGGGTCCCGGTGTTCAGCTTGCCGTCGGAGAAGGCCCCCGCGCCGCCCTCGCCGAACTGGACGTTGCTCTCGGGGGACAAAAGACCCGTCTCCCAAAAACGTTTGACCGTCTCCGTCCGCGCGTCGATGGCCTCGCCCCGCTCCAGCACCACGGGACGCAGCCCCGCCTCCGCCAGCACCAGCGCCGCGAACATCCCCGCGGGCCCGAAGCCCACGACCACGGGGCGGTCCGGGCTCTGTACCTTCGGGACGTCATAGCGCGGCGGGGTCCAGGGCTCCCCGACGCCCCGGGCCAGAAGCTCGCGCTCCGCTGCGCAGGAGACCGCGACCGCATATTCCCAGTGGACCGCCCGGCCGCGTCTGGCGTCGAGGGATCTCCGCACGATGCGGAAGTCCGTCAGCGCCGACACGGGGACGCCCAGGCGCTTCGCCGCCAGATTCCGCAGACGGTTTTCCGACTCTCCGGGCTTTAGATTCAGATTTCGCAGCAGGATCATCGCAGCTCACCCGCCAGCAGTCCGCTGGCCCAGGCCCATTGCAGATTGTAGCCCCCGCAGTCGCCGTCCACGTCCAGCACCTCGCCGCAGGCGTAGAGGTCGGGAACGAGACGGCTTTGCAGCGTGTTCGGGTCAAACTCGCGGGTATCCATGCCGCCCGCCGTGACCTGGGCCGCGTCGAAGCCGCCCACGCCGCTGATCGGGAAACGGTAGTCCTTCGCCAGACGAGCAAGGCGGCGGAGCTGCGCGTCCGTCAGCGTCTCCGCCGTCGCGCCGCCGGAGAGGCCCGCGGCGCGGCAGAGGATCAGCCCGACCCGCCCGTGCAGCGCGCCGACCAGCAGCTCGTTCGCGGGCCGCGCCATAAAGCGCGCCCGGCGTTGTTTCAGATCCTCATAGATCGCGTCCTCCGCGTCCTCCGGGAACAGGTCCAGCGAGACGCTCAGTCCGGCCCCGCCCACGGCGGCGCAGCGGGAGAGGGAGAAGATCGCGGTGCCGGACAGTCCGGTGTCGGTGAAGAGCACGTCGCCGGTCTCGCTTTGGAGCGGCGCGTCGCCCCGAAAAACTGTGGCTTTCGCCGTGACCCTAACGCCCTTGAGGGCTTTCGGATCGGCGGAGTCACAGCGCAGCGGGACCAGGGCCGGGTGCAGCGCGGTCCGCTGGTGGCCCAGGGCTTGCAGCAGCCTGTAGCCGTCGGTCACGCCGCCCAGCTTGCCGCCAGCGCAGCCGCCGCAGGCGACGATCACGCGGCCGGCCCTGTAAGTCTCCCCGCCGCAGAGGACGGCAAAGCCCCGCCCGTCCCGGCGCAGCGCCTCCGCGCCCGCGCCGCAGAGCACCCGGACGCCCCGGCGCTCCAATTCCAGCCGCAGCACGTCCAGCACGCTGCCCGCGTGGTCGCTGGCGGGGTAGACCCGCCCGCCGTACTCCTCCACGGTCCGCAGACCGAGGGAACGGAAAAAGTCCAGAACCGCAGTCGGGGGGTAGGCTGTCAGCGCGGGTTTGACGAAGTCCGCGCTCGCGCCGTGATAATTCTCCGGCGCGGCTCCGACGTTCGTCAGGTTGCAGCGCCCGTTGCCGGTGGCCAGCAGCTTCCGGCCCAGCCGCGGCTGGCGTTCGAGCAGCGTGACGGTCCCGTGCTCCGCGGCCCGGAGCGCGGCGGCCATGCCGGACGCGCCGCCGCCGAGGATCAAAATCTCATTCATCGTGTGCCTCCAGGCGAAAATGTTGCAAAAATCTTGCAATCCAAGTCTACTCTGTTTCCAGAATCATAACCCCAAATGGAAAAAAATACAAGCGCGGAGTTCAGATATTATGTTGACTAGCGTTTGGGTGCTATGATAATATAAAATCACCTTTGAAACATACAGGAGAGGAAAGCAACCATGTCAAGAGAGCGTTTCGACCCCGACAACACGCTTGCCGGGGGCTTATATGGCATGACGGCGAAGGAGGCCGTCGCGCTCGCCATCGGCCTGTGCGAGGCCGTGGAGCAGAGCGTCGGCGCGGACGGCGTCCACGGCTGCGTCTGGCCTGGCAATATCACCGCCGTGAACGGCGGCGTCGCCGTCGGGCCGAGCGGCACGGTGGAGATCCGGGACATGAGCCCGGACGAGATGGAGTTCGTCTCGCCGGAGCAGTTCTGGAGCGGGACCGCCACGGCGGCCTCGGACGTCTACTCCATCGGCCTGGTGCTCTACACCGCGCTGAACAAGGGGATCATGCCCTGGTTCGCGTCGGCGGGGGAGCACAAGCCGGACGAGCGGGCCGCCGCGCTGCAAAGCCGGATGAAAGGCAAGGAACTGCCCGCGCCGTCCCAGGCCGGGGCCGCGCTGACCCAGGTCGTATTGAAAGCCTTAGCCTTCCAGGCTGAGGACCGCTACCCGACGCCGGGCGCGTTCAAGGCGGCGCTGCTCAGCCTGCCGGAGAGCGACAGCATGGCGGCGGTGATCGCGCCGCCGAAGCCCGGCAAGGCGCCGAATTACAGCGTGGACAAGAGCTTTGAGCCGACGCCGAAGCCGAAGGAGAAAAAGCCGAAGGCGAAGAAGGAAAAGGGACAGGTCAACGAGAACATGGACGCGGAGCGTTTCCGGAAAAGCGGCTCGGAAAAGCCGGGCATCCTGCGTTGGATCGTGCCGATCCTGCTGCTGGCTGTGATCATCGTGGCCTTGATCCTGCTGCTGCGAGGCTGCCAGGACGGCGGGACCGAGTTCCCGATCACATCGGAGGACCCGAACAGCGGCATCCACGAGCCGGTGCCCGATACCCCGGAGCCCGGCGTGACCGCCACGCCGGAGCCCACCGAGACCCCGGCCCCGACGGAGACCCCGGAGCCGACGCCGACCCCCGAGCCGCGCTATGAGCTGGTGATGGGTGACGTGAGCTGGACCCAGGCAAAGGCCCTGGCCGAGGCAAAGGGCGGACACCTGGCGACGGTCCGCAGCGCGGACGAGCTGCAAAAGGTGATCGCCGCGGCGGAGGCCGTCGGCGCGCGCTTCGTCTGGCTGGGCGCCTACCGCGGGGAGAGCGGGAACTGGTATTACGTGACCGGCGACGCGATGGAGTACGCCGTCTGGGACACCGGCGAGCCCTCCGCCATCGACCAGGACGGCACCCACGAGGACTATCTGCTGCTCTGGTACAGAACGAAGGAAGGCCGCTGGAGCTACAACGACATGCGCGACGACCCGGTGAGCCTGCTGCCCGTCACCTACCACGGGTATACAGCGTATATGATCCAGTACGATTAAAAAACAAGGGAAAAGGGATAAGGGATAAGGGATAAGGGAAAAGGGCGCGTAACCCGTTGAACCCTTATCCCTTATCCCTTATCCCTTATCCCTTCGTTCTCTTGGACGCTTTCTCGTGCTCTTCCTCCTTCTTCGCCTCCTCTTCCGTCAGCAGGCCCAGGGCCTTGCGGCGGAGGAACAGCAGGCGGTTGATCCCGGTGAAGAGCAGCACCACGCTCAGAAACAGGCACAGCAGCGGCGTCGTCAGGTCCCGGGTGCGGAAGGCCAGCATGCTCCAGCCGGGGATCAGGGGGAAGTAGCGGACGGGGATCGTCTCGCCGAACTCCTCCACGTTGTCGGTCAGGCTGTCGGTGTTCTCATGCAGCCGTCCCTTGTCGTCCCGGTAGGTGTAGGTCAGCATCGTCGTCCGGCTGACGACCTCGAAGTGCTCAAGCTCGCCGTCCGCGCCGATCCGGGTGTTGGCGAGGGCGTCCACCTCGGTCCCGGCGACGCGCATCAGCACGATGCTCCCGCCGTAGTAGAGCAGCATCAGCGCGAAGATCAGCAGCAGCACGCAGCTCAGCCAGCTCAGCGGGCGGGGCGGATGGTAGTGCTGGACCTCCCGTTTCTGTTTTTCCCGGTGCTCCCCGAGCCGGGGAGAGCTGTCGCGATCAAAAAGTCCCATGCGGTTCTCCTAAAACAGATGCCCCCCGGAACGGGGGGCATCCTTGTTCAATTCAGCTTACGCTTGCGGTCTGTGGCGGTTTAGCCGAGCAGGCTCGCGGCAGCGGCGGCGGCATCAGCCGGGGACAGAGCGCTGACGCCGGTCCAGCCGACGATCAGGAAGCCCAGGATGATGATGACACCGGTGACCAGCAGGTCGATGATGCAGTAGCCCATGATGTCACGGGCAGACAGCTTGGCAACACCGAGGGCGGGCAGAGCCCAGAACGGCTGCGCCATGTTGGTCCAGGCGTCGCCCCAGGCGACCGCGCAGGCGGAAATCTCGGGGGTGATGCCCATGCGCAGACCGGCAGGCATGATGATGGGTCCCTGAACGGCCCACTGAGAGCCGCCGGAGGGAACGAAGAAGTTGACGATACCGGCGGAGATGAAGGCCCACACCGGGAAGCTGACGGAGGTGGAGATGCTGACCAGCGCGTTGGAGATGACACCCGCGAGGGTCAGGCCGCTGGCGGCGGAGACGCCGACCATCATGCCCTGGATACCGGCATAGAACGGGAACTGCAGGATAACGCCCGCGGCGCCCTTGGCGCCCTCGCCGATGGCCTGGACGTAGCGGATGGGAGTGACGTGGAAGGCCATGCCGAGCAGCAGGAAGATCAGGTTGACGTAGTTCAGGTTCAGAGCGGCGTGCTTGACGCCGAACATGTAGCCCAGATAGACGACGCCGATGATGACCATGATGTAAGTCAGGATCGGGCTGTTCTCCATCGCCTGGGCGGGAGTGCGCTTGCCCTTCTGGGGCGGGACGTAGGTGTCTTCCTCAGCCAGCAGAGCGGGATCGACGATGAAGACCTTGTCCTTCTCGGGATGCATTTTGGCGTTGACGAAGCTCATCACGATCAGGATGACCAGGCAGACGATCAGGTTCCAGGGAGCCATGACGGTGCGGCCGATGTCGATGATACCGTCGCCGTTGGGGCCGTAGGTGCTCATGAAGGTGATGGCGTCGCCGACCTTGGCGGCATAGGAGGACGGGCCGGAGGCCAGGTCGAGCTGGATGGAGGCGGACAGACCGGCGTGCCACACGACGAAGCCGGAGTACGCGGAGGCGATCAGCAGACGGTAGTCGGTGTCGTTCCGGCGTCTCGCGACTTCCTTCGCGAGGATCGCGCCGACGATCAGGCCGAAGCCCCAGTTCAGCCAGCAGCAGACGGTGCTGATGGCGGTGACCAGGATGATGGCCATGGTCGGGGTCTTGGGGATCCCGGCGAGCTTGATGATGCCGCGCTTGATGGCGGGAGCGGTAGCGAAGGCGTTACCGAGCACCGCGACCAGAGACATCTGCATCGAGAAGGCCAGCAGACCCCACACGCCGTTGCCCCAGTGCTTGATCATGTCCATCGGACCCTGCTGGGTCAGAGGCATGGCCAGGATGAAGACCAGGATGGACAGGATGATGCAGAAAATGAACGCGTCAGGCAGCAGCCGCTCTACCATTTTGACGCTTGCGTTCGTCAGTTTCTTAAACATACTGTAATTACCCTCTTTCCTTTTTCATTGTTTGCTGGGTTGTGGTTTTGGGCTGAGGTTCAAAAGAACTCCGGCCCCTTACTTGGGATCGCTTGCAGCTTCGGCCTCCGACCTTCGGCTGTGTGCCGTCTCAATGGGACTGCCATCCCCTCAAAACGGCGCAACGACCGGCGGCCTTCCGCAGCATTTTCGGACTTATTATAAACAAGTGTTTGACAAAAGTCAATAAAAATATGAAAATATTATGAACGGGATTGGGGAAAATAGCAAAAAACCGCAGACTTGGCCGAAAAAGCGGCGGGCAAAAGCATGAAAAGCGCCCCGGCTGCAGTCGGGGCGCAGGAAAACCGTATTTACTTCAGGGCTTTCTTGAAAGCCTCCGTCGCGACGCCGCGGTCGGCCTCGGAGAGGATCATATACATCACGTAGTCGCCCAGGACGACCACTTCGGCCTCGGTGAGCTTCGGCTCCTCGTCGGGGTTGTAGAGCTCGACCATCGGCCAGCGCTTCTCAGTGTAGCTGGCCAGGTAATCCTTCGCCAGCGCTTCCAGATCCTTCGCGCTCATCGTTCCGGCGCGCAGGACGCCGAGCTCGTCGATCGTCGTGCTGTTGCAGACCAGGATCTCATGCTCGCCGATCTCGTCCGCACTCTTGCCGACCAGCCCGAGAAAGGTCCCGTCCATGCTGACGAGCGAATCGTCCATCCCCAAAGCGCTCCGCACCGCCGAAGCGACGTCCGCCGCGGGTACATCATTCCGCACAGACCCGCCGCACCCGGTCAAAAGCCCAACAACCAAAGCCAAAACCAAAACCAAAGCGATTCGTTTCATGCTGTCTGTCTCCTATATAAAATGAAATTGCACATTGCACAATGCACATTGCACATTACTCGAGCGCATGCGTCCGAATGAACTGCATGACCTTCGTGAAGGCCTCGCCGGTCAGGTGCATGCCGTCGCCGTTGTGGCTGCTCTCCGGCAGGTTCCCGTCGGGGCCGACCACGGCCTCATAGCTGTTCAGATAGCGGCAGCCGGTCTCCTCCGCCACGCGCTCGATCCAGCCGTTCGCGGCGCGGATCTTGTCGTTGTTGATCTCGTTCTGCAGCTTGTAGCTGGCGGCCACGGGGTAGATGGAGTTCAGAATGATCTTCGTGTCCGGGCTGACCTGACGGATGCTCTCCACCAGCGTGGTGTAGTCGCTGATGAACCAGGCCTCGTCCATAAAGCTCACGCCGTTGACGCCCAGGGTGATCAGCAGGATGTCCGGCTGGCTCCGGGTCGCGGCCTCGACGATGCTAATCTCCTCGCCGGTCTCCGGGTAAACGATCGTCGCGATGGAGTGGTAGGAGAGGGTCAGCGTCCCGCTGGCGGGCGTCCAGATCTGCGTGTCGGGGCAGAGCTCGCTGTAGCCCTGGCCATAATAGTAGCCGATGCCGTAGGTGGTGCTGTCGCCCAGGAAGGTGATCCGGTCCAGATAGGCGCGCCCGGCGTCCGCGGTCTCCTCCAGACGGGTGGGGACGGTCTCGGGCTCCTCGGAGCTCGTCTCCTCAGCCTGCTGCGGGACCTGCGTCGCGTCTTCCTCCCGCGGTTCCTGGATCGTCGCGCTGGGCCCGACGGGCTGTACGTCGAAGCTGGTTTTCGTCTCCTGCTTCGCGCAGGCGGCGAAAAACAGGGCGAAGATCGAGATCAGAACCAGGATCAGAATGGCGATGGACCAGAGCGTATAGATCGTATCCTTGTTCAGCTTCATAGTCTTGCTCTCCTGTGTGGCACGGAATATTTCACAATCAGCATTGTAGCGCGGAAAGCATCAAAATTCCATAAACGGGACTATTCTTCCTCGACGACGATGCGGTCCACGCCGTTTTTTTCAAATTCGTCCATGTAGTCGTTCATCCGGTTCGTCAGCTCGGTCATATCGTCCTGGCTGAGGTTTTCCTCCACCATGTCGCGCCTCGCCAGCTCCTCGGCCAGAATGTCGAAGAACACCGCGTCCTCGTAGTCGGCGATGGCCTCGTGGATGCCGCCCTCCTCAAAGGCCTTGGAGGGGAAATAGTGTCCCATATAGCTGGTGACCAGCGCGCGCATCCCGCGCTTCGCGCAGATCGCGAAAAGCTTTTCCTGCAGATCGTCGTAGTCCTCAAAGCGGTCGTCGCCCCGGGCGGAGTTCAGGATCCAGTTGCCGATGTAGACCATGTCCAGAAGACGGCGAAATTCTTTCTCGGTAAATTCAATATTCAAGGCTCGCTGCCCCCTTCCTTCGATTGAGGCAGCGCCGCACAATTCTCGGTACACGTCTCGCTTGCATAATACTCCGTCAGACCGCCCCAAAATCCTCGGTAATACACAAAGTATTGCCTGCGGTTTTGAGACGATCTGACGAAAATTCTGACTGCGCGATCCGCGCACCAGAATTGTGCGGTGCTGCCTATTGTCATTACAGTATACCAGAATGATTCGGAAAATGCCACAGTTTTATGCGGAAAAACTTGAAAAACTTTTCCTTGCAATCGGGCGGCGAATAGCATACAATATACAAGTTATCTTATCATGGAGCGAAGCTATGGACGACAGACCCATTGGTATCTTTGATTCCGGGCTCGGCGGGCTGACGGCGGTGCGCACGCTGGAACGCCTGCTGCCCGGGGAGGACTTGATCTATTTCGGCGACAGCGCCAACGCGCCCTACGGCACCCGGCCGCTGCCGGAGCTGCGGGCCCTGGCCCTGGGGAACGCGGGCCTGCTGGCGGGCGAGGGGGCGAAGGCCGTCCTCGTGGCCTGCGGGACCGTGAGCTCCAACGCGATGGACACGCTGCGGGAACGGTACGAGCTGCCCTTCTTCGACGTGCTGGAGGCCCCCTGCCGGGAGGCGCTCCGCGTCAGCGAGGGCGGGCGCATCGCAGTGGCGGCGACGGAGGCGACAATCCGCTCCGGCGCCTTCGAGCGGCGTTTACATGAATCGGCGGGGGAGTGGGGCGTCGAGGTCTTTGCGAAGGCCTGTCAGAGCCTCGTGCAGACCGTGGAGCGCGGGCATTTCCAGCCCGACGACCCGGAGGCCGTCCGCGCGGTGGAGCTGGAGATGGAGCCCATCCGCGCCTTCGCCCCGGACACGCTGCTGCTGGCCTGCACCCATTTCCCGCTTTTGGAGGACGCGATCCGCGCTTATCTCGGCCCAGAGGTCCGGTTGATCTCCGTCGGCGACGCCGCGGCGGCGGCCCTGCGGGACGCGCTGGAGCGGCGGGGGATGCGCAGCGAACGAAAGACCGGCACACGGCGCTTTTACACCAGCGGGGACCCGGAGGCCTTCGCCGCCAACGCGGCGCGCTTCCTCGGCCACCCGATCACAGCCGAACGGCGCGGCAACGGCGTGACGCTGCCGCCGGAGCAAAGGAGTATTATTTAATATGGAATACAACAAGGACGTTTTGATCACGATCCGCAGCA
This sequence comes from Oscillospiraceae bacterium, assembly GCA_017445985.1. Taxonomy (GTDB): domain Bacteria; phylum Bacillota; class Clostridia; order Oscillospirales; family Oscillospiraceae; genus RGIG7114. The sequence continues at coordinate 5,556 of JAFSRS010000018.1, read as the reverse complement.
GCCAGTCCCTGGACGGAGAGATCGACGTCGGGCCGGAGCTGGTCACCCAGGGCAAGTACCGCTTCACGCCCGACGGCGCGGATCTGAGCTATATGGAAAGCGAGCTGACCGGGCTGGACGGGACCTGGACCGTGTTCCGGGTCCGGCCCGGCGAGGTGGTCCTCAGCCGCGAGGGCGCGGTGAACAGCCGCATGATCTTCCGCCCGGGCGAGGCGGGGCGCTTCAACTACGAGACGGAATACGGCGTGTTCAAGCTGGGCATGGACACCCGCAGGGTCAGGAGCACGCTGAACGAGCACGGCGGCGATCTGGAGATCGAATACGAGCTGGCCTTCGAGCCCAGCGTCCGGAGCCGGAATACATTTAATATCAACGTAAGAGAAAAGGAATGGAAGGCATGAATCTGATCGACGAAGCGAAGCGGCAGATCGGGACCCTGCTGCAAAAGGCCTACGAATCCGCGGCGGCGGACGGCAGTCTCCCCGCGGGCGCGGTGCTGAGCGGCACCGTGGAGATCCCCAAGGACACGGCGAACGGCGACTACGCCGCGAACCACGCCATGACCGCGGCGCGGGCCCTCCGCTGCCCGCCGCGGAAGATCGGCGAAACGCTGCTGGCCCATCTGGACCTCGACGGCAGCTATTTTGACAGCGCCGAGATCGCGGGACCGGGCTTTCTGAACTTCCGCCTGGGCTGCCGCTGGTACGGCGAGGTCCTGCGGGCCATCTGCGCCGGGGGCGCGGACTACGGGCGCACCGACGCGCTGCGCGGTCAGAAGATCATGGTGGAGTTCGTCTCCGCCAACCCCACCGGCCCGATGCACATGGGCAACGCCCGCGGCGGCGTCCTGGGCGACGCGCTGGCCGAGCTGCTCAGCCGCGCCGGGGCCGAGGTCTGGCGCGAGTTCTACGTGAACGACGCGGGCAACCAGATCGAGAAGTTCGCTACCTCCATCGACGCGCGGTATCAGCAGCTCCTTCTGGGCGAGGATCAGGTCGCGTTCCCGGAGGACGGCTACCACGGCGACGACATCCGGGCGCTGGCGGAGGGCTTCCGCGCGGCGTTCGGCGACGGCTGGCTGGACAAGCCGGTGGAGGAGCGTCACGTCGCCATGGCGAAGTACGGCCTCTCCGTCAACCTCCCGAAGATGAAGGCCGACCTGGCCCGCTACGGCATCGAGTACGACGAGTGGTTTTTGGAGTCCGCGCTCCACAGCTCCGGCTTCGTCGCCGACAGCGTCGCGAAGCTGACCGAGCTGGGCTGGACCTATGAGAAGGACGGGGCGGTCTGGCTGGCGACCTCCCGCATCCTGGGGGACAAGCTGCTGGCGCAAGGGAAGAAGCCCGAGCAGATCGAGAAGCTGGGCCTGAAGGACGACGTGCTCCGCCGCGCCAACGGCTTCTACACCTACTTCGCCGCGGATATCGCCTATCACCGGAACAAGCTGGACGTGCGCGGCTTTGACAAGGCCATCAACGTCTGGGGCGCGGACCACCACGGCCACGTCGCCCGCCTGAAGGGCGCGCTCGACGCCCTGGGTCTGGACGGGGAGCACCGGCTGGATATCGTTTTGATGCAGCTCGTCCGCCTGGTCCGCGACGGCGAGGTCGTCCGCATGTCCAAGCGCACCGGCAAGGCCATCTCCCTCAGCGACCTGCTGGACGAGGTGCCCGTGGACGCCGCCCGCTGGTTCTTCAACTCCAAGCCGGAGAGCCAGATGGACTTCGACCTGGGCCTGGCGCTGCGCCAGGACAGTGAGAACCCGGTCTACTACGTGCAGTACGCCCACGCGCGGATCTGCACGATGCTGCGCGCGCTCTCCGAGGAGGGCATGGCCGTTCCCGCCCCGGCGGACGCCGACCTGGGCCTCCTGACCGAGCCGCGGGAGATCGAACTGGTGAAGCAGCTCTCCCTGCTGCCGGAGGAGATCCGCCTCGCCGCGCGGGACTACAACCCGGCGCGGATCGGCTCCTACGTCACCGAGCTCGCCGCCCGCTTCCACCGCTTCTACACCGAGTGCCGCATCAAGGGCGCCGACACCGAGCTGGCCAAGTCCCGCCTGCTGCTGGCCGACTGCACCCGCCGCGTGATCGAGAACAGCCTCGACATCCTCGGCGTCACCGCCCCGGAGCGGATGTAACAAAATCATGTAGGGGAGGGGCTTGCCCCTCCCGCCGGTTCATTCACCGCCCACGCCCCATACGGCGCGGGCGGTCGGTTTTCCTTGTAGGGGCGGATATTATCCGCCAGAAATCAAGCATAGGACCTGTTGCGCTCGGTCATAACCGACCATGCAACAGGTCCTTATCTGCATAGAACTCATCAATTTGTCAGTCTCGAAAATCAAAAAGATCCTTCGGCTTGATCTCTAAAACTTGGCATAAGCGAAACAAAACGTCAAAGGAAACGCCGACGTTCCCCAATTCGATCGCGCTGATGTGGGTGCGGTCTACATCCACCAATTCAGCCAACTCTAACTGCGTCAGCCGCTTCCGCTTTCTGTAATACACAACGTTCAACCCGAACTTTTCATAGAACGACTTATACTCCCGTTTCACTTCCATCACCTCATATCCAATATTTTAGAGGCGAATAGCGATTCTTAAACCTTGTGAAACAAGCGTAATGCTATTGACACAAGTCAAATTGTGTTCTAAAATAAGTATTCGATGACGATGCTGTACGCGAGTGGCATAAATCAGAAATACTGACGGAGGATAACAAAAAATGAAAAAGAATGGTTTCAAAGCTGTTTCAATTTTGCTGGCGGTCTGTTTATGCGTGAGCATATTTTCCGCATGCGGTTCATCAGAGGCTCAATCCACGTCTGTGAAATCTACAAGCGCTCCCACACCGACAGCAGACACACCGCAGCCTGTCATGTCTGCGTCTGCGCCGATCGAGCCCATCATTGAAGAGGAGCCAGAGGTCGCGGGCTTGTCCAATGAACAAAAGGCTTCTATGGCTATGCTGAACTATTTGGCTTATGTGGTGCAGGAGATCAACGCCTCCCGACGCAGCCGCCTGACTTTGGAAACGGCCTTCGATGCCTTGACAAATGATGTTGAACCGAAGGGAGTAGACGGAACGACCAGAGAGGCTTTCAACCACATTCTAAACACCATCAAGCAATATAGGTTGAACAGCAATATGTTGGAAAGATTGGAGCAGCTGAACGATCAGGAAAATGCGCTTTCGATCCTTTCGGTCGTTTCAGACCCGTCGGAAATCATCAACGCGGTAATGGATAAGGATTATGCCGCGCTGGCTGACCTTGCTTTTTCTACGCTGGAGGAAGTGTCGGCGTTTACTTACGTATCTGATGAAGAGTTGACGCTATTGCAGCGTGAATGGGATTTGGAGGATTCTGAAGAACAAGCCCTTTTGGACAGCAGGATCAACCTGTTTAACTACATGGTACAGATCGCACAGGGACTTCCGGAGGGAATCACCCTGAGCGAGGAGGATATTTCGGAATATATTACCCAGACTACGAAAATGGGTGGGGGCGCAAAACTGGACTGGCTGGAAAAGAATCAGGAGAAATATCAGTATTTCGGCTATTATTGGCTGGAACTGGCTGCCAGCTATTATGAAAACAGAGATTACAGCGGCTGTCTTTCCGCAATCGCCACGTATCAGGCGCGCGATACCGGCATATTTCGGAATGACAAACGGCTGGCTCAGTCTATGAAGTATGCTATTGTCTCCGCGAAGGAAACCATGAGCGCGAGCAAATACGAAGAGGCGGCGGCAGAGTATATCGAAACGATCCTGAGCAATATCTCAAAAAAGGATTGGGAGCTCCGTTATTATGCCGCTCTGGCTTTGATCGAACTGTACAATGAGAGCGGCAAAGAAGGGTATTTAGAAAAGGCTTTTGAGGAACTGAAGGAGAACATCCAGCATTTGGTTCCTGAACAGCAGGCACGGAACAAAGCGTATATCGACAATGTTATCGAAAACCAGGATGGAAACGATCTTGTCAACACCTACAATAAATATATCAAAAACAGCCGAAAGACGGAGCTGCCGCCGATTTCCGAACCCCTGCAGCGTAACTGCGAATTGTTGTTCTCGCTTGCGAAAAAGCTTGCGATCTCCGATGGAGAAAAGCAAAGTATAGACAATCTGCTTCACAATAAAAACAAAGCGGTATTTTTGAGCTATCAGTTGGAACAGAAGTTTTCGTTTTCGAAACGATCGACTGTTCCGGCACTCTCCGAGAGCAATTTGAGCTTTTCCGGTACGCTTGCGGATCAGAGGATCACGATCCCCATTCTGTTTACGCCGGAGGGAACAACGATTCGAGTTGATATCAACAACGGCGGACAGCGCTATACCTTGACCGATTGGGCTGTTTATGAGGTGGACCGTAAAAAATCAAATGATATCAATGATTTTGTTGCAGTTTTCACTTGCAAGGCTGAAAAAGCAATCTCTTATCGAGAAGGAGACACTGTCACAATTCAAATCACACCACCCGGCACCGTTACAGACAATGAAGTTTTGACAATCGGTCTCGTCGTTGACAGGGCGAATGTTCTTGGAATCCATTTCAAACAAACGTCGCCCTGATCGGAAGTTTTTACGTCTGATTTGAGGGAAAAAATATGCGCGTCACAAATCTTGTTTGCCCAAGCTGCAACGCCCCGCTGTCTGAGGAGCAGACCGGATTCTCATTTTGCCCATACTGCGGACAGAGAATAGTGATTGAAGATGAAGGAGTACGCTTTCGGTTTGAGAATGCATATGAAGCTGGCAGAGATTTTGAACGCGGACGGCAATCCGCGTTCGATCGGGAACCAAACTACGAATTGGCGGACAGAATCAGACTGACGCTCGATCAGGTGGAGCAGGTCAATGATTTGATCCGTCAGATCAATCAAGCGGTTTCATCGCGGGACTCCGTACCGGAGCAAAAGATAAGCGCCGGATGGTGGGTTTTGATCGCTTTTGTGGCATTGCTCCTATGCAGAAGCTCAGTTTTTTTCGGTGTCGGATTCGCGCTTCTTGCAGGATGCGTTCTGACCTATCTCAATGAAAAACATAGCCGGGAGCGGAATCAAATCATCAGCCAGCGCCAGGAATACCTGGATGAGCTGTACACCGAACTCGAAACGGTAAAAGCGGATGGATCTGAGCTGTCGTTACCGCAAAAGTACATGAATACAGAAGCGTTGGATCACCTCTACTCAATCGTTATAAGCTGTCGCGCGTTTTCCATGCAGCAGGCGATCAACTGCTATGAAGATGATTTGCATAAGCGGGAGATGGAAAAGCTGCAAAAGGAGCAGCTTGCGGCACAAAGACAACAGATAGACCTCCAGCAAAGACAGGTTGAATTAATGGAAAGCAATAAGCCGAGCGGCGATGGGATCGGAAAGGCGATCGTAGGGGCGGGCGTCGCCCTTGCAGGTCTGGCTTTGTTTGGAAAGTGGAAAAGATAATATCAAGCCTTCGGAGACGGCGTTGATGGTTGCCCGTTCGCCGCGTCTTATTATACTTTGAATAAAATATTGTACGGGAGGGGCTTGCCCCTCCCGCGGCGCGCAT